>CANGFJ010000019.1 GCA_947453065.1 Pseudomonadota bacterium
ACAATCAGTTGTTGGCTGGCATTACGGTTACCTTCGCCGCTAGCAGCGGCGATCTGGCGGTGACGCAGGCAGTGACGGATGCCAACGGCTTGGCAACTGCGACCCTTTCAACAGTGGGCAACAGCACACCGCGAACAATTACCGTCACAGCCAGCGCCAGCGGCCAGACCGGCACGGTCCAGGTGGCAGTCGCCAACGCCGTCAGCTCGGTGACTGCAACCAGCAGCGTAGCCAGCATTGCAACTGATGGTTCCACGACATCACAGATCCGCGTTCTGGTGCGCAATGCCAGCAACCAGGTCGTGGTGGGAGTGCCCGTAGCCTTTTCGGCAGACTCTGGCGGTCTTGCGGTTACGCAGGCAACGACAGATGCAACCGGCGTAGCCACGGCTACCCTGTCAACTGCCAACAACTCAACCCCCAGGACCATTACCGTTACGGCCACGGCTGCCGGTATCAGCGGTAGCGTCACTGTCGCGGTGTCAGGTACAAGTCAGTCCACGGTTTCCAAGGTCACCGTGACCAGCGCCGTGCCGAGCATTTCAGCAGATGGCTCCACGACCGCGGCGATCCGCGTCCTCGTCGTCAACGCCAGCAATGCGGCCATTGCCGGCGTGCCCGTTTCCTTCGCTGCCAGCAGTGGCCAGATCACGGTGACGCAGGCCACGACCGACAGCACCGGTGTGGCCACCGCCACGCTCTCGACCGTCGGTGACAGCACCCCGCGTACGATCACTGTGACGGCCACTGCCGCGGCCCAGAGCGGCACGGCGCAGGTCGCCGTGGTCAGCCCCGTCGCCTCGGTGACGGTAAGCAGCAACGTCTCCAGCATCGTGACCGATGGCTCTGCTACCGCGCAGATGAGCGCTGTCGTGCGCAACGCCAGCAATCAGCCGCTCTCGGGCATTACGGTGAGTTTCGCAGCCCCCGCGGGGGACCTGACCGTCACGCAGGCGGTCACCGACGTCTCGGGTGTGGCCAAGGCGACCCTCGCGACAGGCGGCAACGCCACGCCGCGCACGATCACGGTCACGGCGACGGCCGGCGGGCAGAGCGGCACGGCACAGGTTGCCGTGGCCAGTCCGGTCGGTTCGGTGTCTGTTGTGAGTACGGTAACCAGCATTCCCACCGACGGCACCGCCACCGCACCCATCCGTGCCGTCGTGCGCAGCGCTGACAATCAGTTGTTGGCTGGCATTACGGTTACCTTCGCCGCTAGCAGCGGCGATCTGGCGGTGACGCAGGCAGTGACGGATGCCAACGGCTTGGCAACTGCGACCCTTTCCACTGTGGGTAATACGGCTGTCCGCGCCATTACCGTCACCGCGACAGCCGGTGGTCAGAGTGGCACGGCGACCGTCAACGTGGTCAGCCCGGTTGCCTCGGTTACGGTCACCAGCACGGCGGCCAGCATTCCGACCGACGGCTCTGTGGTCGCGCCCGTCCGCGCCCTGGTGGTCAATGCCAGCAATGCGCCCCTTGCCGGCGTCACGGTGGTGTTCGCTGCCAACAATAACGGCCAGGTTGTCGTCACCCAGGCGCTCACCGATGCAGCGGGTATCGCTACAGCGACCTTGTCGACGGGTGGTAACACGGCTTCACGCACGATCACCGTTACCGCGACCGCAGGCGGCCAGAGCGGCACGCTGCAGATTGGCGTAATCAGTCCGGTCAGCGCTGTGACCGTCACCAGCGCGGCGGCTACTCTGGCGCCCGACGGCACCACCACCATTCGTGCGGTTGTCGTCAATGGCAGCAACCAGGCCGTCGCCAACGTGCCCGTTGCGTTTGCAGCCAGCAGCGGCCAGATCACGGTCACGCAGGGCACGACGGACGCAACCGGCGTCGCGACGGCTACGTTGTCCACGGTTGGCAATGCCACGGCACGAGCCATTACCGTGACGGCGACGGCTGCTGGTCAATCAGGTTCGACCGCTGTAAACGTCCTCAATCCGGTGTCTTCCGTCACCGTAACCAGCAGCGTCTCGAGTATTCCGACCGACGGTTCGGGAAGCGCGCAGCTGACCGCGCTGGTTCGTAATGCCAGCAACCAGCCGCTGTCCGGCGTCACGGTGAGTTTTGCTGCCCCCACGGGCGACCTGACGGTCACGCAGGCCGTCACGGATGCGACCGGCGTCGCGAAGGCCAGCGTCTCGGCTGCCGGCAGCACTGTGGCGCGCACCATCGTGGTCACGGCCACCGCCAATGGCATCGCCAGTAACGCCGTCAACGTCGACGCCGTCGCCAAGGTGACGCGGGTCACCGTCAGCAGTAGCGTTGTGAGCATTCCCACCGACGCCTCGGCCACGGCGCCCATTCGCGCCCTGGTCACCAATGCCAACAACCAGGCCGTAGCGGGTGTATCGGTCACCTTCTCCGCCGACAACAACGGACAGGTCACCGTCACGCAGGCAACAACCGATGCAACGGGCGTGGCCACGGCCACGCTGTCCACGGTAGGCACCGCCACCGTGCGCAACATCACGGTCACAGCAACTGCCGGCGGCCAGCTCGGCACGGTAGTCGTGCCGGTCGTCAGCAAGGTGGCCGTCGTCACGGTCACCAGCGACGTCTCAAGCATTCCGAAGGACGGATCGGTCACCGCCGCCATCAGTGTCCGGGTTGTGGACGCAAATGGTGTGGTGGTGGTCGGTGTGCCGGTGTCCTTTACGGCCGATAGCGGCCAACTAACGGTCATCACCGCCGTCACCGATGCCGGCGGCCTCGCGACCGCGACGCTCTCCACGGTAGGCAACAACACCGCACGGTCCATTGTCGTCAGCGCCATCGCAGCGGGCATCACCGGCGGCACGACGGTTGTCGTTCAGGGTGACGGGCAGTCGACTGTTGCACGAACGCTGGTCACGGCCAGCGCCACCAGCGTGCCAACGGACGGATCGGTCACCTCCACGATCAGTGTCCGCGTCGTGAATGCCAATAACGTCACTATCGCAGGGGTGCCTGTGGCCTTCAGCGCCGTGGCCACCAACCCGCTAGAGAGCGGGCAGCTGACGGTAGTCACCGCCATCACCGATGCCAACGGCATTGCAACGGCTACGTTCTCGCCGCTGGGCAGCACAAATACCCGTGCCGTCGTGATCACGGCAACGGCCGCAGGTGTGTCAGGTCAGGCAACCATTCAGGTGCAGGGTGATGGCCAGTCTGTGGTCAGCGGAGTCATCATCACGACCAATGTCACGACCATTCCGACCGATGCCTCGGCCACCGCGCTGATCCGGGTCCTCGTGGTGAATACGCGGAACCAGGCTCTGGCCGGCGTGCCAGTGGCATTCTCCGCCGGCAGCGGTCAACTGGCCGTCACGCAGGCGACTACCGATGCCAGCGGCATCGCCACTGCCACGCTGTCTACGGTCGGCAACAGCACGCCACGCACCATTGTGGTGACGGCAACGGCTGCCAGCATCAGCAGCAGCGTGAACGTGGCAGTCGGCGGTTCGTACACCCTCGCTGCAACCACCAGTTCGCCGAACATCCTCTCCGACGGCTCGGCGCCGGCAGAGATCCGTGTGTACGTGCGTAACGCCAACAATGAGTTCCTCGCCAATGTGCCGGTAACGTTCGTTGCCAGTTCGGGTGGCCTGCAGGTCACTCAGGGCGTAACCGACGTTGGCGGGTTGGCCAAGGCAACCTTGTCACCTGCCAGTGATCCGACCCAGCGCACCATCACGGTCACGGCGACGGCCGGTGGTGTCAGCGCGCAGGTAACGGCTGACGTCGTCGGTAGTAGCCTGAATATCCAGGGACCAACCGCACTGACGTTCGCGCAGGCAGGCACCTATACAGTCTCCCTGGTCGATGCAGGCAACAACCCCGTGGTGGGTAAATCGCTGACTGTGGCGTCATCGGTCGGCAACGTGCTATCTGCGACGACGTTGACGACCAACGCCCTGGGCCGCGCGACGTTCCAGTTGACACCTGCCGCGCTGGCCACCGACACGATTACGGTCACGGGCCTTGGGTTGACCAGCACCCTGAACGTCAGCGTTGCGTCCGACAGCTTGCTCTTCACGACGCCCACGGCTTCCGCTGAAGTCTTGCTGGGAGCCACGCAGAACGTGTCTGTGACATGGCTCGTGAACGGCGTGCCGCAGGTGGCGGGTCAGACGGTCACGTTTGCGACGACGCGTGGCGTCATCGTTGCGACAGCGCTGACCAACGCAAGTGGTGTGGCGACGACGACGATTTCGTCCAACAACGCCGGTGGTGCGTCGATCACAGCCTCGGCGGCATCCATCTCGGCGCAGCGCACGATTGAGTTCGTGGCCCAAACGGCGAATTTGATTGTGTTGCAGCCTGATGCCCAGTCGATTGGGCCGAGTCAGTCCACCAATATCACTGCCGTAGTCAGGGACGCCAACAACAACCTGGTCAAGAACAAGACGGTGACCTTCAATCTGACTGACGTCACCGGCGGTACGCTATCTATTGCCAGTGCCGTGACAGACAGCTTGGGTAGGGCCCAGACGATCTACACTGCAAGCTCGGCAACGAGCGCATTTGAGGGTGTGCAAATCACTGGCTCTGTGCAGGGCGCGTCGGGTGCCCTCACCAACACCGTTGCGATCACCGTGGGGCGCCGCGCCTTGTTTGTGTCGCTTGGCACCGGCAATTCCATCGAGGAACCGAACAATTCGACATCGGCAGCCCAGTACAAGATCCAGTTCGTGGTGCAGGTGACCGATGCGAATGGCGTCGGAGTGGCCAACACAGCCGTTAACGTCAGCCTGATATCGCAGGCCTACCGCAAGGGTGTCCGTGTTGCGCCGACCGTTAGTGGTGGCAGCTGGACCACCTCAGTGAGCGCGACCTGCGCCAATGAAGACGCCAACCGTAACGGTATTCTGGATGCGGGCGAGGACTTGAACGCAAGCGGGCTCCTTGAGGCCGGAAACATTGCGCTTCTACCGCTTGCGGTAGTTACGACTGACCCCAACGGATTTGCGTTGGTTGACGTCTACTACCCTCAGGAATACGCGGCTTACCTGAACGTGACGTTGCGTGCCAATGTGACGGTGGGTGGCACGGAATACCGCCGCGATAGCAATTTCCTGTTGCCCGGGTCGAGTGCCGACTTCGGCGATGCCAACGTGGCTCCGCCTGGGATTGTCAGTCCGTTTGGCAGCAGCGCCAACTGTACCGACACGCTTTGAGGCTGGATTCGTAAGCAAGTAGCCGCGGCCGCCCTCCGGGGCGGCCGCGTCATTTCAGAACCATGATCGGCAAACGCAATCTCTATCTCATTGGCTCTATGGGCTCTGGCAAGACGGCAGTCGGTCGCCAGTTGGCCCGTTTGCTCAATGTGCCGTTCTACGACAGCGATGCCGAGGTCGTGCGCCGTGCCGGCGTAGATATCCCTTATATCTTCGAGCAGGAAGGCGAGGCGGGTTTCCGCGAGCGTGAGCGCGAAGCCATCGAGGCCATCACCCAACTCGAGCCCATCGTGCTGGCCACCGGCGGTGGCGCCATCCTGATGGCCGAGAACCGCCAGCGCCTCACCGAAAGCGGCACCGTGGTCTACCTCGACACCTCCCTGCCACAGCAACTGCAGCGCGTTGGCACCGGGCGCGGGCGGCCCCTGCTTCGCGATGGTGACCTGGCCGAACGACTTCGCCGGCTGCGCATCGACCGCGAGCCGTTTTACCTTGGGATGGCCGACTACGTGGTGTCGACTAACCACCGCCGGGTGGCCAAGGTCGCCGAGCACATCCTGCGCGAGGTCCGTGGCCACGAGGGCCCGATCCCCCAGTTGGAAGAAGCCTGAGCCGCGCTGGCCGGCCTTATACTTGAACCTGTACCCCCGCGTTTCCAGAGACCCCCCGACACCGTGCTGAAGCTTGAAGTTGCCCTGGGTGAGCGCGCTTATCCGATCCTGATCGGAGAGTCGCTGCTGTCTGACGGCAAAACCTTGCCGGCCTCCATCAGTGCGCAAGACATCCTGCTGGTGTCGAACACCACCGTCGCACCGCTCTACGCCGACCGCGTGCGCGATGCACTGCAAGACCGTCGTGTCGTGGACGTGCGCCTGCCTGACGGCGAGCAGCACAAGACGCTGGATAACGTGTCGCGTGTGCTCGACGTCCTGGTCGCCAACCGCTTCGGTCGCGATAGCCTCGTCATCGCGCTGGGTGGCGGCGTCGTGGGCGATCTGGCCGGCTTTTCGGCGGCCTGCTATCAGCGCGGCGTCGCCTTCGCGCAGCTGCCCACCACGCTGCTCTCCCAGGTCGACTCCTCCGTCGGCGGCAAAACGGGCGTTAACCATCCGGGCGGCAAGAACCTCATCGGTGCGTTCCATCAGCCGCGCGTCGTCATTTCCGACACGGCAACGCTACGCACCCTGCCCGCGCGCGAACTGCGAGCCGGGCTTGCCGAAGTCATCAAGTACGCCCTGGTGTTTGATGTCGCCTTCCTCGGCTGGCTCGAACAACACCTCGACGACTTGCTTGCGCTCGACGCTGCAGCCTTGGCCCATGCCATCTACCGCTCCTGCGAACTCAAAGCCCAGGTCGTGCTGCGCGATGAACACGAGCAGGGCGAGCGCGCGCTGCTCAATTTCGGGCACACCTTCGGTCATGCCATCGAGACTGCCACCGGCTACACCGAGTGGCTCCACGGTGAGGCGGTTGCGGCAGGCATGCTCATCGCCGCAGACATGTCGTCGCGCCTTGGCCTGCTGCCCGCCAGTGACGTGCAGCGCGTGCGCCTGCTGTTGCAGCGTGCTGGCCTGGCCATCGACCCGCCACGCATGACTGCATCCCGGGCCATGCAGCTGATGGGCGTCGACAAAAAAGTGCGCGCCGGACGCATACGCCTCGTGCTGCTCGAAGCCCTGGGCCGTGCGCGGTTTACCGCCGACTATCCAGACGACGCCCTGGCCGCCACCCTCACCGAGTACTTCGACTAAGCCATGACTGCGGCCAACCACAGCGCCGCATTGGCGCCATACGCTGCCCAGGACGGGCAAACCCAGGGCCGCCGTCATCCGGAGCCGCCGCCGGACTACCGCACCGAGTTCCAGCGCGATCGCGATCGCATCGTGCATTCCAACGCCTTCCGACGCCTGGTCTACAAGACGCAGGTCTTCGTCAATCACGAAGGCGACCTGTATCGCACCCGCCTGACCCACTCCATGGAAGTGGCCCAGATCGCCCGCTCCATTGCGCGCGCGCTCAACCTGAATGAGTCCCTGACCGAAGCCATCTGCCTCGCGCACGACCTCGGCCACACGCCGTTCGGCCATGCGGGCCAGGACGCGCTCAACGACTGCATGCGCGAATACGGTGGCTTTGAGCACAACCTGCAGTCATTGCGCGTGGTCGACGAGCTGGAAGAGCGTTATGCCGAGTTCGTCGGGCTTAACCTCACCTTTGAATGTCGCGAAGGCATCCTGAAGCATTGTTCGCTGAACAACGCTCGCACGCTCGGCGACATCGGGCTGCGCTTTATCAATCGGCAACAACCCAGTCTTGAGGCACAGCTGGCCAATCTCGCCGATGAGATCGCCTACAACAACCACGATGTGGATGACGGCATCCGCGCGGGTTTGCTAACGCTCGAACAGCTGCGTGAAGTCACGCTCGTGCGCATGCAGCTTGAAGCCGTACAGAGCAAATATCCTGCGCTACAGGGTCGCCGACTGGTGCATGAGACGGTGCGCCGTATGATCAACCATCTCGTCGTCGACGTCGTGCAAACCACCACCGCACAGGTCAAGGCGGCAGCGCCTGCGTCTATCGCAGACGTTCGCCTGCAGGCTGGCTATCTGGTCGGCATGAGTGAAGAGACCCGCGCGCAACACATCGAGCTCAAGCAGTTCCTCCGGGACAACCTCTATCGCCACTACCGCGTGCAGCGCATGACCCTCAAGGCGCGCAAAGTGGTTCACGCACTCTTTCAGGCTTTTTTTGAAGACATCAACCTGATGCCAGACGAGCATCGCCTTGCGGCTGCCAGCCTTGAAGCCCGCGAGGGGAAGACCGGCAGGGCACGAGCCGTAGCCGACTACGTGGCCGGCATGACGGACCGGTATGCCATCGGCGAGCACGAGCGCATGTTCGTGCCCAGCGAGCGAAGCTGAGGACCCTATGAGCGACACAGCCCGCGCCCATCTCATTCACGCATTCCGCAAAGTCCTGCGGCCGCTGGTCAAGATCTTGATCCGTGCCGGCGTGCGCCACGACGAGTTCGTCGAAGTCATCAAGGGTGTCTATGTCGAGTCGGCCGTTCGGGATGGCACGGGCCAGGCAGGCCCCCTGACCCGTAGCCGCGTGGCGCTGGCAACCGGCGTTCCCCGTCGCGATGTTGATCGTTACATCGACAACGAGGCGCTGCTCACACCACCAGCGCCCACCCACGCGACCACGCTCACGGAGGTGCTCCACATCTGGAACACCGACCCCAGGTACCTCGGGCCTTACGGCGTACCACTGGAAATTGACTTCGATACCACGCCTGGCCGGCGCTTCACCGAGCTGGTCCGCCGCGCGGACGCCACTGCCGATGCCGTGATGGTCCTCGATGACCTGGTCCGCAGTGGGGTGGTGGTGATGTCGGGCGAGCGGTATTTGAAGGTGACGTCACGGTCTTACGTAATTGCGGATATGTTGTCTCCACAAGCCCTCGAATACTTCGGCGCCACGATATCTAATTTGGCACGCACGCTTGAACACAACATGGGTACGGAGGCTGAGCGAAAGCTGCTTCAGCGGTCCGTAATTGCTGACCGGGGGCTACCGAAGCCCTTGCTTCCCGAGTTCGAGGAATATGTGAAAGCAAGGGCCCAGCAGATGCTAGCTGAGGTCGATGACTGGCTTGGTCAGAGGGCTGGTCCCGATTTCGAACCTGATGAAACCACGATCGGGACAGGTGTGACGGTGTTCCACTATGTTGAGAATCCCGCAGATCGGGCCACTCTGGCGACGCAGATTGGCAACTAGAATTCAAATAAAACAATAGCTTAGGGAAAAGGCGCCAGGAAGGCGCCTTTTTTTATGGGAGGCAAGAGGATCCCCGCCAAGTACTCTTTGACATATCTCGGATTCGCCGCTACCTTACATAACGACCAGACATATTTGTCTATTGCGACGCAGTTCAAGGTTTTCTTGAAGTTCGCCATAGACAGCAACCGGGTTAAGTGAAAGGGAACGAGCAAATGAGAAACGCTATCATCTTCGGCCTTGGTGGCTTGGGTTTGTATGCATCCTTGGTCGTTTCCAGCGCTGCGGTAGCGGCCACGTCAGGTCAAATTGGCGGTGGTAGTCTCAGCATCGTTTCGTCATCGGTGGTGCCTGGTAGCGCTTCTGCCAGCGGAATCATTGGTACCGGAGCACGATCTACTGGGATCATTGGTACCGGCATGAGGTCCAGCGGTATCATTGGAACTGGTGTACGTACCAACGGAATTATCGGCACCGGCGCCAAATCCAGTGGCATCATCGGGACCGGGGTGCGGTCCAGTGGGATCATTGGCACCGGCATAAAGCCCAGTGGGATCATCGGCACCGGGATGAAGTCCAGCGGTATCATTGGCACGGGTGCTAGATAAGGGCCGCGTATTGATCTTGCTTAAGCCAAGATCACACAATTCGCAGTAAAACGCCGCCTTCGGGCGGCGTTTTTCATGGTGCGGAGAATTGGTCAAAATTCGGCAAGTTCGGCGTGTTGTAAGCCAGACCGGAAACTGGGTTCAATAGCGAGCCGATGTGTCCACGCCAAAATCAACAGCCTACTTTGCCAAAACCTGCTGTAAACGCCGTCCCTAGGGGGCGGAGCAAGCTGACGCCGGACAAGCAGTTAGCTGCCCGGCAAGCGTTGCTTGCACTCCTAAAGGACTTCTCTGATTTGCTCTTGAGGGCAGGGATTTCCGCGCCTGAAATGGGAGAGCTCTTCCGTTTGGCATTTGTCGATGCGGCAGCAAATGCAACCCGGCTTAGAAACGATAGGTTTAACCAAGCAGCCATCGCTGCAATGACGGGCCTAACTCGCGTTGAGGTAAAAAAACTACTAGACCAGAAAGCAGTGTTGCCAATCACTGCACAGCCACCCAGGCACTGGGCGTCTAGGCTCGTGGAAGGTTGGCGCAATGACCCCGATTTCACCGATAGGCAGGGACACCCCCTTGCATTGGTTGCAGGGAGAGGTAATCCGTCGTTTGCCGAGCTGGTTCGCCGCTATAGCGGCGACATGACTCCGCGGGCTGCCCGACAAGAGCTGTCTAGATTGGGCCTAATCAAGATAAATGGACCTGATATAACCCTTAACGCTGAGAACGGGGTCTCTACCCAGTTGGGAATAGTCCATAAACTAGCGCTTACGTTGCAGCCCGTCCTGAGCAGTCTTGGCGAAGCAACTACTGGAAGCGGAGCGATTGACAGCCTAAATGGCGAAATCGATCTTCCTCACCCTCTCTCAAGGAAACTTTTGGCCAGACACCTAAAGATTGCGCTCCCTCAATTTATAGAGAGTGCGCAAATCGCTGCGAATGGCATGAAGGCGGGCCCAAAAGATCGAAAGTTGCCTCCCACGGAAAAGACAAAGATATCAATCATCTGTGTGAATTTTGAGCCAAAGAAAAAGTGATCAACAAGACCCAAAAGCGTGGCGCAACTGGCGCAGTGGCCAACGATGCAGGTTCCCACTTTCAAGAGGTCCTGCATTCAGTTGTGGATTTCTTGCTGATAGGGGGCATGTCGGTAGCGGATATACAGGCGGTAGTAGCAGCGAGACTGCTGCCGGCAACTGAAAAAAAGAGTGTTCCGGGAAAACGTGGCGCTATCGCAAATACCGTGGGTGTTGATACGGTTAGTGCTCTGGTCCTGCACAGGTGGTACCGCGACGAAGACCTGTTAGATGAGCAGGCCCTTCCGATAGCGATACGGCTGTACGGTCACTATCCAAGCGTCGAGGCGCTCGCTCTTTCAGAAGGATCAATTGTTCCCGCTAGATCGATAGCACTAGCAATGAAATCTTCTGGCTTGATCAAAAAAGTATCACGTGGGTTATATGCTCCTGAAGCACGTGTAGGAACAATCAATACACTCCACCCCGTTCTGGTCGAGCATGCATCGAAGTCACTGGTGCGTTTTCTTGAGACTATTCAAAGAAATACATCTCCGGACAAGGACAAGCTCAGCCTCATTGAGAGGTTTACTCACATTCCTGATCTGCCAATTGAGGACCTAAGAGCGTTCCAGGTCTTTTCTCAAGGTCATGGCAGCTCTTTTTTGGCTGGTGTTGATGATTGGCTTGAATCGAGACGACAGCGCGGAGTCCACCGGAAGAAAAAGTCAGGATTGGCTGCAGGAATTCACGTGTTTGCTTATGTGGAGAAGACAAAGCAGCCAACTAAGAAATCGAGGGTCCGCGCAAAGCCCGCCTAAGAATCTTCCCCACATTCGTCTTCGGCAGTTCCTCGCGGAAGTAGACCTTCCGCGGCACCTTATACGACGTCAGTGATTGGCGCATGAACGCCACGATGTCCTCGGCGGTGATCGCAGGATCCTTGCGTACGACGTACAGTGCGACTACTTCGCCCGAGCGCTCGTCGGGCTCCGCGACGGCTGCGGCCTCGAATACGCCAGGGTGACGGGCCGCGACGGCTTCTACTTCATTCGGAAAGACCTTGAAGCCAGACACGCTGATCATGTCTTTCTTGCGATCCTCCAGGAAGACATAACCTTTGTCGTCCATGCGTCCGATATCGCCGGTGCGCAGCCAACCGTCGGGCAGCATGACTTTCTCGGTTTCGTCATCACGGCGCCAATAGCCACGCATGACTTGGGGGCCGCGAACGCAAATCTCGCCGGACTCACCGATGGCCAGCGCGCTGCCATTGTCGTCGCGTATCGAAATCTCCGTCGATGAAACGGGCAGTCCAATGGCGCCGCTGAAATGCTTGTCATTCAGTCGGTTGGCGGTGGCGACGGGGGATGTCTCGGTGAGGCCCCAGGCCTGGGTGAGGGGGCAGCCGGTCAGGGCCAGCCAGCGCTCGGCGACGGTGGCTTGTACGGCCATGCCTCCGCCTACTGTTGCAACGAGCTGGCTGAAATCGATACGCGAGAACCCGGGTGCGTTCATCAGGGCATTGAAGAGCGTGTTGACGCCAGCGAGTGTGTTGGGGGGGTGCTTCACGAGTTCTTTGACGAACGAAGTGAAGTCGCGGGGATTGGGAATCATGATGCCGACGCCGCCGACAAGGATGTACAGCAGGCAGTTCGCCGTCAGCGAAAAGATGTGATACAGCGGCAGTGCAATGATGTAAGTGGCGTGGTCTATCTTGACTTGCTGGTACCACGCGCGGGCCTGCAGCACGTTGGCCACCATGTTGCCATGGGTGAGCATGGCGCCTTTGGAGATGCCGGTGGTGCCGCCTGTGTACTGCAGGAAGGCGATGTCGTCATGGGTGACTTCGACGGACTGCAGGCCAGGCAGGCCTGTGTCTCGCAGAATGTCGCGCAGGGCCAGTGCGTCGTCGATGCGCCAGGCGGGAACCTGCTTTTTGACGTAGCGGATGACGCTGTTGACGAGCGTGCGTCTCGGAAATCCCAGCAGGTCTCCCACGGCAGTCACGATGACGCGCCGCACCGAGGTGTCGGCGACCACGCGCTGCAGGACATGGCAAAAGTTCTCGAGAATGACGATAGCCGTGGCACCGGAGTCGATCAGTTGGTGGCGCAGTTCATCCGGCGTGTACAGCGGGTTGGTGTTGACGATCACCAGGCCAGCGCGCAGCGCACCGAACATAACGACTGGGTACTGCAGGAGGTTGGGCAGCATGATGGCGACGCGCTCGCCCTTGGCAAAGCCTTGCTGTTGCAGCCAGGCACCGAAGCGTGCGGACATCAGGTCGACGTCGGCGTAGGTGAGGGTCTTGTCCATGAGGACGTAGGCGTCCTGGCTGGCGAAGCGCGTGAAGCTCTCTTCGGCCATGGCCTTCAAGGATGAAAACTGTGAGAGGTCTATTTCTGCCGGTATGCCGGCGGGATATTCCTTGAGCCAGATCTTTTCCATGACGGTACCTGAAGCGTGGGCGGTCAACGGCGCAGCATAGGCTTGAGCGCGCGCCAGACGGTGTCGAGCAGCAGGGGTTGGCCGGCTGCGTTGGGATGTAGGCCGTCGGCCTGCATGTAGCGTTCTTCGAGGGCGACGCCTTCCATCAGGAAGGGCACAAGAGCGGTTTTGCGCTCGCGTGCCAGCGCAGCGTAAAGGTCACGAAAGCGGCTGGTGTAGGCAGGGCCGTAGTTGGGTGGCAGCTGTATGCCGACCAGCAGGGGCCGCGCACCGGCCTTCTGGATGAGCTGGATCATGGCATCCAGGTTGGCACGGGTCGCCTCCAGGGGCAGTCCGCGCAGGCCGTCGTTGGCGCCGAGCTCGAGGATGACGATGTCTGGGTGATGCTGCGCCAGCGCGCGTGGCAGCCGTGTTTTGCCGCCGCTGGTGGTCTCGCCGCTGATGCTGGCGTTCACGACACGCTGCCCGTACCCTTCTGTGGCGAGCTTCTGTTGCAGGAGGTTCGCCCAGCCCTGGCTGGACTGGACGCCATAGCCTGCACTCAGGCTGTCACCAAAGACGAGCATAGTATTGCCTGCGCTGGCACCCCAGGCGCCGGTACACGCGAAAACAAGGCCAAGCAGCACTACCCCGATGGATCGCAATATTGTTCTCAAGGCCGCGGATCTCACGCGGAAGGTTAGCAGTCCCGAGGGGACGCTGACCATTGTCGATGACGTGGCACTGGAGATCGCCGCGGGAGAAACCGTGGCCCTGGTTGGTGCGTCCGGCGCAGGCAAATCCACGTTGCTGGCGCTGCTGGCAGGGCTGGACCTGCCCAGCAGCGGCCGTGTGTGGCTGGCCGGTACCGAAATCACCCACCTCAGCGAAGACGATCGCGCCCGGGTGCGCGCCGAGCGGGTGGGTTTCGTGTTCCAGGCCTTCCACTTGCTGGCGTCTCTGACGGCGCTGGAGAATGTCATGCTGCCGCTGGAGCTCGCAGGCCGTGCGGATGCGCGCGAGGCTGCGCAGGCCATGCTCGAGCGCGTGGGTCTGGGGGGACGGGCGGGTCATTATCCGCGGCAGTTATCCGGGGGTGAGCAGCAGCGCGTGGCGCTGGCTCGCGCGCTGGTGACGCGGCCTGCGGTGTTGTTTGCAGACGAGCCTACCGGCAATCTCGACACCGCAACGGGCGAGGCGATCTGGCAATTGCTCTTTGACCTCAACGCCGAGTCGGGCACGACGCTGGTCCTGGTGACGCACGACACGCGTCTGGCGGCACGCTGTGGTCGCGTGCTGTCGATGAGTGCCGGCAGGCTGGTCTGACGCCGTGCGCGCCCTGTCACTGGGTCTGCGCATCCTCGGGCGTGAATGGCGCTCCGGCGAACTGGGCGTGCTGTTGCTGGCGCTCACGGTGGCCGTGTCGGCGCTGACGGGCGTGGGCTTCCTGGTAGACCGGGTAAACCGTGCCATGCTGCTGCAAGCCAGCGAAGTGCTGGCGGCAGACCTGCGGCTGCAGTCGCCGCGCGACTTCCCCGCGACCTATGCCAGCGAGGCCCGTGCGCAGGGGCTGCAGGCCAGTCACACCACGTCGATGCTGTCGGTTGTCCTGCATGGCGATGTGTCCCAGCTGGCGAACCTGTATGCCGTGTCGGCGGGCTACCCGTTGCGCGGTAGCCTGCGTGTCACGACCAGTGCGTTTGGTGCCCCCACGGCCACGCGCGATATTCCCGCTGCGGGTGAAGTCTGGCCGGACTCCCGCCTGCTGGCTGCGCTGGGAGCAGTGCCCGGCGATTCAATTTCCATCGGCACCGTGACGTTCCGGATTGGCCGCGTCCTGGTGTCGCGGCCGGACCAGGGCTCGGGCTTTGTGGATCTTGCGCCCTCCCTCATCCTCAACGAGCAGGATCTGCCGGCCACACAGCTCATTCAGCCCGGCAGCCGCGTGAGCTATGCGGCGCTCTATGCGGGCGATGCGCGGCCCTCGCAGGCCTTCGCAGCGTGGCTGGCAGCTCACAAGCAGGCGGGTGAGCGCCTACGTGACTTGCGCGAGGCCAGCCCGGAAGTGGGTAACGCCAGCACGCGCGCTGCGAAGTTTCTCTCGCTGGCCAGTCTGGCCAGCGTGCTGCTGTGTGCGGTGGCTGTGGCGATGACTGCGCGCCGTTACGTGCAGCGACACCTCGACATCGTGGCCTTGCTCAAGACGCTGGGGGCCACGGGGGGCTTCGCGCTGGCGATGAGCCTCTCGCAATTGCTGGTCATTGCCGCTGTCGCCACGGTGCTGGGGTCGGCGGTGGGGTTCCTCGCGCAGCAGTGGCTGCTGGGCGCGTTGCAGGGCCTGATTGCCGCCGACCTGCCGGCGCCGACCCTTGCACCGCTGGGCGTTGGCTTTGCCACGGCAGTGCTGCTGCTCATTGGCTTCGCCTTGCCGCCGATGGTGCAACTCTCGCAGGTGCCGGCAATCCGCATCCTGCGCCGGGACACGGGTGCGCCTCGGTTGGCCGCAGTGCTGGCCTTCGGGCCGGCCGTGGCCGCCGTGGTGCTGCTGATCGTCTGGGTCACCGGTGACTGGCTGCTCTCGGCGTGGTTTGCGCTGTCGCTGGCGGCAATCATCCTGCTGCTGGGTGCGGCCGGCCTTGGCCTGGTGCGAATGGCAGGTGCCCTGCGGGGGCGCGTGGGCGTGGCCTGGCGCTATGGCCTGGCGAACCTGGCGCGTCGCCGTGCCGAGAGCGTCGTGCAGATCATCGCCTTTGGGCTGGGGCTCACGGCCCTGCTGCTGCTGGCCGTGATCCGCGGCGACCTGATCTCCAGCTGGCGCTCGAGTCTGCCGCTGACGGCGCCCAATTATTTCTTCGTCAACATTCCGCCTGACGAGCGCGAGGCCTTCAGCGCCTTCATCGAACAGAACGGCGGGCACATCACCCGCATGCTGCCGATGGTGCGTGCCCGCATGACCGCCATCAATGGCCAGCCGGTGCAGGAGCGACGCAATGTTGGCTCACGCGGCGCCGGCTTTGCGCAGCGTGAGCAGAACCTCAGCTGGTCGGCGGACCTGGGCGAGGGCAATCGCATCACGGCAGGTCGCTGGTTCACGGCCGACGATGTCGGCAAGCCGCTGGTGTCGGTGGCCACAGACTTTCAGGAATCACTGGGCCTGCAGCTGGGCGATCGGCTGGTGTTTGATGTGGCGGGTGAAACTTATGAGGTCACCATTGCGAGCTTCCGCAATGTGAAGTGGGACAGCCTGCAGCCGAATTTCTTTTTGGTTTTTCCGCCCGGCCTGCTCGATGCCACTGCGGGCACCTACATGACCAGCGCGCAGTACAAGCCCACCGAAGCGCGTGCCATTGCGCAACTGGTGCGTCGATTCCCGAGCGTCTCGGTCTTCGACATGGAAGACCTGCTGGCACAGGTGCGTTCGATCATCGACAAGGCAGTGCTCGCGGTGCAGAGCGTGTTTGTCTTTACGCTGTTCGCGGGGCTCACCGTGCTGCTTGCCGCGGTGCAGGCCAGTCGTGACGAGCGACGCTATGAAAGCGCCATGCTGCGCACGCTGGGTGCGTCGGGCCGCACGGTGATGTGGGGCGTGCTGGTGGAGTTCGCCGCCATTGGCCTGCTGGCGGGCCTGCTGTCGGCCGCTGTGGCCTCGACCTCGGGTTATTTCGTGGCCGCGCGACTGCTCGATGTGCCCTACACGCCCGACCCGCTGCTGTGGCTGGCCGGCGTGGCGACGGGTCTGGTGCTGGTGTGCGGGGCCGGCTGGGGCGCAACGCGCAGTGCCGTGCGGCAGCCGCCGCTGGGGATCCTGCGACAGGGCTGAGCGTTGCGGTATCGTGGTTTTTTTCGGGAGCTGACCATGTCCCTACCTACACTGCGTTGTACCTGTCTGGTTGTGTTCGCAGCCCTGCCGTTGCAGCAGGGGGGCGCGGCGGGTGTCCAGGACACGGCGCTCACGATCTATAGTTCCGCAGCGCCAGGCGCCATGTCGCCGGACCAGTACCGGCCGGTGCCGGGTGGCGGGTCGCCTTCGGCGGCCAGCGTGCCCGGCTATGCGGTGGTCCGACAGGAGCGCGACGTGTCGCTGCCGGCGGGTCGTTCGCCGCTGCGCTTCACGGATGTCGCGGCCCTCATCGACCCGACTACCGTCACGTTCACCTCCCTGACGGATCCGGCCACGCGGGTGCTGGAGCAGAACTTCCAGTTCGACCTGGTCAGCACCGAGAAGCTGCTGAACAAGTACCTGGACAAGCCCGTCACCATCGAGCGCAGCGGTGCGGCCACGGTGGCCGGCACGCTGCTGTCTGCCACCGACGGACTGGTGGTGAGGGCGGGCGATGGTGGCATCACCGCCGTGCGTGACTATGCCGCGCTCCGGTTTCCGGAGCTGCCGGGTGGCTTGATGACGCAGCCCACGCTGTTGTGGGACATCAGTGCGGGCAAGGCCGGCGAGCAGCGCGCCCGCGTGAGTTACCAGACGGGCGGCATCACCTGGTGGGCCGACTACAACCTGATCTTCACGGCAGGCCGCGATGCCAACAGCGGCTACGTCGACCTGGCAGCCTGGGTCAGCATCATCAACCAGTCCGGGGCGGGCTATACCGATGCGCGGCTGAAGCTGGTGGCGGGGGACGTGCATCGTGCCGAAGTGGCGTTGCCACCGAACATGCTGCGGATGACGACGCAGTCCGTCGGTGCAGGTGCCGAGGGCTTCGTGGAGCGCGCCTTCGATGAGTTCCACCTGTACACGCTGGGACGTCGTACCAGCTTGCCCAACAATTCCACCAAGCAGCTGGAGCTGTTTGACGCAACCCGACGCGTGCCGGCGCAACGGCTGTTTCTCTACGAGTCTGGGCTTGCCGGCTTTGTGTCCAATGAGCCGCTGACCGATCGCAACCTGGGTGCCGGTGGCGGCGCCAAGGTGGACAGCTACCTGGAGTTTCGTAACGACAAAGCGTCCGGACTCGGGGTGCCCTTGCCCGCAGGTCGACTGCGCGTCTCGCGCGTGGATGCAGCTGATGGCTCGCTGGAGTTCATCGGTGAAGACGTCATTCGCCATACGCCCCGGGACGAGACGGTCCGCGTGAAGCTGGGCTCGGCCTTTGACGTGGTGGGCGAGCGTCGCCAGGTCGCGTTTGAAATCGATACGAAAGCCCGCTGGATGGAAGAGGAAATCGAAGTCGAGCTGCGCAACCACAAGGCCGAGGCCGTCGAGGTGCAGGTGCGCGAGCGCTTGTTCCGCTGGGCGGGATGGAAGCTGGTCAGCAGCAGCCTGCCCGCGCAGCCGATCGACGCCCGCACGCTGCGTTTTCCGGTGAAGGTGGCGGCGGATGGGCGCACGGTGCTGCGCTACCGGGTTCGTTACAGCTGGTAGGTGTGCGCTACAATCCCGCCAACTTATGGCGCGATTGATCCAGATATGACCCAGTCAATGATTGCCGATGACCTGGTGATCTTCGCCAAGGTCGTTGAGCTCAACGGTTTTACGGCTGCAGCCCGCGTACTGGGCGTTCCCAAGGTACGCGTCAGCCGCTCCGTGGCCGCGCTGGAGCAGGAACTGGGCGCCCGCCTGCTGGAGCGTACGACCCGCCGCATTGCCCTGACCGATGCCGGGCGTGCGGTGCTGGCGCACGGCCAGCGCATCGCGCTGGAGGCCGAGTCGGCCCGGACGGCCCTGCTGCCGCTGGTGGCCGGTGCCGCCCTGCGGGTCTCTGTGGATCAGGGCTACGGTCGGTTGCTGGTGGCACCGTTGATTCCCCGATTCCTGGAGCGCTTCCCGGAGGTCGCCTTGCGTCTCGTTACTGCCGGCGACGAGGCGTCTGGTGGCTTTGACGTCGAAGTCCGTAGCGATGGTCGATTGTCTGAGGGCGAAGTCAGCAGTTCCCTGGGCTCGCCCCCCATGATTCTCTGCGCGGCCCCGGCTTATCTCGCCGACAAGCCGTCACCGCAGTCGCCCAGCGACCTGGGCGCGCACGCCCTGTTGTGGTCGACCCGCGAGGCAAGCCCGGCCTTGCGGCTGTCTAAAGACGGCGGTGTGGTGGCGGTCCCCTGCGTGCCCCGCCTGACTTCTGAAGACCCTGCCGCGCTCCATGCTGCCGTGGCAGCCGGGCTCGGCATTGGGGTGCTGCCCGAGTTCTTGTGTCGCAACGGGCTGGCCCTGCGTCGGCTGGTGCAGGTGTTGCCGGGCTGGGAAGTCACCGACACGGTGGACCTGCAGGCTGTCAGTCCCGCGGAACGCGCAGAGGCCCCCGCCGTGCGACGGTTTGTCGATTTTCTCGGTGCGCACATCGTGCCGGTGCTCGCGGGCCGTACAATCCCCTGACTTACCGACTCGGAATACTCATGTACCGCGCACCCCTCAGAGACATGCGATTCGTCCTGCACGAATTGCTGGGCGATGACCGCCTGTCCGCCTATTTCGCCTCGGTCGACTATTCCGGTGAACTCGCCGACAGCATCCTGGATGAGGCCGCCAAATTTGGCGAAGGCGTCCTCGAGCCGATCAACCAGAGCGGCGATGTCGAAGGCGCCCGCTGGACGCCCGAGGGCGTGCAGGTGCCGCAGGGATTCAAGGCGGCGTATGCCAGCTACATCGAGTCGGGTTGGTCGCAGCTGGCGGTGGGCGAGGCCGAGGGCGGCCAGGGCATGCCGCACCTGCTGAACGCAGCGGTCGAAGAGATCATGTTTGCCTCGAACATGGCGCTCTATCTGGGCACGTCGCTGGCCCATGGTGCGGTGGGTGCAATCGTCGCCTCGGGCACTCAGGGCATTACCGAGCACGTGGTGCCCAAGCTCGTCAGCGGCGAGTGGATGGCCACGATGAACCTCACCGAGTCGCAGGCCGGGTCGGACCTGGCGTTGCTGCGCACGCGTGCCGTGGCCGAGGGCGAGCACTACCGCGTCTTTGGCCAGAAGATCTTCATCACCTATGGCGACCACGACATGACGGACAACATTGTCCATCTCGTGCTTGCCCGCATCGATGGCGCGCCTGCCGGCACGCGGGGCATCTCGATGTTCCTGGTGCCCAAGTTCCTGCTCAATGCCGATGGCTCGCCGGGTGCGCCCAATGACGTGCGCTGTATCTCCATCGAACACAAGCTGGGCCTGCATGGCAGCCCAACCTGCGTCATGGCGTTTGGCGAAGACCAGGGTGCCATCGGTTACCTGCTGGGCGAGCCCAACAGCGGCCTGGCGCACATGTTCATCATGATGAACGCCGCCCGCCTGTCAGTGGGCATCCAGGGGCTGGCGCAGTCCGAGCGCGCCTTCCAGCAGGCGCTGGACTGGTCACGCAACCGCCTGCAGGGCAAGGCGCCGGGCGAGCTCACGCCGGGGCCGGTGGCGATCATCCACCACCCCGATGTGAAGCGGATGCTGCTGTCGATGAAGGCCCGCATCGAGGCGATGCGCGTACTGGCCTACACCGCGGGCATTGCGCTGGATACTGCACACCGTGATCCGGATGCAGGCGTGCGCGCGGCGGCCCTGAGCCGCGGCGAACTGCTGATTCCGATCGTGAAGGGCTGGTGCACCGAGGCGGCGATCGGGGTGACCTCCACCGGCATCCAGGTGCATGGCGGCATGGGGTTCATCGAAGAGACCGGCGCGGCGCAGTTCCTGCGCGATGTGCGGGTGGCCTCGATCTATGAAGGCACCACGGCCATCCAGTCCAATGACCTCATCGGTCGCAAGCTGGGTCGCGATCGGGGCGCAGCGATGGCCGCGCTCATCAAGGACCTCATGGCAGACCTCGATGCCTTGCGCGCCACCGACCTGGACACTAAAGCGGCCAAGAACGCGGCGGTCGAGTCTCTGGTGCTGCTGCGGGATGTCACCGAGGGGCTGCTGCATTTGCAGACCGAGACGCCGGTGCGGGCGCTGGCGGTATCGGTGCCTTATCTGGAGCTCTGTGGCCTGGTCATTGCTGGCGCGCTGATGGCCCGCAGTGCGGGCGTGGCGGCGCAGGCCCTGCAGGCGGGCAGCGAAGAGGCCAGCTTCTACAAAGCCAAGCTGCGCACGGTGCGCTTCTATGTCGACCAGGTGTTGCCAGAGGCCTATGGGCTGGCGCGCGTGGTCAAGGCAGGCGCGGCCAGCGTCACCGACACGGACGTGGCGCTGATCTAGCTGCTGCGCGTCGCCTGGTAGGCATCGAGCGCGCGCTGGCGCGAGGTCTTCAGGTCGACGATGGGCTGGACGTAGCGCAGGGTGCCGGCTTCGGGCACCCAGCGTTTGCGGTACTCCCCGGCCGGGTCGAACTTCTCGGCCTGTGTCGCCGGATTGAAAATGCGAAAGAAGGGCGCGGCATCGGGGCCGGTGCCGGCGACCCACTGCCAGTTCAGCGCGTTGCTGGCCAGGTCCGCATCCACCAGCGTGTCCCAGAACCAGCGTTCGCCGTCCTGCCAGGGCAGCAGCAGGTTCTTGACCAGCAGCGAGGCGGCGACCATGCGCACGCGATTGTGCATCCAGCCCGTGTGCCACAGCTCGCGCAGGCCGGCATCCACCAGCGCATGGCCGGTCTGGCCACGCGTCCAGGCGGTGAAGGCCTTGGGGTCGCTGCGCCATTCGAACTTCGCGAATTGCCCGTTCTTGGGCCGGTCCGGCAGCGTGGGGAAGTGATGCAGCACATGCGCGGCATATTCCCGCCACACCAGTTCGGCGATGTACTTGCCGGCGGTGCACTGCTCGGGCGTCTGACCCAGGCGCTCGCTGGCTTTGCCGATGGCCGCCCATACCTGGCGGGGCGAGACCTCGCCGTAATGCAGGTGCGGACCCAGGCGTGAGGTGCCGGCCACATCTGGGCGGTCGCGCGCGACGTCGTAGTCCTTGAGCGCACCGCGGCCAAAGGCCAGCAACTGTTCGCGGCCGGCCACTTCGCCGGGCTGCCAGTGCTTGGCCAGGGAGTCATGCCACGGGATGTTCGGCAGCAGGCCAAGCTCACCCAGTGCCAGCGAAGCAGGCCAGGCGGCTGGGGCCGCGACCGCAGTCGGCGAGCCGGTGGGTGCGGGCACCACCACCTGCTGCAGGAAGCTGCGCCAGTAGGGCGTGAAGACCTGGTACGGGCCGCCGGTCTTGGTCTGCATCGCCCAGGGTTCGCACAGCAGCGCGGACTGGAAGCTGTGCGGGGTGATGCCGGCTGCGGGCAGTTGCTGGCGCAAGGCCTGCTCGACCGCCACGGCGGCAGGTTCATAGCGCCGGTTCCAGTAGAGGGCTTCGGCACCCAGCTCCCGGGCCAGTTGGCTCAGCGTCTCGGCGGCGGGGCCGCGGCGAAGGATCAACCGTGAGCCGCGTTCGGCCAGGCGCGACGCGAGTTGTTCCAGTGAGCGATGCAGCCACCAGCGCGAGGCGGCGCCGGGGGCCCAGCCGCCCTCTTCGTCCGGACTCCAGAGGTACACCGGCACGATGGGTGCGCCGCTATCCACGGCGGCCTGCAGGGCCGGGTTGTCGGCCAGGCGCAGATCCTGCCGGAACCAAACGATCACCGGACGCACGGCACTCATGACGCAGGCCCGATCAGGCTGCCCGCCGCAACAGGGGCATTGAGCGTCTCGAAATAGTCGCGTCGTTCGGCAGGGGTCATCGTGGCCCAGTCCAGCTTGTCGGAATAGATGGCACGCAGGGTGTCGTCGGTGACGCTGCGCGCTGCCATGGGCCCGTCGGGCAGGTGTTGGGGTAAGCGGCTGCTGCGGCCGGTATGCAGCAGGTCGATCAGCGTGTCGGCAACACCGGCATCGCGCGGCAGTTCGCCGTGCAGGGTGGGTGTGTACCAG
>CANGFJ010000020.1 GCA_947453065.1 Pseudomonadota bacterium
ACCCCCGGAGCGCTTGCCGCAATCCGTGAGAGCGCCCAGCGCCCGGGCGAACATTGGTATCATCCGCGCCCTGTGTTTCCCTTGTTGGAGCGATGGTTTAGTGAAAACTGATGACGCAATGGCCGAGATCCTGAAGCGCGAAGGTGTCGAGTACCTGTTCGGCTATCCCCGCAACGCCCTGCTCGAGGCGGCGGCCAAGAAGAACATCAGGACGATCATTGTCCGCCAGGAACGTACCGGCCTGCACATGGCCGATGCCGTCTCGCGCATGACGCGCGGCAAGAGCATGGGCGCCTTCTGCATGCAGCATGGCCCCGGCGCCGAAAACGCCTATGGCGGTGTCGCCCAGGCCTATGCCGACTCGATCCCGATCCTGGTCGTGCCGCAAGGCTATGCCCGCAAGAACATGTTCCTGCCCTACAACTACAACTCCACGTTGCAGATGAAGGGTATCTCCAAGCACTGCGAACCCATCTTCCTGGGTGCCGAGACCCCCAATGTCATGCGCCGCGCCTTCACGCAGCTGCGCAACGGCCGCCCGCAGCCGGTGGTTGTCGAAGTGCCCCTCGATGCCTTCAACGATGAAGTGCCCGAGCCGCTGGACTACACCCCGGTGCACAGCAACAAGTCGGCCGCCGACCCGGATGCCGTGGTCACGGCTGCCGCCAAGCTGATCGCGGCCAAGCGCCTGGTCATCCATGCCGGCCAGGGCGTGCACTGGGCCAACGCCTATGCCGAACTGCAGGAACTCGCCGAGCTGCTGGGCGCGCCGGTCAGCACCAGCCTGCCGGGCAAGAGCACCTTCAACGAGCGTCACCCGCTGTCGCTGGGTTCGGGCGGTCACGGCATCAACCGCCAGATCCACCAGTTCGTGAACGCCGCTGACGTCATCTTCGGCATTGGCTGCTCGTTCACCGAAAGTAGCTTCGCCATCGCGATGCCCAAGGGCCCGACCTACATCCATTCCACCAACGATCCGGTCGACCTGAACAAGACCGTGACGTCCGAACTGGCGCTGGTGGGCGATGCCAAGCTGGTCCTGAAGCAGGTCATTGCCGAGATCCGCAAGACGGTCACGGCCAACCGCGATTCGTCGCAGGTTGCCGCCGAGATCAAGGCCATCGAGGCCGAGTGGATGAAGCAGTGGCTGCCGAAGCTGGAAAGCACCGGCACCCCGCTGTCGCCGTACCGCGTGCTGTGGGACCTGCAGAAGACGGTCGACATCGACAACACGATCATCACCCACGATGCCGGCAGTCCGCGCGACCAGCTGGTGCCGTTCTGGAAGTCCACGCAGCCGCTGTCGTACATCGGCTGGGGCAAGACCACGCAGCTGGGCTACGGCCTGCCGCTGGCCATGGGTGCCAAGCTGGTCCATCCGGACAAGCTGTGCATCAACGTGTGGGGCGATGCGGCCATCGGCTTCACCGGCATGGACTTCGAGACCGCGGTGCGCGAG
Source organism: Pseudomonadota bacterium (assembly GCA_947453065.1). Lineage (GTDB taxonomy): Bacteria > Pseudomonadota > Gammaproteobacteria > Steroidobacterales > Steroidobacteraceae > ZC4RG30. The sequence continues at coordinate 1,460 of CANGFJ010000020.1, forward strand.
CGCCTGCCGATCCTGTCGATCCTGCTGAACAACTTCTGCATGGCGATCGAGCTGCCGATCATGCCAAACGCCACCGAGAAGTTCCGTTCGACCGACATCTCCGGCGATTACGCGGCGATGGCCCGCGCCTTCGGCGGCTATGGCGAGCGCGTGACCAAGGTCGAGGACATCATCCCGGCCATCAAGCGTGCCATCGAGCAGACCGAGAAGGGCGTCCCTGCCCTGCTCGAGTTCATCACTGAACAGGAGACGCAGGTCTCCCGGCCCTGGCTGCCGTAAGGCAGCCCTGGTTCAGCCGCGAAGCGTCCGGTTGAAGAACGCGATGGTGCGTTCCCAGGCCAGCTTCGCGGCTGCTTCGTCGTAGCGGGGTGTGGTGTCGTTGTTGAAGCCGTGCTGCACCCCTGCATACACGTAGGCGGTGTACGTCACGCCGGCCTTCTTCAACGCCTCTTCATAGGCGGGCCAGGCCGCCAGGATGCGTTCATCCACGCCGGCATAGTTGAGCAGCAGTTCGGCCTTGATGGCCGCCACGGCGTCCAGTGATGGTGCCCCACCATAGAACGGCACGGCGGCTTTCAGCTCCGGCAGCCGGGTGGCCAGGATGTTGGCGATGCTGCCGCCATAGCAGAACCCCACGACACCCAGCTTTCCGTTGCTCTCGGGCAGGCCTTTGACCAGTGCCGCCGCGGCAATCAGGTCTTCCTGCGTCTTGGGCTGTTCCAGCTTGGCGAACAGGTCGCGGGCCTTCTCTTCGTCCCCCGGATAGCCACCCAGCGGAAAGAGCGCGTCGGGCGCAAAGGCGATGAAATTGTCGAGCGCCACACGCCGGGCGATGTCCTCGATGTGCGGATTCAGGCCGCGGTTCTCGTGCACCACGAGCACCGGTGGCAGCTTGCCCGTGATCTTGGCGGGTTTCACCAGGTAGCCCCGCGCGCGTCCATAGCCCAGGGGCGAGGCAAATTCGACGTACTGCACCGTGATGCGCGGGTCCGTCGCGGCCACCTTCTGCGCCAGGGCAAACTTCGGTGTCAGCGCGCCCAGCATCGCGGCAGCCGTCATGCTGCCAACGGCAAACTTGCCGGCCCGCTGCAGGAACGTACGGCGGTCAATGTCGCCGTGCACGTACTGGTCGAAGATCAACAGCACTTCCGGGTCGAAGTCGCTCGCCCGGTGCTCGGGTTTCCACGCTGCCATGTCGCCCCCTTGTTCTTGTTTTGTTTAGCCCACCACCACTTCTACCAGCGTGGGTCGCACGGCGGCAATCGCCTCGCGCAACGTCGCGGCCAGGTCTGCCGCCTTGTCCACGCGTACACCGTCGCAACCCTGTGCCTGGGCTAGCCCGACGAAGTCGATGCCACCCAATTGCGTGCCCACGGCATCGGCCAGGCCGAAGCGCTTGGCGAAGTGATGCAGGGCCTCGTAGCGGCCGTTGTTCACGATGATGAAGGTGATCGGCAGCTTCAGCTGGGCTGCGGTCCACAGCGCCTGGATGGAATACATCGACGAGCCGTCACCGATCAGCGCAATGACCTTCTTGCCCGGATTGGCCAGTGCCACGCCGACCGAGGCCGGCAGCCCATGGCCCAGGCCGCCGCTGCTGCAGGTGTAGAACGTCTCACTCTGCAGGATGGGCAGGTAGGCCTGCATGGGCCCGCGGCTGCTGGGCGCCTCCTCGACGATGAGGCTGTCCGGCGCACGCACCTCAGCCAGCGTCTGCATCAGGAAGGTGTCGGGGAAAGGGTCGGTGGCCGGCACGCGCGGGGCCGGCGGGCGGCCCTGTTGCTGCGCAGGCTTGGCGGGCCCCTGCCGCGCCAGCAGGTCGCGCAGGCCTGTACCCACGCTGCTCAGGATGGCCGTGCCGACGATGGCGCAGGCTGCCCAGTCCGGATCCTCGGTCAACTGGTACACAGCCAGGCCCGCGGGCGTGTACGGCCCGGTGCCCTCGGCGTGGTAGGTGAAGACGGGTGCGCCAATGGCCAGGCAGACATCATGGCCGTCGAGGCGCTTGCAGATTTCTTCCCGGAAAGCAGGCAGAAAACCGGCGAACAGCGGGTGGTCTTCCGGGAACCCGCAGCGCCCGATAAGCGGGCTGGCCCAGACCAGCGCGCCATGGCGTTCGGCCAGGGCCAGCAGGCTGTTCCAGCCGCCTTCGCGGTCCACTGCCCCGCCGATGACAAACACCGGTCGCTGGCTGGCGTTCAGTGCGGCGCTCAGCGCATCGATCGAGGCGGCCTCGGCGCGCACGGTGGTGGACACCTTGCGGGCGTGAACGGGCTCTGTCAGGACCTCCCAGTCATCCACCGGGATCGACACGAAGGTGGGCCCGTAGGGCGGCTGCATGGCGATGTAGTAGGCCCGGGCAATGGCCGCCGGCACGTCTTCGGCGCGGGCCGGCTCGCAGCTCCACTTCACGTAGGGCTTGGGCAGTTCGGTGGCCTGGGAGGCCAGCAGAAAGGGTTCCTTCAGCAGCAACGAGCGCGACTGCTGGCCCGCCGTGATCACCAGCGGCGTGCGGTTGCGGTAGGCGGTGAAGATGTTGCCCATCGCGTGCCCGACCCCAGCCGCCGAATGCAGGTTGATGAAGGCGGCGTTGTGGGTGGCCTGGGCGTAGCCATCGGCCATGCCCACCACCACCGATTCCTGCAGGCCCAGCACATAGCTGAAGTCGCTCGGGAAATCCTTGAACATGGGCAGTTCGGTGGACCCCGGGTTCCCGAAGACCTTGGTGATGCCCAGTTCGCGCAGCAGTGTGAATGTGGCGTCGCGAACGCTGATCAGTGCCTTGTCCGACATCCGGATCTCCCCCTCGTAATGTGGGCGGCATGATACCCGCGCCAGCCGGGAACGGAAAAATCAACGACCCCGTCGGTGGGCGGCACAGCCGGGCGATTGGGTTAGACTTGAACGGCTGCAAGTCAGTGCAGCACGACCAGTGAGTACCGCTCCGTGACTGAGTTCTTCGATGTTGGCCGCCTGCGTATTGCGCCTGCCCTCCATGCCTTTGTCGTCCGCGAGGCCCTGCCGGGCACCGGGCTGACGGAAGCTGCCTTTTGGGCCGGCCTGGAAGCCATCCTGGCCGACTTCCAGCCGCGCAACCGCGCCCTGCTCGACAAGCGCGACGCCCTGCAGGCGCAGATCGACGCCTGGTGGCGCGAGCACAAGGGACAGGCGTTTGACGTCGCCGCCCACACCGCCTTCCTGCGCCGCATCGGCTACCTGGTCGATGAGCCGGCGCCCTTCCAGATCCACACGGCCAACGTCGACCCGGAAATCGCCCACCTGGCCGGCCCGCAGTTGGTTGTGCCCGTCAACAATGCGCGCTACGCGCTCAACGCAGCCAACGCCCGCTGGGTCAGCCTCTATGACGCGCTCTATGGCACTGACGCCATCGAAGCGCCGGATCCGGCCGTGCGGGGCTATGACGCGGCCCGCGGCGCCAAGGTCATTGCCTATGCGCGTGCCTTGCTCGACGAGATTGCACCGCTGCAGGACGGCAGCCACGCTGACGCGACCGGCTACCAGATCGTGGACAGCCAGCTGCACGTCACGCTGGCCAGCGGCGCCCACACGGGCCTGCGCGAGGCGACCCGCCTGGCCGGCTGGCAGGGTGAGGCCGCGGCACCGCAGGCCATCCTGCTGGGCAACAATGGCCTGCACCTGGAACTCGTCATCGATCGCAGCCACCGTATCGGCAGCACCGATGCCGCCGGCGTCGCAGACCTGGTGATCGAGGCCGCCATCACGACCATTCAGGACTGCGAGGATTCCGTCTCCGCCGTCGATGCCGAAGACAAAGTCGAGGTCTACCGCAACTGGCTGGGCCTCATGAACGGCACGCTCACGGCCAGCTTCGCCAAGGGCAGCGGCACCGTCACGCGCCGGCTCAACAGCGATCGCGTCTATCACGCGCCCACGGGGGGTTCGCTGACCCTGCCCGGTCGCAGCCTGCTGCTGGTGCGCAATGTGGGTCACCACATGACCAGCGAGGCGGTCCTGCTAGACGGTCAGCCGGTGTATGAGACGGTGCTGGATGCCTGCATCACCTTCACGATTGCGCTGCACGACCTGCGGGGCGGCCGCCGCAACAGCCGCGCCGGCTCGGTCTATGTGGTCAAGCCCAAGATGCACGGCCCCGAAGAAGTCGCGCTGGCCAACCACCTCTTCGACCAGGTCGAAGACCTGCTCGGCCTGCCGCGCCATACCGTGAAAATGGGTGTCATGGATGAAGAGCGCCGCACCAGCGCCAACCTCGCCGCCTGCATCCAGGCCGCCAGTGGCCGCATCGTGTTCATCAACACCGGCTTCCTCGATCGTACCGGTGACGAGATCCACACCTGCATGGAAGGCGGTCCGGTCCTGCGCAAGGATGACGTGAAGCTGCAGCCGTGGATCAAGGTCTATGAGAAGCGCAATGTGCAGATCGGCCTGGCCAGCGGCTTTTCCGGCAAGGCGCAGATCGGCAAGGGCATGTGGGCCATCCCCGACCGCATGGCGGAGATGATCCGCACGAAGATCGCGCACCCGCTGGCCGGTGCCAACACGGCCTGGGTGCCCTCACCCACCGCCGCTGCGTTGCATGCCCTGCATTACCACCGCGTCAACGTGGCCGCTGTGCAGGCACAACTGGCCCATGACGCCACGCCGGGCACTGACGACCTGCTGACCGCGCCGCTGGCCAACGCGCTGCCGCTGCCGGCCGACGTGCAGCAGGAACTGGACAACAACATCCAGGGCATCCTGGGCTATGTCGTGCGCTGGATCGACCAGGGCGTCGGCTGCTCCAAGGTGCCCGACATCCACGACGTCGGGCTGATGGAAGACCGCGCCACGCTGCGCATTTCCAGCCAGCACGTGGCCAATTGGCTCTACCATGGCGTTTGCAGTACGTCGCAGGTCAGCCAGACGCTCGCGCGCATGGCGGCGATTGTCGATCAGCAGAATGCGGGCGATGCGCTCTACCGGCCCATGGCACCGGACCTGGCAGGCAGTGTTGCCTTCCAGGCAGCGAGCGACCTGGTCTTCAAGGGCCGCGAGCAGCCCAACGGCTATACCGAACACATCCTTCACAGCCGCCGGCGCGAGTTCAAGGCGCGTCGCGGCGCTTCGAACTGACAAGGACTCCTACCGACATGATCACCAAGAAGACCCTTTCGCTGGCCGATGCCAAGGTCATTGCCGCCGCTGCGTCGGCCAAGGCCGTGGCCGAGGGCTGGAACGTCGTCATCGCCCTCTTCGACGTGGGTGGCCACCTGATGTACCTGGAACGGGCCGATGGCACGCAGCTGGGTTCCGTGCATGTGGCCCAGGAAAAGGGCCGCACGGCCCTGATGTTCAAGCGTCCGACCAAGGCGCTGGAAGACGGCGTGCTCAGCGGCAAGATCCACATGCTGTCGTTGCCGGGTGCCACCGCAGTGGAAGGCGGACTGCCGCTGACCCTGGACGATGAGATCGTCGGCAGCATCGGCGTTTCGGGTGTGCTGTCGAGCCAGGACGGCCAGGTGGCCGCCGCCGGACAGGCGGCCGTCGCGACCCTGCGCTAGGACTCAGCGGCCCGTTGCGGCGTCAGGCGACGCCGTGCGGGCTGATCAGGCCGAAGTACCAGGCCAGCATCAGCGCGGCGAACAGCGCAACAGAGAGCGCAATGCGTCGCGTCAGGGCCTTCACCATCTGGGCCGGGTTGCCACGCCCCGAAGACATCGCAAACAGGGCCTGGCCCAGGCTGGCGATGATCGCAAACAGCACGCCGACGATCAGAAACTTCACGGCGACACCCCCCGATTGCCCGTGGCGCGGGCCTCACGGGCCTCGCGGCGCGCCGTGCTGACCACCGTGGCCATGGCGACCCCGAACATCCCGATCAGCGCGGCCAGCAGCACGACCAAGCCACCTGCCAGGCGGTAGGCTTCTTCCAGGCCAATGAGCACGCCCAGCGGCGTCACGACGAATAAGATGGGTTTGGCGATTCTCATGGTGGAAAGGTTACTCCGGAGTGGGGCCGCGGTCATGCAGCAGTTACACAGTGAGGTGCTGGTGGTCGGGGCCGGCCAGGCTGGGGCGCAACTGGCCCTGTCGCTGCGCATGGGCGGTTTTACCGGCACCGTGACGCTGATCGGCGCGGAGCCCGACCTGCCCTACGAGCGCCCGCCCCTCTCCAAGGAATACCTGGTGGGCGACCGGCCTGCCGAGCGGCTTGCCTTCCGGCCTGCCGAGTTCTGGACCCAGCGCAGCATCCGCCTGATGCTCGGCCAATCCGTCACTGCCGTCGATGCACGGCGGCATGAAGTTACCCTGGCCAGCGGCGCGACCCATCGCTATGGCCGACTGGTGTGGGCGGCTGGCGGTGCGCCGCGGGCGCTGGGCGTGCCAGGCGATATCCTGGATGGCGTGTATGCGATCCGCACGCGGGCCGATGTCGACCGGCTGCGCGCCGGCCTGGCTGAGGTGCAGCGGGTGGCCATTGTCGGCGCCGGCTACATCGGGCTGGAAGCCGCTCCGGCGCTGCTCAAACTCGGCAAGCAGGTCTCGGTACTCGAGTCTCACGATCGCGTGCTGGCTCGCGTGAGTGGCCCGCAGATCTCGCGGTTCTATGCCGCCGAGCACCGCGCCCACGGCGTGGACCTGCAGCAGTCCGTACGCATCCAGGGCCTGGAGGGCCGGGACGGTCGCGTTACCCACATCCGTTTTGCAGACGGCCGACCTGACCTGGCCTGCCAGGCCGTGGTGGTCGCCATCGGCATCGAGCCTGCGGTGGCACCCTTGCAGGCCGCCGGCGCCCGGTGCAGCAACGGCGTGGAAGTCGATGGCTTCTGCCAGACCAGCCTGGCAGATGTGTTTGCCATCGGCGACTGCGCCAACCACGTCAACCGCTATGCGGACGGCGCACGCCTGCGGCTGGAATCGGTGCAGAACGCCATCGAGCAGGCCAAGGTCGTGGCCAACGTGCTGTTGGGCAAGCCGCAGCCCTACGACGCGCTGCCCTGGTTCTGGTCCAACCAGTACGACCTCAAGCTGCAGACCGCAGGCCTGAGCGCAGGCCACGACGACACCGTGCTGCGCGGTGACCCGGCGGACCGCAGTTTCAGCGTGCTGTACCTGCGCCAGGGCCGCGTCATCGCCATCGACTGCGTCAACGCGCCGCGCGAATTCGTCCAGGGCAAGGCAGCGGTGCAATGTGGCCTACGCGCCAGGCCTGCACAGCTGGCAGATGCCAACCTGCCGCTGAAAACGCTGGTGGATGCCGCCACTCAGTGATGCGGATCGTGCTCCTCCAGCGCCCACAGCTGGTGGGCATCCAGTTGCAGCCGTGCCTGGCTTTCGTGCGCTGTCAGCAGCGATACCGTCGCCAGCAACTGTGAATCCAGGGCTTGCCGCCGCGCGGCCAGCAGTTCCGAGACGCCCAGTTCACCGGCCGCATACGCACGGGCGACGCTGTCCGCTGCCGCCTGGCTCTGCCGGGCGACGTCCGCCAGACGTTCCCATTGCCGATAAGACGAACGGGCGTTCAGCACGTCGCGTCGGGCGGCGCCTTCCACGCTGTTGCGCGTCTGGATTGCTTCGGCGGCGGCCGCGGCCGCAGCACTGCGGGCCATCGCTGCCTCGGCGCCGCGTCCGGCCAGACCGAGGGGGATGGCGATTCGCACGCCAATCACATTGCGGTTCTGGTCGATGTTATTGCTGTAGTGCAGGCCCACGGTCGGATCTGCGAGGCGATCTCGGCCCGCCCGCACCGCTGCCAGCTGCGCTTCGTCAGCGCGGCCCTGGGCCAGTTCAATTTCATGGTTTTCGTCAACGACCTGCCGAATCCACTGGTCGTCACTGCCCGCCACGGCCGACGGCTCGTCCAGCTGCGAGGGGGCTTGTAGCGCCAGAAGCGGAAAATCCTGGAGCAGCGCGATGCGTGCAGACCCGGCGCGCCGGGCTGCTTCCAGTTGCAGGGCCACGACGCGGCCGAGTTCGGCCTCTGCCAGCTGCTGGTCCAGCCGCGGGGCATCGCCGGCGGTCACGCGCCGCGTGATGGCCTCTAGTTGCTTGCCCGCCAGCGAGGCTTGTTCCTGCAGCAAGGCGGCACTGCGCTCTTCGCGCAACCAGTCGAACCAGCCGGCCAGCAAACTGCGCCCGGCTTCGTGCCAGGCATCTGCGTAGGCGAATTCGCCCACTGCCGCAGCCAGCGCACCGATGCGCCTGTCCAAGGCCCCCTTGCCTGGCAGACGCCAGCGACGCGTGAGCTCGTACTGCTGTTCGGAGAAGCGCGCCCCGGCCTGGTCCTTGCGCTCCTGGGTCATGGCGGCGACTTCCCACTCATAGGTGCCCGAACGAAGCTTGCGTTCGCGCGCGACGCCATGGGCCACCTGCTCATGGGCGGCGGTGATCAGTGGCGCCTGGCTCAACGCCGTGCGCACCACGGCGTCCGGCGGCAACAGCGACGGATATGGGGACGCAGCAGTGGCCAAGCCACTGGCGAGCAGACTGCCCAGCAGCGCAACCCGCTTCATGCGAACCGCCCGAATCCCGTGATGGGCAGTGTCCACCACGCCACGTCGGCGCTACGTAGGGTGGTGCGCAATGCAGCCAGTAAAGGCTCGACTTGCGCCTGCTGCATCAACACCTGTACGAGCAGGCGCCGCGAACGACCGCGCACCTGTTCCATGGTCGAGACAAGCTGCGCGCCGGCTCCAAAGCCTTCGGCCGGGATGATTGAGAATCCGCTGACCAGCGTCGGCAGCCCGCGCAGCAAGTCGATGAATTCTTCTTCCAGCGCCACGGGCAAGGCCACCGTGAGCTGACAGTCATACCTGCTTTCCATGGTCAGTTCCTCATTCCAAAGCGGCGGAACAGGCTCGGCAGCAGCACCAGCGTCAGCGCGGTGGAGCTCAGCAAACCGCCAATGACAACGATGGCCAGCGGACGCTGGATCTCCGAACCCGGCCCCGTGGCAAACAGTAGTGGTACCAGGCCAAAGGCCGTGATGCTGGCCGTCATCAGCACCGGACGCAGGCGGCGCTTGGCCCCTAAGGTCACGACTTCATCGACCGGCAGCCCACGGGCGCGCAGCTGGTTGAAGTAGCTGATCATCACCAGTCCGTTGAGCACTGCGATGCCCATCAGGGCGATGAAACCCACTGAGGCGGGCACCGACAAGTATTCCCGGGTCACGGCCAGCGCGAAAACGCCGCCAATCATCGCGAAGGGAATGTTCACAAACACCAGGGTGGCCTGGCTGACCGAACCAAAGGTGGCAAACAGCAGCAGGAAGATCAGGGCCAAAGCCACGGGTACGACGAACGCCAGGCGTGCGGCGGTCCGCTGCTGGTTCTCGAATTGTCCGCCCCAGGTCATGCGATAGCCCTGGGGAAGCGGCACGGCCTTGGTGACCGCTGCTTTGGCTTCCTCGACGAACCCGACAAGGTCGCGGTCACGCACGTTGGCGCGGATGACGGCCATGCGGGAGGAGTTCTCGCGCTCCACGCGTACCGGCCCTTCGGTGGGCACCAGCCGCGCCAGCGCCGACAGTGGCAAGGCAGAGCCATTGGCCAGCGGCAGTCTCAGCTGCGCAAACTGTTCGGGCGAACTGTGCAAGGTCTCTGGGCCACGCAACAACAGCGGCAGACGCCTGCCTTCCTCAATCACTACGCCGACGGGCTTGCCTTCCACCAGCGCGCGCAAGTCATCCTGCACGGCTTCCACCGACAGCCCTGCCCGCCCTGCAGCCACTCGATCGAGCTTGATCTGCAGGTACTGCACACCGTCGTTCTGCCCGGCCGTCACGTCCTGGCTGCCTTTGATGCCGGTCAGTACCCCAGCGATGCGTTGAGCCAGGCCGTTCAGCGTGACCAGATCCGCGCCATAGACCTTGATGGCCAAGTCGCCGCGCGTGCCGGAGATCAGCTCCGAGACGCGCATCTCGATGGGCTGCGTAAAGCTGGTGTTTACGCCCGTGAAGTCGTTGGTCACGGCGCGCACCTGGTCAATCACCCAGTCCTTGTCGCGCTTGCGCCAGGTGTCGCGGGGCTTGAGCTTCACGAAGCCGTCTGTCTCATTCGTACCCATGGGGTCCAGCCCGAGCTCATCGGAGCCCACGCGCGCAATCATGCTTTCCACTTCGGGCACTTCGGCCAGCAGGCGTTTCTGGATCGCAAGGTCGATCTGGGCAGATTGCTGCAGGCCGATCGACGGCACCTTTTCGTGCTGGATGACCAGGTCGCCCTCGTCCATGGTGGGCATGAACGACTTGCCTACGAAGGCAAACAGCACCCCCGCCAGCAGCAGCGCGGCGGCGGCCGTGGCGTAGACGGGCTTTTCGTGGCCCAGCGCCCAGCCCAGCACCCCTTCGTAACGAGCCTCCAGCCACTGCACCAGCTTGGGCGCTGCACTGTGATGCTCACCCAGCAGATAACTGGTCGCCACAGGAATGACAGTGAGCGAGAGCAACAGCGAGGACAGCAGCGCAAAAACAATCGTCAGCGCGACCGGACCAAACAGCTTGCCTTCCAGACCCTGCAGCGTCAGCAGCGGCAGGAACACGATCACGATCACCGCCATGCCCGAGGTCACGGGTACAGCCACCTCGGCCGTGGCCCGGTAGATCAGGTGCAGGCGCGGCATGCCGTGCACCGAGCCAGCCTCGGCCTGGTGCGCTTCGACGTTCTCCACCACGACCACTGCGGCATCCACGAGCATGCCGATGGCGATGGCCAGTCCGCCCAGCGACATCAGGTTGGCCGAGAGTCCCGTGAGCTTCATCGCCAGGAACGTGGCCAGCGACGCCAGAGGCAGGATCAGCACGACCGCGACGGCGGCACGCAGGTTGCCAAGGAACAGGAACAGCAGCACCACGACCAGCACACTGGCCTCGGCCAGCGCCTCAACGACTGTGGTGATAGCCCGTTCGACCAGGTTGCCCCGGTCATAGAACGGCTTCACGGTCATGCCTGCCGGCAGAAGCGGCTGCAACTCCAGCAGCCGCTCCCGCACCAGGGTGACCAGTTGTTGCGCATTGGCGCCTCGCAGGCCCAGCACCAACCCTTCCACCGCTTCGCCCTGCCCGTCCTTGGTCACCATGCCATAGCGTGTCAGGGCACCGATGCGCACTTCCGCCACATCGCCGACGCGCACGATGCGTCCGTCATGTTCGCTCACCACAATGGCCCGCAGGTCATCCAGACTGCGCACGTCGCCGTCGGCGCGCAGCAGCCAGTTCTCTTCATTCTCCTGCAGTCGGCCGGCGCCATCACTGCGGTTGTTCGTGGCAATGACGGACTGCAGAGTGGTGATCGGTATGCCGCGGGCGCTCAGTGCCGCCAGGTCGGGCACCACCTCGTAGCTTCTGACATAGCCGCCCAGCGTGTTCACGTCGGCTACACCCGGCAGGCTGCGCAGCTGTGGCCGGATGATCCAGTCCAGGGCCGTGCGCTTTTCTTCGAGCGACTGGGGTCCCTCCAGCGTGAACATGTACATGTCCGACAGTGGCGTGCTGATGGGCGCCAGCCCGCCCGATGCCGTCACCGGCAGGTTTGGCAACACGCTGCCAAGCCGCTCACTCACCTGCTGCCGTGCCCAATAGATATCGGTGCTATCCAGGAAATCGAGGGTGATGTCAGCGATGGCGTACTTGGACTTGGAGCGCAGCATCGTCTGCCCGGGAATGCCCAGCAACTCCTGCTCGATCGGCGCGGTGATGCGCGTTTCGACTTCCTCGGGCGTCATGCCCGGGGCTTTCATGATGATCTTGACTTGCGTCGACGAGATGTCGGGGAAGGCATCGATAGGCAGTGTCCGTACGGCCCAGATGCCACTGCCCACCAGCAACGCCGCCAGCAAGAGCACCAGCAAGCGCTGCGACAGGGACAGCGCGACCAGACGCGCGAGCATTACGGCGTGCCTTCGGCAGTGGGCCCGATACCCAGCCAGTTGCCCTTCAGTGCGGCCAGACCCGTGATAGCCACCGTTTTGCCGGCGGCCGGCCCACTGCGCAGCCATGCACGCGTGCCTTGGTAGCGCTCGATGTCGACCTGCGTGGGCTCAAACCCGGTGGCTGCCTGGACGAAGACATAGTCCTTGCCGGCCCGATGCACCACTGCGCCAGCCGGCACGCTGACCTGGCCTGCCTGAGCACGCGCCGACAGCACGCGCACCTGCACGAACTGGTTGGGTGCCATGCAGTCGGCAGCCCCCTGCACCTGTGCACGCACGAGCACCGTCTGCGTCACCGAATCCAGCTGCACGCCCGTCGCGATGAGGTGACCGGCCGCCTTGCAGCCGGGTATCACTATGCGGTCACCCACCGCCAGGGCTGCGGCCTGTTCACGCGTTGCCTGCAGTTCCAGCCAGAGCAGGTCCAGCGCAGCGATCGTGAACAGGGGCATGCCGTCCTCGACCTGCTGGCCGACCTTGACCGATTGCTCCAGCACCATGCCGGCTCGGCGCGCGGTGACGGTCAGCAAGGGGCTCATGCCCTCGGCACTGCGCAATTGCTGCACGCTCGCCTCATCCAGACCTGCGATGCGCAGCAGTTGCCGCTCTTCGCGCAGGGTGGCGGCTGCGCCCTGCGCCTCTGCGCGCGTGGCTTGCAGGCGCGATTCGGCGATGACCCCCTCGGCAAATAAGGCTTCATCACGGGTCGCCCTGGTTGTGACCAGGTCGGACTGGGCGCGGGCAGCCAGATAGGCCCGCTGCTTGCCCAGCAGTTCGCCGCTGTAAAGGCGCGCGATAACCTGCCCAGGTTTGACCCTATCCCCTGGGTTCACCCGTACCGACTCGATGCGGCCTGTCACCTGCGCCAGTACCTGGTCGAGGCTGGCATTCGGTACCGTGACGCGGCCGGAGAGCTGGATTCCCGCTGCGCCCTGCGCAGCGTTCTGGTCCTCGGGCCCCAAGGAGCGCACGACTTCTGTCTGCAGCCCGGAGGGCCGCTGGGGAGCGACCGGGGCATTGGCGGCCCAGCTGGCCGGAACGCCCAGACCCAGGGCGCAGATCGTGATACCGCGAAAAAAGCGCATGAAGGCACCCGTGAAGAGGAGCTGATGTCAGCCACGGTACGAACTATTACTTAAGATGTGCTTAAGCAGAAGCCCTTACTGTGTGACGCCTGTGTAGTTCATTGGATCCGATCACCATGCGCCTGCTCCTCGTTGAAGATGACGTACAGCTGGGTCGAGCCACTCAGACAGGCCTCGAACAACAGGGCCATGCCGTGGACTGGGTGCGCGATGGCCTGACCGCCCAGACAGCGATCGAAGATGGCGACTATGCGGCCGTGCTGCTGGATCTCGGGCTGCCGCGCCAGGATGGACTGGAAGTGCTTCGAATAATCCGCCGGCACGGCTTTACCAACCCGGTGTTGATCATCACCTCGCGCGACGAGATCGAGGACCGGGTACTGGGGTTGGACACGGGTGCCGATGACTTCATCGTCAAACCCTTCGACCTGCAGGAGCTGGGTGCGCGACTGCGGGCCGCGGCGCGTCGCTCGACCGGCCGGGCCCAGACGCTGATCACCCACGACACGCTGCAGGTTGATCCGGCGGCACGCAGTGCCCGCCTTGCTGGCACCCTCGTGGCACTCACGGGACGGGAACTCAGCCTGCTCATTCATTTGCTGGAGCGCCGGGGCCGCGTGCTGTCCCGCCAGCAGCTGCAGGAGTCACTCTATGACTGGGACAGCGACATCGAGAGCAATGCCATCGAGGTCCATGTCCACAACCTGCGCCGCAAGCTGGGGAAGGAACTCGTCCGCACGGTGCATGGCCAGGGCTACACCATCGATCCGCCGCGCCCCCTCCACACGGTTGACCCCTGAAAATGCCGCTGCCCCTGAACGGCTGGTCCTTGCGCGGGCGGCTGCTCGCGATGCTGGTTGTGCTCAGTACGAGCCTGCTGGCTGCCAGTGCCACGCTGTTTTATTTCAACGCCCGCGAAGCCAGCTACCGGCTCTTTGACGAGTCGCTGCGCGAGACCGCCGGTCTGATCCTGCAGTTGGCCCAGCATGAAGTGACGGAGCATGGCCTCAGCCTGGGCGTGTCGCTGCTCAATGCCGAGACGCGCACGGGCCCCTTCGAATTCCGTTACCAGATCTGGACCGAGGACATGCGCTCGGCCTACCGCTCCTCTAGTCTGCCGGCCACGCCCCTGATGTCGATCACGGCAGGCGGGTTCGACTGGGCGATCGTCAATGGCCAGCGCTGGCGCGCCTACGCCACGTGGAACCCCACGCATACCTTGCAGATCCAGATCGTCCAGTCCTACGACAGTCGCCGCATCCTGGTTCGGCAAACACTGCTCCAACTACTGATCACCAGCCTGGCACTGCTGGTTGTCGCGCTCACACTGACCGGGTGGATCATCAGCCAGACCGTCAGCCCCCTGCGACGTATGGCCAAGGCGGTGGCGCAGCGTTCTCCCGACGACCTGGGCCCCGTGGATGATCGCGACGCCCCCGCGGAAGTGCGGCCCCTGAGCGGGGCGTTCAACCTGTTGCTGGAGCGCATGCGGGATGCGCTGGCCATGGAGCGTCGTTTCACGGCCGATGCCTCCCATGAACTGCGCACCCCGCTGGCGGCCATCCGTACCAACGCGCAGGTTCTGCTGGGCGCGCGTAACGAGGCGGAAAAAGCCATGACGGCCGCGGACCTGCTTGCCAGTGTCGATCGGGGCACCCGGCTGATCGAACAATTGCTTTCACTGGCGCGGGTCGACACCCCGGTCACTGCCGCCCCCCAGGTAACGGTGTCCCTGAATGACCTTTTGCGTGGCCAGGTGCTCGAGCAGTCGGCCCTGGCCAATCGACGGCACGTTCGGCTTGTGGTGGATGTCGAAGCCGCCACCGCCCACGGCAGCGCGCCGTTGATTACGGTTTTGCTGCGAAATCTGCTGGATAACGCCATCCGCTATGCACCGCCGAACAGCACCGTCACCGTTCGTTGCCGGCAGAGCGCAGCGGGTGCCGAGGTGACTGTGTCCGACACCGGGCCGGGCATTCCGGCTGCCGAGCGGGAACGCGTTTTCGAACGCTTCTACCGCATTCCGGGCCACGATGAGCCTGGCAGTGGCCTGGGCCTGTCGATCGTGCGCCGCATCGCCGAACGTCATGGCGCACGGATCAGCGTGGACGACGGACAGGACGGTCGCGGCACCTCGATTCGGGTGTTCTTCCCCGTTGCTGCATGACAGCATCACCAATCCGTCAGCCGCGCCCGGTTTGAGCAAGTAGGCCATGCAAGGATTGCATGAGCCCGGTGCAGAAGCGGTGGGCGCGGCAGGAATTCGCCAGACAGGGATGTCGAACCAACATGTGGGACCGCGACCTGGCAGATCGCCAGAAAGCTGATCACAAATATCGGGCACTGCTGGATGCTGCACCGGATGCCATGGTGCTGGCCGACGAGCGCGGCTTGATTGTGATCGTCAACTCCCAGGCCGAGCGGCTATTCCTGTTTGAGCGCAGCCAGATGATCGGCCAGCCTGTTGAAATGCTGCTGCCGAGCCGCCTGCGCCACTCCCACCTCGAGCATCGCACGCAGTACTGGCGGGAGCCGCGCGTGCGCCCGATGGGCACCGGCCAGGATCTGGTGGGCATTCGCCAGGACGGCACGGAATTCCCGGTCGAGATCAGCCTGAGCCCGATCGACCTGGAAGAAGGTCGCTTGGTCTGCGCGTCCATCCGCGATGCCACGCCCCAACGCTTGATCCAGCAGAAGCTGCGCGACAAGAACCTCGAACTGGAACGTGCCAGCCAGGCCAAGGATCAGTTTCTGGCGAGCATGAGCCATGAGTTGCGCACGCCCCTGAACGCGGTCATTGGGTTCGCCGGCACCTTGCTCATGCGACTGCCGGGGCCCCTCAATGACGACCAGGAGCAACAGCTGCGCATGATCCAGCGCAGCGGCCGCCATTTGCTCTCGCTCATCAACGACCTGCTGGATGTCGCAAAGATCAACGCGGGCAAGGCCGACTGTGAGCTGGAATCCGTGGAGTGCGGAGTGCTGCTGGTCGAGGTGGTCGAAACGCTGCGCCTGCAGGCAACAGAAAAAGGGCTGCATCTGGCGCTGCATGTGCCCGCAGAGCCGATGTTCCTGCAGAGCGATCGCCGCTCGCTGACCCAGATTGTCATGAACCTGTTGGCCAACGCCATCAAGTTCACACCCAGCGGCCGCGTCGACCTGACCCTGTCCCGAAGTGTCGGCGAAGAGGGTGAGATCACGCGCATCGCGGTCACGGACACCGGTCCCGGAATCGCCGCCGAAGACCAAACGCGGTTGTTTGAACCCTTCGCGCGTGTGCGCACACGTGACCGTAGCGCGCCATCCGGCACGGGACTGGGACTACACCTGAGCGCGCGACTGGCCACTGTCATCGGGGGCCGCATCACGGTCGAGAGTGCCACCGGTGCCGGCAGCACCTTCACACTGTTGATCCGCTCATGAGCCTGCGCATTCTGCTCGTCGAGGACGACCCTGCCAGCCTGCACCTGGCGCGTTACCTGCTGCAGGCCGCAGGCCACACGGTGCTCAGTGCCACATCCGGTGAAGAGGCACTCGTCCTGGGCCTGCAAGGGCGCATTGACCTGTTGCTCTGTGACTTGCAGTTGCCGGGCATTGATGGTTGTCGCGTTGCCGGGATCCTGCGCAACGGCTGCGTTGGCGGACCACCGGTTCGCATCGCCCTGACGGCCCTCTCCATGCAGGGTGATTGTGAGCGCGCGCTGCAGGCAGGCTTTCAGGCCTATCTGGTCAAACCCATCACGCCCGAAACCTTTGTCGCCACCGTAGAGCAGTGGGCGCACACGCTGGCAGAGACGAACTAGCTATGGCCAAGATACTGATTGTCGATGACGACCCCACCAACCGATCCCTGTTGGTCACGTTGCTGGGCTACCGCGGGCATCGGACACTGGAAGCCACCGATGGCGCCGAAGCGCTCGCACTGGCCAAGTCCTGGTTTCCGGACCTTGTGGTGTCCGATGTGCTGATGCCCACCATGGATGGCTATGAATTCGTGCGGCTGCTGCGCGAGGACCCTGCCATCGCGGCCGTACCGGTGATGTTCTATACCGCGCACTATCACCAGAAACAGGCCCGCGCCCTGGGCCAGGCCTGCGGTGTCACCCAGATCCTGGTCAAGCCGGCGGAGCCAGAGGACATCCTGCGGGTAGTCGAGACCCTGCTACAGGACGGCGCCAGCGCCGGGGTGACTGCCGCACCCGACCAACAGTTCCAGACAGCCCACCTGCGCGTGGTGACCGACGAACTGGCGCTCATGTCGGGCGAACTGGGATCGGCCAACGCCCGCCTTGCCGCCCTGATGGACCTGAACCTGCGACTGGCATCAGAGCGCGACCCCCCGACACTGCTCCACAAGGTCTGCCAGGGTGCGCGCAAACTCATCGGTGCCGGCTACGTCGTGCTGGCGGTGCGGGTCAAAGGCGGCAGCCCGGACGTGCTGCACTTTCATTCTGGCGTTGCCGCCGGTTGTGTGGGCATCGAACAGCCGCCCAGCCTGACGCGCGGAAGGCTCTCGCATGTCATGCTCGACCAGGAGACCTGGCGTGCCACGGCGCTTCGAGGCACGGCCGCTGCGTCGGCAGGCCTGCCAGCGGGTTACCCATCCCTGGAGTCCGTGCTGGCCGTTCCGATCCAGTCCCTCACCGAGAGCTTTGGCTGGCTGATGCTCGCCAACAAGATCGGCGATGAGGGCTTTTCCGCCGATGACCAGCGCATCACCGAGATTCTGGCGGCGCAGGTCGGCCGCATCTACGAGAACGGCAGCCTGTACCACCAGGTGCAGCGCCATTCCCTGCAACTTCAGCAGGAGATTACCGAGCGCAAACGGTCGGAAGAACGTGCGCTGAAACTCAATCGCCTCTACGCGATGCTCAGCCAGATCAACACGCTCATCATCCGGGCGCCCACTTCCCAGGCCCTGTGCGACAACGCCTGTCGCATTGCCATTGAACACGGCGAGTTCGCGGTCGCGTGGATCGGCATGCTGAGCGCCAGCGGCGAGATCGACCCCATGGCCTCCTCGCACGATGGCTCTGACCTGGGCGCCCATGGCCCGGCGTTCACCGTTGGCCTGTCACTGCGTGAAGGGAGCGTCGCCCAGGTGGCCGCCTCCACCGGGCAGCCCGTGGTGTGTGGCAACCTGCGCGACACAACTCACGTGATCCGCAATCGAGAGCTGCTGCTGGCCAACGGGTGCAAGGGTCTGGTCGTGTTGCCGCTGATGGTGGAGGAGCAATGCGTGGGTTACCTGAACCTGCTCTCCGGGCAGGAGCGGGCTTTCGACGAGGATCGCCTGGCCCTGCTTAAAGGCCTGGCGCGCGACATTGCCTTCGGCATCGATCACCTGCGCAAGGCCGAGCGCATCCAGCACCTCGCCTTCTATGACACCCTCACCGGGCTGGCCAATCGCACGCTGTTCCTCGATCGCCTTGGCCAGTCCCTGGTGCAGGGCGATCGCCAGAGCACGCGCACTGCGGTGCTGGTTGTCGACATCGCCCGCTTCCACACGCTGAACGAAACCTTTGGCCGCAAGGCCGGTGATGACCTGCTGCGCGAACTGTCCCGCCGTCTTGTGGCGTGCGTGGGAGAGCCTGCGCGCGTGGCCCGGATTGCTTCCAACCAGTTTGCCATCCTGGTGCCTGAGTTCGGCGCCGGCGATGACCCGGCCCTGCTGCTCGAGCGGTACTGGCCACACTGGGACAGTGAACCCCTGACCCTGGAAGGCCAGGACCTGCACGTGACCCTGCGGGCCGGTATTGCCCTGTTCCCCACCGATGCACAGGATTCGGTGGGCCTGCTCAAGGCGGCAGAAATCGCGCTGCGCGAGGCCAAGGTCAGCGGCCAGCATCAGGCCTTCTACACCAGCGAACTCAGCCATCGCCTCTATGAGCGCCAGCGCATGGAAGGCCAGTTGCGGCATGCCCTGGAGAACAACGAGTTTGTCCTCCATTACCAGCCGAAGGTCCTGGTCGATGGCAGAACCCTGTCGGGCTTCGAGGCCCTGATCCGGTGGCAGAACCCGGAACTCGGGTTGGTGCCACCCGTGCGGTTCATCCCGCTGCTCGAGGAAATGGGCCTGATTGCCGACGTGGGTGCCTGGGTGCTGTTCGAAGCGCATCGCCAGCGCAAGGCCTGGCTTGCGGCGGGCTTCAAAGTGCCGCGCGTTGCGATCAACGTGTCGACACTGCAACTGGGGCGTGCAGACTTCGCGCAGCGCTTTGCCGAAGTGCTGGGAGCCACCGACGATGGCGGCGGCATCGATATCGAGGTGACCGAGTCGCTGATCATCAACGATGCCGAGCGCCACATTGAACGGCTGAATGAAATCCGCCAGCTTGGCGTGGACATCGCGGTAGACGATTTTGGTACGGGGTATTCGTCGCTGGGCTACCTCGCCAAGCTGCCCGTGCAGACCCTGAAGATCGACCGTTCGTTCATCACGACCATGTTGCAGGATTCGGGCAGCATGACGCTGGTTTCCACCATCATTTCGCTGGCTCACGCGCTGCGGCTGTCGGTGGTGGCCGAGGGCGTCGAAGACGAAGCGCAGGCCAAGATCCTGCGTCTGCTCCGCTGTGACGAAATGCAGGGCTACCTGATCAGCCGGCCCCTGCCGGCCCCCGAGATTCCTGCCCTGTTGGCCCGGTAGCGCGGGCCCTTCTGACGCAGCGCGACAAAACCCCGGAGCGTGCTGGGTCACAGCATCGGCACGGGTCCTTTGGTGTCATGGCCTCTCACAGTCAGGGAGCGATCACCATGGCACAGCACAAAGACCCTTCCACGCAGTACGACACGGACGGCCTTTTCCCGGAACTCTCGCACTGGTCCTGGAGCATTGAAGGACTGCTCGGGGAGCTCAGTCGCAACCATGGCGCGATTGCCAACCTGAATTTCAGTCTGTTCCGGCAACGCGGCGCGCGAACGGCGGCAGAAGATTACGGGATCAGCGCTCACTAACGCTATTGCGAGTCATTCTCGTTCGTGTTTAGACTGTCGGCTCCTGAACTGGCTGGAGCCGACCGTCATGCCCCTGTTTTCGCGCCACGCCTGCTGGCCGGTCCTTGTCTGGCTGGCGGCCCTGCCTACGGCCCCCCACGCCCAAACCACCGCCTCCCTGATGACGATCACCGTCCTCGGCGATGCAGAGGGCTACGAGGCCTCGCCCTCCCCCACGGCTTTGCGCGCCGACACCCCTGCCAACCGGGTTCCCCAGTCCCTCACGGTGATCGCCCGCTCACTGATCGATGACCAGGCCATGCAGAGCCTGCGCGACGATGTGCAGTACTACCGTGACCTCTACAACATCGAGCAGGTGGAGGTCCTCAAGGGCGCCAACGGCATGCTGTTCGGCCGCAGCGGGAAGCCACGCTGCAGGCAGGCGCCTATGACCACCGGCGCGCAAGCGTGGACCTTGGCGATGCCTTGACAGACTCGTTCGCCGCGCGCGTCAGTGCGATGGCCGAGGATTCCGGCAGCTATCGCGATGGCGTGACCCTGCGAAGACAGGGCATCACACCGGTCATCGCCCGGCACTGGGGGGAACACCTCCGGCTGAGCGCTGGCGTCGAGTACTTCCACGACGAACGCGTTGCCGACCGCGGCGTCTCCGCCTTCCAGGGGCGTCCGCTCGATACCGCCCCTTCCCTGTTCATCGGCGATCCGGCCCGCAGTCCGACGCACAGCACGGTGCGCGCCTTCACCGCCTCGCTGGAGCAGGTGTTCAGCCCCTCGCTGACGCTGCGCAACCGAATGCGTCTGGCGGACTACGACAAGTTCTACCAGAACGTCTTTGCAGGGGCCGTAGAGGCCAGTGGCACGCGTGTGTCGGTCAGCGCCTACAACAACGCGACGCAACGGCAGAACCTGCTCAACCAGACCGACCTGGTGTACACCGTTGACGCCGGCGGCC
>CANGFJ010000021.1 GCA_947453065.1 Pseudomonadota bacterium
CGGATCTCTCCCTTTGGGCTGAGGCTGACGCCGCTGCCCGGGCCATTGGAATAAAACGGGTTGGCCCAGTGAAAGCCGTCGCGCCGCACGGTGCCGCGGTAGGCGCCGAAGAGCAGGAGCACGCGGGCCTGGTTGGGCTGCAGCGTGAAGAAGCCAAAGCTGATCAGCAGCACGGCGAAGGCCAGGCCGATGGCCAGGGGCAGGCGGCTGGCGTCGTGCTGGGCGATGGCGCTGAGGAACGCGGCGACGGCGCCGCCCAGCAGCAGTACAGTCAGGATCAGCATCAGCCAGCCTGACCAGGCGGTGACTTCGCGTTCGTGGCTGATGACGCTCTTGGATGGGTCCATGGCACACCGTTGACTTGTTACTGGATTTCAAGATGATATCAGAAAGAAATCATGCTGGCCCGCAAGGGCCGATGGAAGCACTCCGGGTCGTGGCGGCGGCCGTGATCGCCCGCGACGGTCGGGTGCTGATCGCCCAGCGCCCAGAGGGCAAGTGGCAAGCCGGCCGCTGGGAATTCCCGGGCGGCAAGGTGGAGCCGGGCGAGGACGAGGAGACCGCAGTGCGCCGAGAGCTGATGGAGGAGCTGGGCGTGCGCGTGGATGCCGCTCAGCGGCTCATGGAAGTGGTGCACGACTACACGGACCGACGCGTGGCGATCGGCCTGTGGCTGGTACTGCGCCATGAGGGCGAGCCAAAGGGTCTGGACGGCCAGGCGCTGCGTTGGGTGGCAGCAGGCGAGTTGGACGCCCACGACCTGCTGGAGGCCGACCTGCCCATGCTGCCGGTGCTGCAGGCCGCGCTCCGGGACTGAATTCCGCTATAAGATCAGCGGTTCACCTCTCCCTTTCAGGCGTACGCCGCCAGAGCCGACATGAGCAACGAACAGAACCTGCCCGATATTTCCTTCGACGTGGCCAACCTCTACCAGGAGGACCTGTTCACCGACCGCACCGCCGGCACGATTCGTCGCCTGACGCCGATCACGCCCGATGGCCAGCCCGACCCGAGTCGCGCGGTGTCGTTCAGCGGCCAGACGCAGCTGATGACGCCGGGTGGCGTGTTGCCGCTGGGCTTCGAGATGGAGGCGACGACGCTGGCCGATGCCATCGCGGAGTTCCCGCTGGCCGTGCGCCAGGCGCTGGAAGACGCCATCGAGGAAGCCCGCGAGGCGCGGCGCGAGCAGCAGTCGCGCATCGTGGTGCCGGGCGAAGGCGGCATGGGCGGCGGACGCATCCAGCTGTAAGGGCGCAGGCCGGGACACACCGGCCGCGCTGATTGATGGGCTTTCGGGGGGGTATCGACGTGAACCAGACAAGGCAATTCCTGGCCGCGCTTATTGCAGTGGCCATGGTGGGCACGGCGCCCGTGATGGCGGGCCGCGTTGATGACGCCCGGCTGCGCAACGCCGACACCGAGCCCGGCCAGTGGTTGTCGGTGGGTCGTACGCAGGACGAGCAGCGCTTCAGTCCGCTGACGAAGATCACCACCGAGAACGTCGCGAAGCTTGGGTTGGCCTGGTCCGCGGATTTCGATACGAACCGCGGCCAGGAAGCCTCGCCGCTGGTCATTGACGGCGTGCTGTATGTGACCACGGCCTGGAGCAAGGTCTTTGCCTACAACGCCGTCACCGGCAAGCCCCTGTGGAAATACGATCCGCAGGTGCCGGGTAGCGTGGGCATCAAGGGCTGCTGCGACGTTGTGAACCGGGGCCTTGCGGCCTGGGACGGCAAGCTCTACCTCGGCGCCTATGACGGGCGCCTCATCGCCCTGGACACGAAGACCGGCAAGCCCTTGTGGACCGTGAACACGGTCGATGCCTCCAAGCCTTATACGAGCACCGGTGCGCCGCGCATTGCCAACGGCAAGGTCATCCTCGGCAACGCGGGCTCCGAGATCGGTGTGCGGGGCTATGTGTCGGCCTATGACGCCAGGGACGGCAAGCTCCTGTGGCGGTTCTATACGGTGCCCGGCGATCCGTCGAAACCGTATGAGTCGCCGCAACTGCGCGAGGCGGCCAAGACCTGGACCGGTGACCTGTACTGGAAGCTCGGTGGCGGCACGGTGTGGGACGGCATCGCCTATGACGCCAAAACCAACCTCGTGTACTTCGGCACGGCCAATGGCACGCCCTGGGTGGCCGAGGCCCGCAGCCCGGGTGGCGGCGACAACCTGTTCCTGAATTCGCTCATTGCCGTGAACGCCGACACGGGCGAGTACGCCTGGCACTACCAGACGGCACCCGCCGAGAGCTGGGACTTCGATGCGACCAGCCCGGTGATGCTGGCAGACCTGCCGCTGGCCGGTGGCACGCGCCACGTGCTGATGCAGCAGTCGAAGAACGGGTTCTTCTACGTGATTGATGCAGCCACCGGCAAGCTGCTGTCGGCCGACCCGTACACCACGGTGACCTGGGCCACGCACGTGGACATGACGACGGGCCGCCCGGTCGAAGTGCCCGAGGCGCGCTTCGGCAAGACGGGCAAGCCGGCGATCGTGCAGCCCGGCGGGCAGGGCGCGCACAGCTGGCATCCCTACTCCTTCAGCCGTCGCACGGGCCTGGTGTACATGCCAGTGGCCGAGACCAGCACCGCCTTTGCGCCCGATCCGAACTATCAGGCGCGCGAGGGATCGGCCAACACGGCGATGGGCCGCACTTCGCCCACGATCTATGCCGACCTGCACTCGGATGCGCCGCGCACGACGCGCACCTTCCTGGTGGCCTGGGACCCGGTGGCGCGGCGCGAGGTCTGGCGGTCGGAGAACCGCGGCACCATCAATTCGGGTGTACTCAGCACGGCCGGTGGCCTGGTGTTCCAGGGCTCGCAGAAGGGCGAGCTGTCGGCTTATCGGGACAGTGATGGGCAGAAGCTCTGGTCGACTGACCCGCAAACGGGCGTCGTGGCGGCGCCGATCAGTTATGAGATCAACGGCGTGCAGTACATCGCGCAGCTGGCCGGCTATGGCTCGCGCGACTATTACACGGGCAACCGTTCGCGGCTGCTGGTCTACACGCTGGGTGGCAAGGCGACGCTGCCCTCGGTGGGTGAGTTGCCGCCAGCACGTACGCTCAATCCACCGCCGGCCTTTGGTGATGCCGCGCTGATCGCGCGGGGCAACGATGCGTATGCCATCCACTGCGTGATGTGCCACGAGACGCAGTTCGGTAATCGCGGCCTGTTCCCGGACCTGCGCGTGTCACCGATGCTCAACACTGCCGAGGCGTTCAAGACCATCGTGATCGATGGCGCACTGGAGCCGCGCGGCATGGTGTCGTTCCGCAGCCGCATCACGGCCGATGACGCCGAGGCGATCCGCGCCTACCTGGTGAAGCGTGCCATCGATGCGAAGGCCGCGTTGCCGGTGGCTGCGCCGGCCGCGCCTGCGGCCGCTGCCGCAACGGGTCGCTATGACCCGCGCTATGCGCAGGACCGCTCCGAGATCGAGGACCTGCAGGCGCGCTACATGTTCGCGCTGGACTGGCAGGACGCTGAAAGCTATGCCGGCACCTTCACCGAGGATGGCATCCTGGACTGGGCCGGGGGCATTGCGCGGGGTCGCGAGGCCATCAAGGCCGATGTGCGCACCATGCGGGCGGCCTTCGCGAAGAAAGAAGCCGCCGATGCGCCGCGTCGTCCGTCGCGGCTGCGGCACTTCATCACCAACGTGGTGGTGAAGGTGGAGGGCGATCGCGCCACCGGCACCGCTTACTGGGTGGAGTTCAACAATGAAGTGCGCGACCGCTGGCCGCTGCTGGGCGGCTATGGGCACTACGAGGATGAACTGCGCCGTGTGAACGGCCAGTGGCTGTTCAGCCGGCGCAAGATCTACAACGAGATCCTGGATTCGCGGGCTGCCGGGACGAAGAACCCGGCACCCTGAACTGCGCTAGGGTTCTGCGCGCGCAGGCGGCGTGGCCAGTTCGCGTTTGAAAAAGCGCAGGATGGCGTTCATCGCATGCGGGCCCTGGTCCGCATGCCCGATCAGGCCGTGCTTGCCGCCCGGGTAGGTCATCAGCTCGAAGGGGCGGTTCGCGTCCTGCAGCGCCTTCATGAGCAGCGTGCTGTTCTGGAACAGCACGTTGTCATCGGCCATGCCGTGGATCAGCAACAGGGGCCGCGACAGCGACCGCGCATAGCTGAGCACGTCGGCGGACTGGTAACCGTCTGCGTTGTCCTGGGGCGTGCCCAGGTAGCGCTCGGTGTAGTGCGTGTCATAGAGCCGCCAGTCGGTGACGGGCGCACCGGCCACTGCCGCGGCGAAACTGCCGGGTGCACGCAGCACGGACTGCAGCGCCATATAGCCGCCATAGCTCCAGCCAAAGATGCCCACCTGCTGCCCGTCCACGAACGGCAGGCTGCGCAGGTAGTCCACGCCCTTGACCTGGTCTTCGACTTCGACGTCGGACAGATGATGCCAGGAGGCGGCCTCGAAGCGCTCGCCGCGGCTGCCGCTGCCGCGGTTGTCGAGCACGAACACCACGAAGCCTTCGCTGGCCAGCAGCTGGTGGAACAGTTGCCAGTTGCCACCCCAGCTGTCGCTGACGTTCTGGGAGTGCGGGCCGCCATAGACATACACGATGGCCGGGTAGCGTTTGCCCGGCTGCCTCTGCGGCGGCGTGATGAGCTGGTAGTTCAGCGTCTGCCCGTCCCGTGCAGTGAGCTGGCCGTATTCAGGCGTGGCGCGCTGGTCGAGGTAGGGGTAGTACGGGTGGCCGGGTGCCAGCGCGTTGCGCACCAGCGTCTGCAGTTCGTGGCCGTCGGCGGCGCGCAGCGTGACCGAGGGCGGTGCCGTGTGGCTGGAATGCTGGTCGAGGAAGACGCTGGCGTCATCGGCCATGCGCACCGAATGCCAGCCGGCCGCCTGCGTAATGCGCTCGGGCGGACCAGCGCGATCGAGCCGCACGCGGTACAGCTGGCGCTGGATATGGGCCGCCGCATTGGACGTGAAATAGACCCAGCCCTGCCGTTCATCGACGCCGCGCAGGCCGGACTCGGGCGTGTCCCCCACGGTCATGCTCTCGCCCTGGGTCAGCGGGCGGATCAGCCGGCCGTCCAGGTCGTAGAGGTACAGGTGCCGGTAGCCCGTGCGGTCCGAGGCCCAGATAAAGCGGGGCGTGCGCTTGAGGAAGTGCAGGTCGTCGTGCAGGGGCACCCAGTGATCGCTGTGCTCGGTGAGCAGGGTGTGCGTGGCGCCGGTGGTGGCGTCGATCAGCAGCAGGTCCAGCTGGTGCTGGTCGCGGCTCTGGCGCTGCACGGCCAGGCGCTGGCTGTCGGGCAGGAACTGCACGCGTGCCAGGTAGTGGTCGGCCGCGCCCAGGTCCACGGCAACCGCGGCGGCCGGTGTGTTCACGGATGCCACGAACAGCGTGACCGTGGCGTTGGCCGAGCCGGTGTAGGGATAGCGCTGGCTCACCACCTTGACGTCGGTGGCGTTGATTTCAAAACGCTGCGTCTCTGAAACGGGAGATTCGTCGACGCGGGTGTAGGCCAGACGCGTGTCGTCGGGTGACCACCAATAGCCGGTGTCGCGGTCCATCTCTTCCTGTGCGATGAATTCCGCCATGCCATAGCTCACCAGGCCTGCGCCGACCGGGCTGATGGCGGTTTCCTGCCCGGTGGCCAGCGCCAGCACCCACAGCGTCTGGTCGCGGATGAAGCTGACGTAGCGCCCCTGCGGCGAAAAGCGGGCGTCAGTCTCGTAGGCGGCCGTCTGCGTCAGGCGGCGCAGGGCCTGCGTGGCCGGCAGGGCCAGGTCATAGAGGTAGAGGTCGCCGCCCAGTGGCACCA
The DNA here is from genome assembly GCA_947453065.1 of Pseudomonadota bacterium. Lineage (GTDB taxonomy): Bacteria > Pseudomonadota > Gammaproteobacteria > Steroidobacterales > Steroidobacteraceae > ZC4RG30. The sequence goes on from CANGFJ010000021.1 coordinate 5,793, forward strand.
GCAAGCGGTGCGAGTCCTGCGCGAAGGCATATTCAACGATGCCCGACAGCGCCGAGCTGCGCTGGCGTTCGCGGCGCGCGGCCTCTTCGGCGGAGAGGGCCTCGCCACCGGGCGGCAGCAGCGCGCGGGCGTCGATCAGCAGGCGGTGCTGGCGCGTGCGCAGGTCATAGGCCCACAGGTCCAGGCGGTCCTTGTTGTCAGCGGCGCTCTTGAGATAGGCCACCAGCTGGCCATCCGGTGAAATGCGCGCGGCCCGCAGGCGTTCGCCGGCCAGATCGGGCGCCGCGAACAGCCGATCGACACTGAGTCGCTCGGCAGTAGCAAGGCCCGGCAGCACGAGGGCCAGCAGGGCCAGTACCGCTGACATAAGATTTCGGCCGCACAGGAAGTGGGTTTTCATGAAGGGAGTGTAGGCATGCCGAAGTCTTCGATCCAAGCCGTCGCCAGCGCTGCCTCGGGCCTTGCCGCGCTCGGGCTGGCCGCCTGCACGCCCACCCTGCACCTGCCGGCACAGGCCTATCCGCCGTCGACCCGCGAAGCGGTCGTCGAGGACTTCCATGGCACGGCCGTGGCCGACCCTTATCGCTGGCTGGAGTCCCTGGATGCCCCGCGTACGCGCGACTGGGTCGCTGCGCAGAACCAGCTCGCCACGCCCTATCTGGCCGCGTTGCCGGATCGGGCCTGGATCCAGGCGCGGCTCACGCAGCTGTATCGCTATGAGCGCTTCGGGGTGCCGCACAAGGCCGGCGATCGCTACTTTTTCCTGCGCAACGATGGCCAGCAGAACCAGGCGGCGCTGCATGTGTCTGCCTCGCCCGCTGAGCTGGGTCGCCGCCTGATCGACCCCGACACCATCAGCGGCGACGCGACCGTGTCGCTGGCCGATTACGAGCCGTCGCCGGATGGCCGGCTGCTGGCCTATGCGCTCTCCGACGCCGGCTCCGACTGGAAGAGCTGGCACGTGCGCGATGTGGAAACAGGCATCGACCTGCCCGATGTCCTGCGCGACACGAAGTTCACCCAGGTGTCCTGGGCCCGCGATGGCAGCGGGTTTTACTACAGCCGTTATCCGGCCGGTGATGATCAGCGACAGCCGGTGATTCATTTCCATCGGCTGGGCCAGGACGCGACGCAGGATCGTCTGGTGTATGCCGTTACCGACCACGCCACGCGCGTGCCCGAGGGCCGCGTCACGCTGGACGGCCGCTATCTGGTGATCACGCTGGACGAGGGCACGCTGAGCAACGGCGTCAGCGTGCTGGCGCTGGACGGCAGTGCGAAGGTCGAGCCAGTGTTCGCGGCCTTCGATGGCCTGCAGACTTACCTTGGCTCACGCCAGGGCCTGGGCACCGAGTTGTTGTTTGCCACGACCACCGGTGCGGCGCGCGGCCGCGTGGTGGCCGTGGACCTGGGCAAGCCTGCGGGGCAGCGTGAGCGCGTGGTGGTGCCGGAAGGGGCCGACGTGCTGGAGCAGGCGGCACTGGTGGGTGGCAGTGTGTTTGCGGCGTATCTCAAGGATGCCCATGCGCGCCTGCTGCGGTTTGATGCGGCCAGCGGCGCTGCGCTGGGTGAAGTGAGCCTGCCCGGCATCGGGACGGTCAGCGGTTTCACGGGCGATTCGCAGTCCGCCGGCACGTTCATGGCCTATACGGACTTCAGCACGCCGACACGCCTCTACAGCCTGGATGCGCGCACGGGCCAGACCGCGCTGCTGCGCGAGCCTGCCGTTGCTGCGGACCTCTCGCCCTATGTCACCGAGCAGGTGTTCTATGCGAGCCGGGATGGCACGCGCGTGCCGATGTTCCTCGTGCATCGCCGCGACCTCAAACGCGACGGCAACAACCCCGTGATGCTGTATGGCTATGGCGGCTTTGACGTCTCGCTGACGCCGTCCTTCGCGCCGGCCACGCTGGCCTGGCTGGAGATGGGCGGCATCTATGCCGTGGCCAACCTGCGCGGCGGCGGTGAGTACGGCGCCGACTGGCACCTGGCCGGCACGCGCGCGAACAAGCAGAACGTGTTCGATGATTTCATTGCGGCGGCCGAGTACCTGGTGCGCGAGCAGTACACGCGCCCGGCGCGCATCGCCATCCGCGGTGGCAGCAATGGGGGCCTGCTGGTGGCCGCTGTGCTCACGCAGCGGCCAGACCTGTTTGGTGCGGCGCTACCCGACGTGGGCGTGCTGGACATGCTGCGCTACCACCGCGCCAGCGCGAACGCGCGTCAGTGGTCGGACGACTATGGCCTGTCAGAGGATGCGGCCGACTTCCGCGCGCAGTTTGCGTATTCGCCGTACCACAACGTCATGCGCCACAACTGCTATCCGCCCACGCTGGTGACCACGGCGGCGCAGGACAACCGCGTCGTGCCTTGGCACAGCTTCAAGTTTGCGGCGGCCCTGCAGGCCGCGCAGCGCTGCGACCAGCCGACGTTGATCCGGGTAGAGACGCGGGCCGGTCACGGGGCGGGCAAACCGACATGGATGCAGGTGGAGCACCTGACCGACCAGTGGGCCTTCGCGGCCGGGGCGCTGGGCATGCGGGCGCCGGCAGCACGGCCGGCGGGCGCGGGTCAGTCTTCGTCGCCCTGACTGAAGCTCGGGGCTTCATCGTCGGGCGAGAGGGCGGGCTGGCCGGGGATGGCGCGTTCGCCTGAGAACCAGGCGCCCAGGTCGGCCATCTTGCAGCGCTCGCTGCAGAAGGGCCGGTAGGGGTTCTCAGCCGACCATTGTGCTTCGCGCTGGCAGGTCGGGCATTTCACGCGCACGCCGGCCACCCGGCGTCAGCCGCAGCAGGTCAGCAGGAAGGGCACGTCGATGTCGGCCTGCGTGGGCCGCGCCATCAGGCCGTTCCACTGCAGGAAGCGCACGCTGCAGCGGTAGTGGCTGCCGCTGATTTCCGGGTAGAGGCCCGCATCGACCGGCACGGTGATGCGCAGCAGCTGCACCGGTGCGTCGCGCTCGAACGTGATGCTGAAACAGCCGGCGGCAGCCGTTTCGTGCCGCGAACGGCCGTTCTGGCGGGTGAGCCAGAGCAGTTCGGCGATCGCATCGCAGAGGGGGCGCAGCATGGCCATCCACTCGTTGAACGTCTGCACGCGCTGCTCGGCGTCCTGGTTGAGCCAGTAGAAATAGTCGGGCAAGTCGAACTCGCAGGTGCCGCCAGGGATGGCGCTGCGATGTTTGATGGCCGCCAGGAACTCCGAGTCGCGCAGCGGCTGCAGGTAGCTGGCGCCGGCCTCGGCCAGGCCGGCCCGCAGGCGCACGAGGTTGGCGATGAGCGCCCGCAGGCGGCTGTTGTCGACCCCGGCCTTGTTCTGGAATTCGTTGAGCTGGGCCAGCTGGCGTTCGAGCTCTTTGAGCACGTCGGAGCGCACATCGCCACGCGTCGAGATGGCCAGAATGTCGATGAGGCTGGCCACGGCGGCGCGGCTGCCCCACTGGCTGGCTTTCTCGTTGTGGTAGAGGGCCTGGCTGTACAGGTAGTCCAGGCGCAGGAAGGTGCGCATCCGCTCGTTGAGCGGCTGCTCGAAAACCAGGGGCGCGCCGGCTGCCCCTGACTGTTCCACCCCGGTGTCCTGCTCAGTCATCCGGGTATTCTGGCTTACGCCGGCAAGGCCCGACAATCCGTTTTCAGGTATTTCGCATGCAGGGCCTCGACCTGGGTGGCCAGGTCGAGGATATCCCCGGTGTTGACGATGACGTCATCGGCCAGCGCCAGGCGTTGTTCCCGGCTGGCCTGGGCATCGAGGATGGCCTGCGCTTCGGTTTGCGTGCTGCCATCCCGCACGATCAGGCGGCGTCGCTGCAGCTCGGGCTCGCAGTCGATCACCAGCACTCGGTCATAGCGCGATTTCAGGCCTTTTTCCGCCAGCAGCGGTACGGCGATGAGCTGATAAGGCCCACCGGCCCGCGCGCTGCGGGCGGCCGTTTCGGCCTGAATGGCGGGGTGGGTGAGCGCTTCCAGATTTGCCCTGGCGGCGGGGTCTGCAAAGACCCGCTGGCGCAGGGCGGCGCGGTTGAGTTGGCCGTCGGCGCGCAGGACGCTTGGGCCAAAGCGCTCGACGATGGCGGCCAGTACGGGGGAACCGGGCTGCACGATGTCACGCGCGATCTGGTCGGTGTCGATGACCGGAACGCCCAGTGCGGCGAACAGGCCGGCCACGGTCGACTTGCCGCTGGCAATGCCGCCGGTCAGGCCGATGCGCAGCGGCGGCGGCTGCCGGCCTTTAGCGCGGCGTGTAGAGCGAGAGATAGCGGTCGACGAGTTCATGGCCGAACAGAAGCATGAGCCAGCCCGCCGCCGCAAGGAAAGGACCAAAGGCCATGGGCACGCCGCGATCCTGCCGGCGCAGCACGATCAGGGTGATGCCCAGGATGGCCCCGACGCCGGCGGCACCCAGGATGATCGGCAGCAGCATCTGCCAGCCCAGCCAGGCGCCCAGCGCGGCCAGCAGCTTGAAGTCGCCGTAGCCCATGCCCTCTTTGCCGGTGAGCAGGCGAAAGCCCTGGTAGACGCTCCACAGGCTCAGGTAGCCGGCGATGGCGCCGATGACGCTGGACCGCAGGTCCACCGGCAGTTCGGCGCCCCCGATGCCCGGCATTACCAGGCTGGCGAAGATGCCCAGCCACAGCAGCGGCAGCGTGAGGCTGTCGGGCAGCAACTGGGTGTCCAGGTCGATGAAGGTCAGCGCGACCAGGAACCAGGTCAGCACCAGCGCGGCGGCGGCGGCTGGGCCATAGCCGAACTGCCACGCGACAATGGCCGAAGCCGCGCCGGTGAGCAGCTCGACGAGCGGGTAACGCAGGCTGATGCCGGTGCCGCACCCGGCACAGCGGCCGCGCAGCCACAGGTAGCTGAGCACGGGGATGTTCTGCAGGGCGGTGATCGGGGCCTGGCAGGACGGGCAGGCCGAGCGGGGCATGACCAGGTCGTAGCGCGGTTCTTCGGGGGGCAGCTTGCCGTCCAGCTCCAGGGCCTCGCGGCGCCAGCGGCGCGCCAGCATGACGGGCACGCGATGGATGACGACGTTCAGGAAGCTGCCGACCAGCAGGCCCAGCACCAGGCACACGCCGATGAACAGCGGCGCCGATTCCGACAGCAGTTCGCCCATTACGCGTAGCCCGCTGTCAGACAACCGAGCCGAGCTTGAAGATCGGGAGGTACATCGCGATGACGAGGCCGCCGACCAGCACGCCCAGGATCGCCATGATCATGGGCTCGAGCAGGCTCGACATCGCGTCCACGGCGTTGTCGACTTCTTCTTCGTAGAAGCTGGCGACCTTGCCGGCCATGGTGTCGAGCGCGCCGGCTTCCTCGCCGACCGCGATCATCTGGATGACCATGTTGGGGAACAGGCCGGTGTTGTCCATGGCGCGCTGCAGGCGCTGCCCAGTGGCCACCTCGTCACGCATGCGCATGACGCCGTCTTCGTAAACGATGTTGCCCGTCGCACCAGCCACTGATTCCAGCGCCTCGACCAGGGGCACGCCCGCCGCGAACATGGTCGCCAGGGTGCGCGCGTAGCGGGCGAGCGCGGCCTTGTTGAGGATGGGGCCGATGATCGGGAGCTTGAGGCTGAGGCGGTCGAGCATTTCGCGCATCTTGCGCGAGCGCTTCTGGAAATACGTGAAGGCATAGCCCGCGCCGCCCAGCACCAGGGCGATGAACAGCCCGTCGTTCTGCACGAATTTCGACAGGTCGATGACCATCTGCGTGAAGGCTGGCAGGTCTGCGCCGAAGCCCTTGAAGAGGCTCTCGAACTGCGGAATGACGAAGATCAGCAGGATGACCGACACGATGATGGCCACGGCCAGCACGGCGGTCGGGTAGAAGAGGGCCTTCTTGACCTTCTTCTTGAGCGCTTCGGTTTTTTCTTTGTAGGTGGCGACCTTGTCGAGCAGCGAGTCGAGTGCACCGGCCTGCTCGCCGGCCTCGACCAGGTTGACGTACAGGTCGTCGAAATACAGGGGGCGCTTGGCCAGTGACTCGTGCAGCGAGATGCCTGCCTCGACATCGGCCTTGATGTCGAGGATCAGCTTCTGCATGGAGGCCTTCTCGTGGCCCGAGCCCACGATCTCGAAGGCCTGCACCAGCGGAATGCCGGCCGCCAGCATGGTGGCCAGCTGCCGGCTGAACACGGCGATATCGGCAGCATTGACCTTGCCGCCGGCCAGGCTGCCGGACTGCTTGCGCAGCCGCGTCGGCGCGATGCCCTGGCGACGCAGATCGGTGCGCAGGGCCTGCTCGTTGGCGGCCAGGCTCTTGCCCGAGACCTTGTGGCCGCGTTTGTCCTTGCCTTCCCACAGGAAGGGCGTGTCGCGTTTGGCAGTGCGGACGGCCTTTGAGGGTGGCGCCATGGTTCAGTCCTACTCGATCGTCACGCTGTTGAGTTCTTCCAGGCTGGTCATGCCAGCCTGGACCTTGGCAAGCCCTGCGCGACGCAGGTCCCAGACCCCGGCCTTGGCGGCTGCGTCCGAGATGTCGATGGCATTGCCGCCGGCCATGATGATGCGACCGATTTCCTCGGTGACCGGCATGACCTGATAGATGCCCACGCGGCCCTTGTAGCCTTCGGTGCAGGCACTGCAGCCCTTGGGCCCGAACACCTTGATGCCCCGGGCGATTTCCGCTTCGGGGAAGCCTTCCTTGCGCAGGGCCTCAGCGGGCACGTCGATGGGCTGTTTGCAGCTGGGGCAGAGGCGGCGCGCGAGGCGCTGCGCGATGATCAGGCTGACTGACGTGGCAATGGCATAGGGCTTCACGCCCATGTCGATGAGGCGGGTCAGCGTCTGTGGTGCATCGTTGGTGTGCAGCGTCGAGAGCACCAAGTGGCCCGTCTGGGCAGCCTTGATCGCGATCTCGGCGGTCTCGAGGTCGCGGATTTCACCGACCATGACGACGTCCGGATCCTGGCGCAGGAAGGCGCGCAGGGCCGAGGCGAAGGTGAGGCCCACCTTGTTGTTCACGTTGACCTGGTTCACGCCAGGCAGGTTGATTTCGGCCGGATCTTCGGCCGTGGAGATGTTGGTGTCTTCACGGTTGAGGATGTTGAGCCCGGTGTACAGCGACACCGTCTTGCCGCTACCCGTGGGGCCGGTGACCAGGATCATGCCTTGCGGCCGGGCCAGGTTGGCCATGTAGATGTCTTTCTGGAACGGCTCGTAGCCCAGCGCATCGATGCCCAGCATGGCCTGCGACGGGTCGAGGATACGCAGCACGATCTTCTCGCCGTAGAGCGTGGGGCAGCTGCTGACGCGGAAGTCGATGGCCCTTGTCTTGGAGAGGCGCATCTTGATGCGGCCGTCCTGCGGCACACGGCGCTCGGCGATGTCGAGCCGCGACATGACCTTGAGGCGGGCGGCGAGTTTGCCACCCAGCTGCACCGGCGGCTGGGCGACCTCGCGCAGCACGCCGTCGATGCGCAGGCGCACGCGGTAGATCTTTTCGTAAGGCTCGAAATGGATGTCCGAGGCGCCGCGGCGGATCGCATCCAGCATGATCTTGTTGACGAAGCGCACGATGGGGGCGTCTTCGACATCATCGCGGCCCACGGCATCGGCTTCGACGTCGTCGCCGCCGGATACTTCCAGTCCTTCGAGGTCGACGCCTTCTTCGTCGCCCAGGCCGGGCATGGCGGTGTCGGCCTGCTCCAGCATCCGGTCGACGGCTTTCTGCAGCTTCTCGTCTTCAACGACGATGGCTTCCACGCCCATGCCGGTCTGGAACTTGATCTCATCCAGCGCGTGCAGGTTCGTGGGGTCGGACACACCCAGGAACAGGCGTTTGCCGCGCCTGAACATCGGCAATACGCGGTGCTTGGACAGCAGTTTGTCGCTGACCATTCGCGTGACTTCAAAGTCGATGGTCAGGGCGTCCAGATCGAAGATCGGGACGCCGAATTCGGTGGAGGCTGCGACGGCCACGTCGCGACCCTTGGCGGCGCCGCTGGCAATCAACTGGGAGACGAAACTGGATTTCTTTTCCTGCGCCAGTTTGAGCGCTGCGTGGGCAGCGGTTTCATTGACGACGCCATCCTGCACCAGACGCTGGGGCAGACCGCCGAGGCCAGCTCGCGCGGTGGAGGATGCCAAAGAAACGTTTTCGTTCATGTGCTTAGCTTGAGCCTCAAGGTCGCCCGGCAGAGTTTAGACGAGCGTGCCGACAAATAAATTGTCAAATCGTAGGAAATACTCCCACAAGCAGGCAGGGGCGCGCGTGACTGGCATCCCAAAAGAAGAAACCCCGCCGGAGCGGGGTTCTGGGTGGCCATTCAGCAGGCAATCACTTGCAGGCGTTCGGCAGGTACTTGGCGGCCAGGTTGGTGGTGGCCGTGCCGGAAGCGGTGCCGCCAGTGGGCAGGGCCGCACTGCCGCAGACCCAGAGGATGTCGCCGCTGGCGTTCAGTGCGGCATTCATTGCCATTGTCTTGCCAGTGATGGTGCTGTTGACCTGAGAGCCGTCGAAGGTGATCTGGATGCCGCCCAAAGCGTCGGTGATGTTGACGCTGGCGTATTTGCCCTTGGGTGCAGCGGCCAAGCCCAAGCCGGTGGTGGCCGTCGTGATCCCGCTGGCCGGGAAGGCGCCTTTCTGCGAGTACCAGTCAGCCACCGCCGTCTGTACGCCGCCGGCAAGGCCGATGCCTTCGGTGACCTGCGCGCGGATCGTATAGTCCTGGTAGGCCGGGATCGCGATGGCGGCAAGGATGCCGATGATCGCCACGACGATCATCAACTCGATCAGGGTGAATCCTTTCTGGAAGACTGACATATTGGCGTCCATGCTAATTGTTTGTCGCTCAACGGATACCACAAAGCCACCTCTGGCGGGGCTTTGGGGTAGTGAATTCCGTAAAAATTACTTGCAGGCGCTCGGTAGGTACTTGGCGGCCAGGTCGGTCGCCGCAGTGCCTGTCTTGGTAGAGCCGGTCGGCGTAGCCGCCGAACCGCAGACCCAGACAAGGTCGCCGTTGGTGTTCTTGGCAGCGTTCATGCCCAGTTTTTTTCCGCTGATGGTGCTGTTGACCTGCGAGCCGCTGAAGGTGATCAGGATGCCGCCGAGGGCGTCAGCCAGGTCCACGCTGGCGTACTTGCCGGTGGGTGCTGCCGTCATTGCCAGGCCAGTCGTTGCAGTGGTGACGTCGGCGTCGGGGTAGGAGCCCTTCTGCGCATACCAGTCGCTCACGGAGGCCTGGATGCCACCGGCCAGGCTCAGGCCTTCGGTGACCTGCGCGCGGATCGTGTAGTCCTGATAAGCCGGGATCGCGATGGCGGCGAGGATGCCGATGATCGCCACGACAATCATCAACTCGATCAGCGTAAAACCCTGCTGGATTGCTTTCATCTGAACCACCTCTGAGCGTTGATTCCCTGTCGATGTGCCAGAGCGCGCGGGGAACGGTTCACCAGAAGTCTGGCGAACCGAGGACCGCGGATCGCTGCGGCGATGAGTCTTTCAATCCAAATATATCCATTTTGGACTAACTGCACGCCCCATCTTTACATATGGTTGGTTTGCCAACCGATTTATTTTTTACAAAAAAAAGCCCCTCCGGAGAGGGGCTTCGGCTCGTCTTGGCGGGCTGCCTCAGGCCTTGCAGGCGTTCGGCAAGTGTTTCGCAGCCAGGTCGGTCGTGGCTGCACCCGAGGCGGTGCCGCCGGTCGGCAGGCTCGCGCTGCCACAGACCCAGAGAATGTCGCCGTTGGTGTTGGTGGCGGCGTTCATGGCCAGCTTCTTGCCGCTGATGGTGCTGTGGACCTGCGAGCCATTGAAGGTGACCTGTATGCCGCCGCTGGCCAGGAGGTCAACGCTGGCGTACTTGCCCTTCGGCACGGCGGTCATGGCAAGACCCGTCGTCGCGGTGGTCACGCCAGCAGCCGGGAAGGCGCCCTTCTGTGCGTACCAGTCGGTGACGGAGACCTGGATGCCACCGGCCAGGCTCAGACCTTCGGTGACCTGTGCGCGGATCGTGTAGTCCTGGTAGGCCGGGATTGCGATGGCGGCGAGGATGCCGATGATCGCCACGACGATCATCAGTTCGATAAGCGTAAAGCCCTTCTGTAAAGCGTTCATGCGTCGCACCGTTCTATTGTCGAATCTATAGGCTGTGTTTTTTTAAACCAAAATGACGTGAATGGGTTGCCCAAGAAAAAGCCCCTCCGGAGAGGGGCTTCTTGAGGGCCAGTCAGTCGTCGATTACTTACAGGCGCTCGGCAGGTACTTGGCAGCCAGATCGGTCGTGGCGGTGCCCGAGGCCGTGCCACCGGTCGGCAGGCCGGCGCTGCCGCAGACCCACAGGATGTCGCCGTTGGCGCTGGTGGCGGCGTTCATGGCCAGCTTCTTGCCGCTGATGGTGCTGTTGACCTGCGAGCCGTTGAACGTGATCTGCACGCCGCCCAGGGCGTCAGAGAGGTCAACGCTGGCGTACTTGCCCTTCGGCGCCGCGGTCATGGCCAGACCCGTGGTCGCAGTCGTGACGTTCGCAGCCGGGAAGGCACCCTTCTGCGCGTACCAGTCGGTCACGGAGGCCTGGATGCCACCGGCCAGGCTCAGGCCTTCGGTGACCTGAGCGCGGATCGTGTAGTCCTGGTAGGCCGGGATCGCGATGGCGGCGAGGATGCCGATGATCGCCACAACGATCATCAACTCGATCAGCGTAAAGCCCTTCTGGATCATCTTCATGGTCTGTTCTTCCTTAAGATTCGTGATTCAAAAACTGCCGGCAACCTTGCCGTGGGGAAAGACTAAGCAACGGCTGTGCCAGTTTCTGTGCAGCTCGTCACAGAGCTGTTTTTTAAGGGTTTGGTGATGCGTTGAAGTGGCGAGGCAGGGCGTTCAGGCCTGCTCAACAGCGACAGTCGGCGTCACAAAGTGACGCGGAGCGTCACTCTATGCCCAGCTTCTGGATTTTGTAGCGCAGCGCCCGGAAGCTGATGCCCAGTTGGCGGGCTGCAGCCGTCTTGTTGTAGCGCGCCAGTTCCAGGGCCCGCACGATCGCATCGCGCTCCAGGTGCTCCAGCTGGTCGTCCAGCCCGGCCGCCTCTGGTTGGGGCTTGATCGCGGGCTGCCGCTGCGTGTCCCCGGTCCGCGCCCGCAGTTGCAGGTCGGCCAGTTCGATTCGCTCGCCGATGCACAGGGTCAGCGCCCGTTCCAGGATGTTTTCGAGCTCGCGGACGTTGCCTGGGAATCCGTAATCCTGCAGTGCGGCCAAGGCTTCCGGCGCCAGGGCAGGGGCTGCCACGGACAGTCGGTCTGCCAGCCGCGCCAGGATGCTCAGCGCCAGTTCTGCAATGTCGCCGGGGCGCTCGCGCAGCGCCGGAACCCGCAGCTCGATGACGTTGATGCGGTAGTACAGGTCCTCGCGGAAGCTGCCGGCGGCCACCAGCTGCGCCAGGTCCTTGTGCGTGGCAGACAGCACGCGCAGGTCAACGGGCAGTTCCTGCGCCTCGCCCACCGGCCGCACGGCCTTTTCCTGGATCACACGCAGCAGCTTCACCTGCATGTGCAGGGGCAGGTCGGCCACTTCGTCCAGGAACAGCGTGCCGCCTTCGGCGCTTTGAAGCAGTCCCTTTTTATCGACGACGGCGCCGGTAAAGCTGCCGCGCTTGTGGCCGAAGAACTCGCTTTCCATGAGTTCGGCCGGGATCGCACCGCAGTTGACCGGCACGAACGGCCCATCGGCGCGGGGCCCGGCCTGGTGAATGAGTCGCGCGACCAGCTCCTTGCCGGTGCCCGATTCGCCCGCGATGTGCACCGGGGCCTGGCTGCGGGCCACGCGCGCGATCAGTTCGCGCAGGGCCTGCATCGGCGGTGAGTTGCCCAGCAGGCCTGGCCCACGGTAGCTGCCGGTGGTCTCGGCGCGGCGTTCGCGGAGCTTCAGCGCGCGCGTGACCAGGCGCCGCAGGTCGCCCAGGTCCAGCGGTTTGGAGACGAAGTCGAAGGCACCGGATTTGAGCGCCCGCACCGCCGTCTCGACGTTGCCGTGGGCCGTGATGATGGCCATGGGCAAGCCGGGGCATTTCTCCTGTGCCCAGTCCAACAGGGCCAGACCATCGCCATCGGGCAGTTGCATGTCGGACAGGCACAGGTCAAAGGGCTCGGCCAGCAAGTGCTGCTGCGCCTGTGCCAGGGTGCCGGCCGAGGCGGTGCGATGGCCCATGCGGGACAGGGTCAGGCCGACCAGTTCGACCAGATCGGGTTCGTCATCCACGATCAGAATACGTGCGCTGCTCATGGTGGTGAGAATAGGCGCAATGGCCTACGGCTCCCAGCGCAGCGGGTCACTGAACACCAGGCGAAACAGGCTGCCACCGTCGGGGCGGGGCTCGTACAGCAGCGTGGCGCCATTGGCCTGGGCCAGTTCGCGGGCCAGGAACAGCCCCAGTCCTGTGCCCTGGGCCGAGGTCGTGAAGAAGGGTTCGAAGATCCGCTCGCGATTTTCCGGCGCGATGCCCGGGCCGCGATCGGCCACTTCCAGGAAGGGGCGTGCACCCAGGGCCATGCGTCCATGGCGAAGTTCGATGACGGCGCCTGCTGCTGTGCCGCCGCCATAAGTGACGGCGTTCTGGCAGAGGTTCCACAGCACCTGGTACAGCTGCTGCGGATCCACCTGCACGGTCAGCGCTTCGGTTTCTGCCCCGTTGGTTACAGCTATCAGCTGCACGCGGCTTTCGGGCAGCTGCAGCGTGGCGCAAAACTCGGTGCGGAACTGCGCCAGCCACGGGAGCAGCGTCAGGCGTTCTGGCTTGCTGGTGCCGCGACGCGAGAATTCCAGCACGTTTTCGATGATGCGGCTGACCCGGTCGGCATTGCCGCGGATGATCTGGGTGAGCCGGTGGTCCGCCCCGGTAATCTCGGGGGACTCGGCCAGCAACTGACTGGCATGGCTCATCGCGCCCACCGGATTGCGGATCTCATGCGCGATGCTGGCCGAGAGCCTGCCCAGGGCGGCGAGCTTGGACTGCTGCACCTTCTCGGCCAGCAGGCTGGTGTCTTCAAGGAACACCAGCACCGGGCCGGGCTCACCGCTGCCCAGCGAGGCAAAGTGCGGCTGGATCAAACGCGCACCGTCCGCAGCCGGGAAGGTGTCGTTCCCGGATGATTGGGCGGGCCTGTTCTGCCGCCAGGTCGCCAGCAGGTAGAGCAGGCGCGGTGAGGCCTCGCCCAGCAGCGCGCCTGGGGTGGCCAGTGCATCCCCCAATATTCTGGCTGCCGATTCGTTGATCAGCCGGATGCGGTCTTCTGCGTCGACCACCAGGATACTCTCGCGCAGGTGCTGCACGATGTACTGGCTCAGTTGCGCCATGTTGGCCAGGTCCACCAGTTGCCTGCGAGCCAGGGCTTCGCTTTCGCGCAGCCGCGTGGAAAACGGCTGGATCGTCAGCACCAGCAGGAACAGCACAGTGCCGCCGACGCCCGCCCGCAGGTACTCGCTGGCGCTGGTCTGCAGGTCGAACCCGGTGGCGATCTGCTGGGTCAGCACCGCCAGCGCCGCGAGCGCGGCCATGAAATACGCATCGCGTCGCTCGGCCAGCAGGGACATGGCGCCCACCGGCAGGATGAGCAGCACGCCCAGGCCGCTGCTCACGCCGCCACTGGTCCACAGGATGGCACCCACCGCGACCGCGTCGAGGGCCACGTGGGTCAGCGCCAGCCTCCGTAGGTTGGGCCAGATACTCCGTCGCAGCAGGACCAGCGTGACTGCAGCGACGAAGTACGCGCTGCAGACCAACAGCAGTTCCGTGGCATGGGCGATACCCAGCGTGTCGCGCGGCCCGGCAAAGCGGCTGAGGATGAGCAGGCCCGCGGCGGCCAGCAATCGATAAAGGTTGACTAAACCAATGACCCGCCACGCAAGGTCGGTGGGCTCGTAGTGGGTACCCGGGGGGCTGGCCGTGGCTGGCGACGACATCGTGCGAGGACTCTAGCACCCGGGCCTCGTAACAGTGGCGGTCTGGGCCTCGATTCGCCAGAATGTCGGGCTTTCCTGACACCGGCCGCACTGGCCTGGCCAAACTTCCAAGGGCGTTCGATGAACCTGCACGAATACCAGTCCAAGAAAATCTTCGCGAGCTACGGCATTCCGGTGCCCACGGGTGAGGTCGCCTCGACCCCCGATGAAGCGGTGGCTGCCGCCCGCAAGCTCGGTGGCCCCGTGTGGGTCGTCAAGGCGCAGGTGCATGCCGGCGGGCGTGGCCTCGCGGGCGGCGTCAAGATCGTCAAGGACCTCGAAGCCGTCCGTGCCGCCACGGCAGAGATGCTGGGCAAGCGCCTGGTCACCAAGCAGACCGACGCCGCTGGCCTGCCCATCAGCAAGGTCTACGTCGAGTCCGGCTCGGCCATCGACCGCGAGATCTACCTCAGCCTCACGCTCAACCGCGAGAAGGGCCGCATCGCCGTGGTGGCCTCGGCCGCCGGCGGCATGGACATCGAAGAGGTTGCCGCGCACGAACCCGAGAAGATCCTCAGCGCCACCATCCATCCGGCCGTGGGCCTCGAGGCCTACCAGGCGCGCGAGCTGGCCTTTGGCCTGAAGCTCACCGGCGCGCAGATCGGTGAGTTCGGCGCCATCCTCAAGGCGCTCTACAAGCTCTACATCGACACCGATGCCAGCCTGGTCGAGGTCAATCCGCTGATCGTCACCAAGGAAGGCAAGCTGGTCGCGCTCGACGCCAAGATCGGCATCGACCCCAACGCGCTGTACCGCCATCCGGAACTCACCGCGCTGCGTGACGAGTCGCAGGAAGACCCGATGGAAGCGCGTGCGGCCAAGCACGACCTCAACTATGTGTCCCTCGATGGCGACATCGCCTGCATGGTCAACGGCGCGGGCCTGGCCATGGCAACGATGGACGTCATCAAGCTGCATGGCGGTAAGCCGGCCAACTTCCTCGACGTCGGCGGTGGCGCCACGGCCGAGCGCGTGACCGCGGCCTTCGAGCTGATCCTCTCCAACCCGAACGTCAAGGCCATCCTCGTGAACATCTTCGGCGGCATCGTCCGCTGCGATGTCATCGCCGAGGGCGTCATGACCGCGGTCAAGAATGTCGGCGTCAAAGTGCCGGTGGTGGTGCGTCTGGAAGGCACCAACGCCAAGCAGGCGCGCGAGATGCTGAAAGAAAGCGGCCTTGCCGTGACGCCTGCCGAAGGCCTCACCGATGCCGCCAAGAAAGTCGTTGCCGCTGCCAAGTAAGAGTACGGACACCCCATGAGCATTCTCGTCAACAAGCGCACCAAGGTCATCTGCCAGGGCTTCACCGGCAAGCAGGGCACGTTCCACACGCAGCAGTGCATTGCCTATGGCACGCGCGTCGTCGGTGGCGTCACGCCGGGCCGCGGCGGCAGCCAGCACCTGGACCTGCCGGTCTTCGACACGGTGCGTGATGCCGTCAAGGAAACCGGCGCCACCACCAGCATGATCTACGTGCCGGCCGCCTTCGCGGCCGACGCCATCCTCGAAGCGGCCGATGCCGGCATCGAGCTGGTCGTCTGCATCACCGAAGGCATCCCGGTCAACGACATGATCCGCGTGAAGACCGCGCTGGCCACCTCCGCCACGCGTCTCATCGGGCCCAACTGCCCGGGCATCATCACGCCGGACGAGTGCAAGATCGGCATCATGCCGGGCTTCATCCACCAGAAGGGCCGCATCGGCATCGTGTCGCGCTCGGGCACGCTCACCTACGAGACCGTGCACCAGACCACGCAGAATGGCCTCGGCCAGAGCACCTGCGTCGGCATCGGTGGTGACCCGGTCCGCGGCATGAACTTTATCGACGTGCTCGAGCTCTTCGAGCGCGACCCGCAGACCGAAGGCATCATCATGGTCGGCGAGATCGGTGGCAGCGACGAAGAAGCCGCCGCCGCCCACATTGCCAAGTTCGTCACCAAGCCGGTCGTCGCCTACATCGCGGGCGTCACCGCGCCGCCGGGCAAGCGCATGGGCCATGCCGGCGCCGTCGTGGCCGGTGGCAAGGGCACTGCGGCCGACAAGTACAAGGCGCTCGAGGACGCCGGCGTGCGTACCGTGCAGTCGCCTGCCGAACTCGGTGGCGCGATGGCCGACCTGCTCAAGCGCCGCGCGCGCAAGGCCGCGGCGGCGGCTGCCAAGGTCGAGCAGATCGCCCCGCGCAAGCCTGTTGCCAAGAAGAAGGCCGCCAAGAAGACTGCAGCCAAGAAGACTGCAGCCAAGAAGACTGCAGCCAAGAAGCCTGTAGCGAAGAAGGCGCCGGCCAAGAAGAAGGCCGTTGCCCGCAAGCCAGTGGCCAAGAAGCCCGTCGCCAAAAAGCCTGTTGCCAAGAAAAAGGCAGCGAAGAAGGCCGTCAAGGTGCCGGCCAAGAAGAAGTCAGTCGCCCGCCAGCCTGCCCGCAAGAAGTAACCGTCAGCCCATCGTGAGCGACGTCCTCAAGGTTGCCCTGGCGCAGCTGGACCTGCTGGTCGGCGA
>CANGFJ010000022.1 GCA_947453065.1 Pseudomonadota bacterium
CCGCAATGACCCGGATGCCTCGAAGCGTGCCAAGGCCTGCTACGGCAAGCTCGTGACCGAGTTTGGCAAGCAGGGCTATGGCCTGTACCGCGTGGCCATCGACTACATGGACCAGATGGCGCAGCTCTACGGCAAGACCAACCGCGACGTAAACCGCTCGATCAAGCGCGCGCTTGATCCCAACGGCATCCTTGCGCCGGGCAAGTCGGGGATCCACCTGTGAGGCGGCAGCGGGTCGTCCTGGCCCTGGCACTTGCCGCGACGCTGCCATCCGCCGTGATGGCGCAGTCGGCAGGCCAGTGGAAAGACAGCGCGCAGGTCTGGAACAGCCTGTGCCGCTACTGCCATGAAACGCCCGTGGGGCCTGCGCGGTTAGGGCGGGCGTTGCCGGAGGCGGCCGTTATCTATCTGGTGCGCGCAGGCCGCAACGCCATGCCGGCCTTCATGCCGACACAGCTGAACGATACGGAGGTGCGCGAACTGGCGCGCTGGATCAATAGCCAGCCTGTGACGTCGCCGCGGTGAGTCTGACGCGACGCAGCCTGCTGGCCAGTGGTCTTGCTGTGGGCATCGCAGTCCAGGCGCAGGCGGCGGTTACCCTGCTGCAGCGGGGCGATTCCACCGTGTTGGTGCTTGTCGATGAGCAACTGCTTGATCAGCCTTTGCTGGCGCGGCTTGCTGCGCAGGGCTTCGGCCAGGACGTACAGGGACTGGCCGATTGCCCGCTCGTGGATTTCGCGCTGCTGGTAGACCGTATCCGGTTGTCGGGCGAGTTGATCGCACTGTTGGGGCCGGCTAACCATGTGCTGGTCATGGAAGCGCTACGGGAATTGGGCGCGCGCGTGCAGGTCGATGTGCCTGCAGCGGCGGTGCCTGTGACACCGGACAACCGGGAACTGCTGGCGCTGCGGGCGGCCCTTGCGCCGGCAAAGGGCCTGCAGGCACTCAGGGCGACGGTGGACCGCTAGGGGCTTCGCTCGGCGTAGGCGTCGGCGTCGGCGCTGGCGTCAGTGGCGTCGGCGGTCGTTTGAACGTGTCGCAGTCCTTCACCAGGCCGCGCTTGAAGCCGGCCTGGAACCAGTGTTTGCGCTGGGCTGATGTGCCGTGCGTGAAGGTGTCGGGGACGATCTCTCCCTCAACCCGACGCTCCAGCATGTCTTCGCCGACGGTCGCTGCAGCCCGCAGGGCTTCATCCAGGTCGCCCTTTTCCAGGATATGGCGTGCACGGTCGGCGTTATGGGCCCAGATGCCGGCATAGCAGTCGGCCTGGAGTTCCAGCTTGGCCTGCAGCGCATTGCGCAGCTGTTTGCCCTGTCCGACCTGCAGCGTGCGCACGCGGGTCTGGATGCCGGTCAGGTTCTGCACATGGTGGCCCACCTCATGCGCGATGACGTAGGCCTGGGCGAAGTCCCCCGGTGCGTGAAAGCGCTCAGCGAGCTCACGGTAGAACGCCAGGTCGATGTAGACACGCCGATCGGCCGGGCAATAAAACGGGCCCGCTTCGGCGCTGGCGTTGCCGCAGGCTGAGCGGGTGCTGCCCTCGAAATAGCGCAGGCGGGGCGGAATATAGGTGTCGCCTTCTTCGGCGAAGATCTGTGTCCAGGTGTCTTCGGTGTCAGCCAGCACCACGGAGATGAAGTCGCCGATCTCGTCGCGGGGGGCGGGTACCTGCGCCTGATCAAGGAAGACCGTCGGGACGCTGGGGGGCGCGACAGGTTCTTTCAGGCCCAGCAAGGCACGCGGATCGACGCCCACATACCAGGCCGTTGCCACCACCAGCAGGCCGGCAATGCCGACCAGAATGCCGGTGCGGGCTGCACCGCGCTGCTGTCTGAGGGTGTCGATGCGGCGATGCATAGCGCGCGATGTTAGCAGACCCCCCTTGGCGCGCTCCGCCTATCATGCAGGGGCGATGAATACCGTGGCTGCAAACCTGCTCCGTTGGCTCGTGCCGGCCGGCTCGCTGCTGGTGTTTGCGGCTGTCGCCACGGTCATCCACCGCGAACTGGCCGGAATTCCGCTGCGTGATGTGCTGCATCATTTTCGCGCCATGGCCCCGGCGGCTGTCCTCGGCGCTGGCCTGTGCACGGTGAGCAGCTATAGCCTGCTGGGGTTTTACGACGTGCTGGGCCTGCGGTACATCGGCCGGCAGGTGGCGTTCGGCACGACCTTTTTTACGGCGTTCATTGCCAGCACCTTTGGCCACAACCTGGGCGTCGCAGCCTTCACGGGTGCGGCCGTGCGATACCGCATTTACGGTACGCAGGGACTTAATGCCGTCGACGTCGCCACGCTTGCCGGGTTCTGCAGCCTGACAAGCGGGCTGGGCCTGTCGGTCCTCGCCGGCGTGTCCTTGCTCGCCACTCCCCAGCTGGCCGGTACGCTGCTGCATCTGCATAGCGGTGTCGTGGCCCTGCTGGGCAGCGCATTGCTCATCGGTGTCGCGGCCTACGCCGTCTGGTCGTTGACGGGTAAGGCCGCGGTGGAGATCCGCGGCTGGGCGCTGCGTCCGCCGCGACCCCGCCTGGCGCTGCTGCAGATCCTGCTGGCGATCGTCGACCTGAGCTTTGCCGCCGCAGTGCCGTGGTTGCTGTTGCCTCCGTCGGCGCATATCGGTTTCGTGGCCTTTGCGGGTCTCTTCGCGATGGCCATCTTCGCTGGCATTGTCAGCCACGTGCCGGGTGGCCTGGGCGTCTTCGAGTCCGTCATCGTGCTCGCGCTGCCCGCTGTGCCGGTGGATCAGTTGCTGGGTTCGTTGCTGGCCTGGCGACTGATCTACTACTTCGCGCCCCTGGTGCTGGCGGCGCTGCTGTTCGCCGTGCAGGAGTTGCGCAACAGCCGCAGTCACCTGCAGCGGTTCGAGGCGGTAGCCTCCGCCTACATCACGCCGGTGATCCCCCAGGTCGCCGGGTCCCTGGCTGTCGTGGCGGGTTTCGTGCTGTTGGTGTCGGGCGCTACGCCCGCCATGGATTCGCGACTTGCCCGGCTGGTGGACATCCTGCCGTTGTCGGTCCTCGAGGTGTCCCACCTGGCCGGAAGTGTCGTGGGTCTGGGCCTGGTGGTGATCGCGCGCGCCTTGTTCCGTCGTATTGGCGCGGCGTATGTCATGGCCCTGTGGTTGCTGGCGGTTGGCGCGCTGGCCGCGCTGTTGCGCGGACTGGAAATCGAGCAAGCACTGCTTTCGCTGCTGGTGATGGCGACCCTGTGGCTGGGACGCCGGGCCTTCTACCGGCGCACATCGATCCTGGCCTCCCGCTTCACGCCGGCCTGGATCGCCAGCCTGGTCATCGTGCTGGCGACCACCGCCTGGATTGGCTTCTTTGCACAACGACACGTGGAGTACGCCCATTCGCTGTGGTGGACGTTTGCCTTCGATGCCGACGCTCCGCGCATGCTGCGGGCGACGCTGGTGGTTACGCTGCTGGCCGCGGGGTTCCTGACGGTGAACCTGCTGCGCCCGCAGCGCCCGCAGCCCGGCCCGCTGTCTCCTGCCGACCTGGCGCGGGCGCGGCAGGTGATTGCCGGCTCGAGCAGCACATTGGCCAGCGTTGCGCTGACGGGTGACAAGCGCCTGCTGTTCCATGAGGCCGGTGACGCCTTCCTGATGTACCAGGTCAGCGGCCGCAGCTGGATTTCCCTGGGTGATCCGGTCGGCCCGCGCGAGCGCCACGAGGAACTGGTGTGGCGCTTCCGCGAACTCTCCGATCAGCACGGTGGCTGGAGCGTTTTCTATCAGGTGAGTGGTGATCGCCTGCCGCTGTATGTGGATCTCGGACTGTCGGTGCTCAAGCTCGGCGAAGAGGCGCGCGTCGCCCTGCCGGATTTCACGCTGGAGGGTAGCGCCCGCGCCGAACTGCGCACACAACGTCGCCGGGCGCAGAAGGATGGCGCCAGCTTCGAGGTCGTGATGCCGGCGCAGCTGGGGCCGCTGCTGCCGGCGCTGCGGCGTGTGTCCGATGGCTGGCTGGAGGAGAAGGCCACGGCGGAGAAAGGTTTTTCGGTGGGGTTCTTCGGCGAGGAGTACCTCTGCCAGTTTCCCGTTGCCATCGTGCGCACGGAGGGCACGCTCAGTGCCTTCGCCACCCTGTGGGTCACACAAGACCACGAAGAAATCTCGGTGGATCTGATGCGTTTCGCTGCGGATGCGCCGCGCGGTGCCATGGACTACCTCTTTGTCGAGCTGCTGCTGTGGGCGCAGGCGCAGGGCTATCGCTGGCTCAACATTGGCATGTCGCCGCTATCGGGGCTGGAGACGCATCCGCTGGCGCCGGCCTGGCACCGGGTCGGTAACTTCGTGTTCCGCTATGGCGAGCACTTCTACAACTTCGAAGGGCTACGCCGCTACAAGATGAAATTCAATCCGGTGTGGGAGCCCAAGTACCTGGTTGCGCCGGGTGGTCTGGCCCTGCCGCGCATCCTGCTCGATGTATCGGTGCTCATTGCCGGTGGTGTCAAAGGGCTGTTTTCCAAGTGAGGTTACCGATTCATGCCGTGCTGCCAGACTTGCTGGCGCGTCTGTGTGATTCGCGCAACGTGGTGCTCGAGGCACCACCGGGTGCCGGCAAGAGCACGGTTGTGCCGCTGGCCCTGCTGGATCAGCCCTGGGTGCAGGGCCGTCGCATTGTGCTGCTGGAGCCACGGCGCCTGGCCGCCCGCGCGGTGGCGGCGCGCATGGCGCACACGCTGGGCGAGTCACTGGGCGAGACGGTGGGCTACCGCATGCGCCTGGATACGCGCGTGGGTCCGCGCACCCGGCTGGAGGTCATCACCGAAGGCGTGCTGACGCGCATGCTGCAGGACGATGCCTCGCTGGACGGCGTGGCCGCCGTGCTCTTCGATGAGTTCCACGAGCGAAGCCTGTCGGCGGACCTGGGCCTTGCGCTGTGCCTGGAAGCGCAGGCGACGCTGACTCCGGAGCTGCGCCTGCTGGTGATGTCTGCAACGCTGGATGGCGCCGGCATCGCGCGGCTGCTGGGCGATGCACCGATCGTGCGCGCCGAGGGCCGGCTATTCGACATCACGCAGCACTACATCGGGCGGGGGCTGCCCGCGCTACCCGTGCCCGGTGAGCCGCTGGGGCGCCACCTCGATCCCATCGTTGCCAGCCTGCGCCGGGTGCTGTCGGAAACCGAAGGCGACGTGCTGGCCTTTCTGCCTGGCACGCCAGAGATCCGGCGCGTGCGCGCGATGCTGGAGGACGGACCCCGTGACCCTGGCCTGATCATTCACGAACTGTATGGCGAGCTGCCGCTGGAGGTACAGGAGGCCGCCTTGGCGCCTGCGCCGCGCGGCCTCCGCAAGCTGGTGCTCTCCACCAATGTCGCCGAGACCAGCCTGACCATCGAGGGCGTGCGGGTTGTGGTCGATGTGGGCCTGGTGCGTCGCTCGGTGTTCGATCCGGGCACGGGGATGAGCCGGCTGGTGACCGAGCGTGTCTCGCGCTCCTCGGCCACGCAGCGCGCCGGTCGGGCCGGGCGTGTTGCCGCGGGCGTGTGCTATCGGCTGTGGGGCGAAGGCTCGCAGCCAACGCTCGCGCCGTTCACGCCGCCGGAGATCGTCACCGCGGACCTGGCGCCGCTGGCGCTGGAGCTGGCGGTGTGGGGCGCGCGCGAAGCCAGCGACCTGCAGTGGCTTGACCAGCCACCGGCCGCGCCGCTGGCCCAGGCGCGCGCCCTGCTGCGCCGGCTCGAGGCCATCGATGCCGAAGGCCGCATCACGCCGCAGGGACGGGACATGTCGCGCATCGGCCTGCACCCGCGGCTGGCGCACATGGTGGTGCGCGCGCGCCGCGCAGGGCAGGGCGAACTGGCGGCACAGCTGGCCGCGCTGCTTTCGGAGCGCGACCTGCTGCGCAGCCAGCGCGACCCGGACATCCGCTCGCGACTGGAGGCGCTGCGACACGGCGGCGACCAACTGGACCGCGGCGTGCTGGCGCGCGTGCGGCGCATTGCCAGTCAGCTCGCGTCCCGCGGCGGCGAGCGCGGCCGCAGCGATGACAACGATGCCGGCGCCGTGCTGGCCTGGGCCTTCCCGGACCGCATCGCGCAGCGCCGCGGCCCCATCGATGGCCCTTCCAGTGGCCGTTATCTACTTGCCAACGGTCGCGGTGCGAGCCTCGCGCAGGTGTCCACGCTGGGCAGTGCGGCTTACCTGGTGGCGGTAGACCTGGATGATGCCGATGCGTCCGAGGCGCGCATCCGGCTCGCAGCGCCCCTGGCGCGCGAAGACCTGGAGCGCGTGCTGGCCACGCAGATCATCGAAGAAACACAGTCCGGTTACGACGCGCGCGAGCAGGCGGTCGTGGCCAGGCGCGTGCGACGCCTTGATGCGCTGGTGCTCGCTGAACGCAGCGTGCCGCTGGATGCCGAATCCATCGCCGCCGCCATGCTGGGCGTGCTGCGCGACAAGGGCCTGGCCGCGCTGGCCTGGGATGACACCTCGCGCGGTCTGCTGGCGCGCCTGCGTTTTGTTGCCGCCCTGCCGCGCAAGGATGCCGCCTGGCCCGCGTTCGATGACGCCACGCTGCTGGCCGATCTGCCCGAGTGGCTGGGGCCATACCTGGATGGCGTGGCGCGGCTCTCGCAGCTCTCGCGCATCCCGCTGCGCCAGGCGCTGCTGTCACGGCTGGATCACCGCCAGCAGCGGCAGCTGGATGAACTGGCCCCCACGCACGTTGGCGTGCCCACCGGCACCCAGGTGCGCGTGGATTACGAGGACGACAACGCGCCCTGCATCGAGGTGCGTTTGCAGGAGGTCTTTGGCCTGGCCGATACGCCGCGCATCGGCGGCGGCACGGTGCCCCTCACGCTGAAGCTGCTGTCACCGGCACGCCGGCCGGTGCAGATCACCCGTGATCTGGGCGGCTTCTGGGGGGGCAGCTATGCCGAGGTGCGCAAGGACATGCGTGGCCGCTATCCGCGCCACTACTGGCCCGAGAATCCGCTGGATGCCGAACCCACCCGCGGCATCCGCCGTCCAAAGGGCTGATCGCGTAAACTCCTGGCCCTATGCCAACCCTCAAAGTCTTTCACCTGCTGGCGATCATTTCGTGGATGGCCGGCGTGTTCTACCTGCCGCGCATCTTCGTGCACTACGTCGAGGGCCTGAAGGCCGGTGAAGACGTGCGGCGCCTGAAGGTCATGGCCCGCAAGCTGTATCACTTCACCAGCATCATGGCGGTGTTCGCCCTGGCCACTGGCACCTGGCTGTGGCTGGCCGTGTGGCGCAACACCGGCCACTGGATCGACGCCAAGCTGGGCATGGTGGCGCTGTTGATCGCCTTCCACCTCAGCATGCGCCTCTACATGAAGCGCATGCAGGCCGGTGGGCAGCTGCCCAGCTCCACGGCGCTGCGCTGGTACAACGAGCTGCCGCTGCTGATCCTGCTGCCGATCCTCTACTTCGTGGTGTTCAAGCCGTTCTGAGGCCCGCCCTGCGGCGGCTCAGACCGTCTGGCTGAACAGCTGCGTGGCTGGCGCCTTGCGGATCAGCCGCGCATCGAAGGCCATGCAGACGTTGCGCAGGTAGGCACGCCCGGCCTCATTCACGCGCACGTTCGTGCCGTCGATCACCAGCAGCCCGTCGCGGCGCAGTTCTTCCAGGCGGGCGGGCACGCTGTCGAGGAAGGGCGTGTAGTCGTGCGTGGCATCCCAGCGGGTTTCCAGGCGCGTCATCAGGTTCAGGATGTGGCCGCGCAGGACGCGGTCTTCTTCATCGAGCCGGTGGCCGCGCTGGATCGGCAACTCGCCCCTGGCGATGCGCTCTTCGTACTGCTGCAGGTTCTTCTCGTTCTGCACGAAGGCGTCACCGGCATCGCCGATCGACGACACACCCAGGCCCAGCAACGGCCGCGTGAAGGCCGGCGTGTAGCCCATGAAGTTGCGGTGTAGCCGGCCTGCTCGCGAGGCGATCACCAGGTCATCGCTGGGCAGTGCGAAGTGGTCCATGCCCACCTCGAGGTAACCCGCCGCCTCCAGTCGCGCGCGGCCCAGCTCATACAGCGCGCGCTTGGCATCGCCCTCGGGCAGGTCGGCCTCGGTGAAACGGCGCTGGCTCGGCTTGATCCATGGCACGTGCGCATAGGCATAGAAGGCGATGCGGTCGGGCTTCAGGCGCACCACGGCATCCATCGTTGCGGTGATGCTCTCCAGCGTCTGCAGCGGCAGCCCGTAGATCAGGTCGAAATTCACGCTCTGGAAGCCCAGCTCGCGCGAGGTGTCGGTGACCTCGCGCACCTGCGCTTCGGTCTGGATGCGGTTCACGATGTCCTGTACGCGCGGATCGAAATCCTGCACGCCCAGGCTGATGCGGTTGAAGCCATGCCGACGCAGCACCACCAGTTGTTCGCGCGTGGTGGTGCGCGGGTCGACTTCCAGCGACAAGGAGGCCTGAGGCGCAACGGTGGCAGGGCCCAGCAGGCCGGCCAGCAGCGTCTCGAGTTCCTCCGGTCGCAGGAAGGTCGGCGTGCCGCCTCCGAGGTGGATCTCGCCGATGTGCAGGGCGCTGCGGCCCAGGCGTTCGCGGTACAGGCCGTACTCGCGCAGCACGGTCTCCACATAGGGCAGGACCAGGCCGTGGTTGCGGGTCACGCGCATGTTGCAGCCGCAGTACGTGCACAGCGAACGGCAGAACGGAATGTGCACGTACAGCGAAGCACCGCTGTGTGCGGTGTCGGCACCGATCGCGTTGTCGATGCGGTCGATCCACTGCGCTTCGGTCGGCGTCGTGTCCCAGTAGGGCACGGTGGGGTAGCTGGTGTAGCGCGGCCCCGGGACGTTGTACTTGCGCAGCAGGTCGACGCTCGCGTTCGTCATGCAAACAGCTCGTGCTGCAGACGCAGGAACAGCAGCACGTTGGCTTCGGGTGTCTTCTGCAGCACGCCGTGGCCCAGGCCGCAGATCCAGCCGCGGCGCTTCTCGGCCGGAAGGGCCTTCACGCGCGCAAAGAACGCACGCAGCCGCGTCTCCAGTTCATCGGCCGGCAGCGTCAAAAGCCACTCGGGGTCGACGTTGCCCTGGATGGCGTAGCGGTCGCCATAGCGTTCGAGCACGTCGACGAGGTCGTGGCGCCAGTCGATGCCCAGCGCCTGGATCGACAGCCCGGCTAACTGATCCCAGTGCGCCGGGCCCGTGCCACGGCTGTAGTAGAGCACCGGCGTGGTCGGGTCGAGCTTGCGGAAGCGCTCGAGCAGGTCCTTGAGCACCGGCACCACGTGCTGGCCATAGGTGTCGGCATCGATCTCGCCGGCGGCGGTGTCCATCACGGCAATCACTTCGGCGCCGGCCTTGGACTGCAGCGCCATGTTGTGTGCCAGCAGGTCGAGCAGCTTCTCATTGAAGCCGGCATACAGGCCGTTGGCGAGGCCCGGCAGTGCCTGCTGGGCGTTCTCGTGCGAGCCCGCTGCCGCATACACATAGAGCGTGAACGGACCGCCCACAAAGCCGATGAGCCCCTTGTCGGCGCGCAGGCGCTTGCGCGTCATGGCCATGGCTTCGGCCTGGAAGCGCATGAATTCGGCCTTGTCGGCGCCGCCCGCGAGGCGCGCCAGGTCTGCGGGGGTCTTCAGGTGGAAGGCCAGCTTCGGACCCGGGTCGTAGGTCAGGCCCATGCCCATCGCTTCGAGCGGGAACAGCAGGTCGGAGAACAGGATGGCCGCATCGAAGTTGAACTCGTGTACCGGGCCCATCGCCACTTCGGTGGCCAGCTTGGGGTCCTTGCACAGCGTGATGAAGTCCGCGTAGCGCTTGAGGCTCTGGTAGTGCGCGTGATAGCGCCCGGCCTGGCGCATGAACCAGACAGGCGGGCGACCCGTGTTGCGGCGGGCCAGCGTGGCGGTCAGGGCGGTCTCGGTCATTCGGAAGCCTCGAACAGGTAGCCCACGCCGCGGATGCTGCGCAGGGTGCGGGGATTGGCAGGGTCTTTTTCCACCAGGCGGCGCAGCCGCATGATGAAGTTATCAACGGTGCGCGAGGTCGGGAACTCGTCCGCCGACCAGGCGCGGTCCAGGATGTCGTCGCGGCTGACGGCAGTGCCGGCGCGTTCGACCAGCAGCTTGAGCACCGCACATTCCTTGTGGGTCAGGGGATGCACGGTGCCGGCCACGGTGGCCGTGAAGCGGCCGAAGTCCACGTCCGCCTCGCCGATGCGCACCGCGCTGCGCGCGCTGTCCACCGGCTGCTGCAGGTAGCTGGCACGACGCAGGCTGTTCTGCAGGCGCAGCAGCAGTTCGCGGAACACGAAGGGCTTGGTGATGTAGTCGTCGGCGCCCAGTTCCAGACCGTGGATGCGGTCCTCGGGGGTGCCATAGGCGGTCAGGAACACCATCGCGGTGCCGGGGCTGGTGTCGCGCAGCGTGCGGGCCACGTCAAAGCCGCTGCCATCGGGCAGGCCCACATCCAGCAAGGCGATGTCGAACCGCTCCGTGGCAATGGCCTTGCGTGCGGCGGCCACGCTCGCGGCCGGCGTCACCGCATAGCCGTTGGCGCGCAGGCGTTCGGCCAGCGTGTCAGCCACGTTGGCATCGTCCTCGACCATCAGCAGCGGCACGTCCCCCACGGGCTCAGTCTTCGCTGGGCTGGAAGTACAGCCGCGCCTCGAAGCCACCGTCCTCGGCGTGCGCGAACAGGACATCCCCGCCCATGCGGTCCATCAGCACGCGCACCAGGTACAGGCCCACGCCGGTGCCGCTGGAACTGCCGCCGCGCTGGAACAGCCGGCCCAGCCGCGCGGGTGATTCGGTGAAGCCACGGCCGTTGTCCTGGTAGCGCATCTCGACGCGCTTGCCCAGCCGCCGCACGTGGACGTTGATCTGCACGCAATCGACGTCGCCATGGCGCACCGAGTTCTCGACCAGGTTGCGCAGGATCATCTGCACGGCCGAGGTGTCACCGCGCACGGCAGGCAGGCCTTGCTCGATGAACAGATCAAAGCGCGCGGCATCGCCATGCACCGCCACGATCGAACCCAGCACGCGGTTGAGCCACGGGTAGAGCCGGATGGCTTGCTCGGCCAGCGCGCCACCGCCTTCGATGCGCGCCAGCTCCAGGGTCTTGTCGATCTGCGACTCGAGGCGATGCGTGTCGGCCAGCAGTCGCTCGATGAGCTCTGGGTTGGGCTCGCCCTCGGCGATGGCCTCGGTCTGCAGGCGCACGCTGGTCAGCGGTGTGCGCAGTTCATGCGTCAGCGCCGCGAAGAAGGCCTGCGTGCCGCGGGCGCGCAGCATGTCGCGCCAGTAGAACCAGAACAGCGCGCCCGACAGCGTCAGCAGCAATAGCAGGAAGGTGCCGGACTCCCAGTACAGCATGCGTTGCGTCAGCTGCACTTCGGCCAGGGTCTGTGCCGCTGATTGCCCTGTCTGCAAGCTGAGGTCGGCGATGCGCCGCGCCTGTCGCATGACGATGGACGCCCACCAGAAGCCCAGCGCCAGGATGATCGCCAGCCACACCCCGGCCAGCAGCGCGATGACGCGCGACTGACGAACCGGCTGTACGCTCAGCGCGCCTTTGCTATCCATTGTTGCCACTCTTCGGCCGACGGAAAGGCCGTGAAATTCTGAAGGCCCGCGCGGCGCAGGTGCTCGGCGGTCTTGCCCGGGCCGCTGGCATGGTGCGCGTTCGCGTTCACCTGTGCATGGCCCTGCTCGAACTGCGACACGCTGCTCCAGTACACATGGGTGGCTGTGGCCAGCGCCGCGGCATCGACGGGCGTTGCGTCCGCCGTGGCATAGGTGGCAACGACCTGCGCGCCGCGCCAGGCGCCCTCGGTCCAGCCGGCTTCGGCGCCGGCATGTGTGAGCACGCGCCAGCCGTCGGCGGCAGGCAGGCGCAGCACCGGTTCATTCACCAGCGTAGCGGCCACCTCGGCGCCCAGGCCTTCGGCGCAGCCCTCGACCCACACCCCTTGCTCGGCGAGGCGGAACCAGCTGGCGCTGCCAGAGGTCCAGACGCGCTTGCCGGCCAGCAAGGGTGCTGCCTCGGCGGGCAGCGCGCGCGAATGCGCCAGGAACACGGCCTCACCGTCCAGCTGTGGCGCCAGCGCGGCGGCATCGAGCAGCGCGCGCGTGGCGGGGGCGGTGACCTGTGAGCCGTCCCAGCCCTTGGCGCCCACGCCCGCGGCGGGCAGCATGGCCTCCGGTGTCCAGCGGCGCTGCGTAATGTCTACGTTCGCGGACGACATCCCACCGATCTGCAACAGCCCGCCTGCGCCCGGCAGGGTCAGCTGCGTGGCACCGAAGCGCTGGTGGCAGCCCCCACCGTATTCGCCCAGCACCGCGCGCTCGGCGGTGATGGCCGCGCGTGTCGGGGCATGTTCGAGCGCAGCGAGGATGGCGCGCGTGCGCGCATCGTCGGCACGGCATTCAATGGCCAGTGCACCCTGGCCCGGCGCGGCCGGGTTTTCGGTCAGTGGCAGCACCATGAGCGGCAGGCCAGCCAGCAGTTCGGTGAGCAGCGCGCGACCCTGGCGTTCGGTGGTCGTGTCGGCGAACAGGCGCGTGAGGCCGGCCAGCGCGAGCACGATGCCATCCAGGTGACGCTCGGAACCGCGCGGTTCGCGCAGCCGTCGCAGGCGGCTGTCGACGTTGCCGCGCAGCGGCTCCAGCGTGATCGTGTTGCGCGCAGCATGCGGCAGCGCGCGCGCCAGAAAGGGCGGCAGCAACTGCTGGCGACGCGGCGAGGCCGTGCCGATGCGCAGCCCTGCGCCCGCCTTCAGTCGTTCCAGTGCGTCGGGGGCGAAGAGGGCGATGTCGCGCGGGTTCGCGCGTCTCGGAATGGCGCCCAGCACCAGGGCAGCGGGGCGCTCCAGGCTCAGGTCCTTGAGCGAGTGCACGGTGAGATCGACTCGGCCCTCCAGCAGCGCCGCATCAATCTCGGCGGTGAAGAATTCCTTGCCCTCGATGCCGCTCAGCGGCACGTCCTGGATGCGGTCGCCGCGCGTCTCGATACCCACCAGTTCGATCTCAAGGCCCGGATGGGCGTCGCGCAGGGCCTGGGCCACCTGGCTGCTCTGCACCCAGGCGAGGGCCGAGCGGCGGGTGCCGAGTCGCAGCAGCGTGGCAGCAGGCATGTTCATCGTTCCCTTTGGGCCCGGGCGCTAGGCGCCGAGCGACTGAAATACGGCCAGGTCTTCCCAGCCATGGTTGGAGGTGCCGGCACGCGATCCATCCGCGTCATCCAGCTTCGCAAGCTGTGCCTTGCCCAGGCAGGCGCGCCGCGCCCGTGCGAGCAGGGCATCGCGCTGCTCGGCCTGCGCATCGCGCATGCCGAAAAGCTCTTCGAGCGTGGCCAGACGCGGTACGCCCTCCCAGGCCGTACCGCTGGCGCCCATGATGCCCAGATGCAGGATGCGCCCGCCACGGGCCGCGGCGCTCTCGCGCCAGGCGGCCACGCGCGCCGGGTCGCGCTCCGCATCGGCCGGGATGCAGATCACCACGTCGCGGGCCTCGCGCCAGGCGGCCAGCTCGGCCTCGAGGGTGGGCTCCAGCACGGTGGTCTTGTAGCTGCTGTCGCGCCCGCGGGCCGCGGCCAGCATCTCTGCCGTGCGCACCGGGCTGCGGTTATAGATGCGCAGGTCGGCGCAGTCGAGATAGGGCAGGACGGTGGCGGCCAGCTGGCCCGCCCCCAGCAGCAGCGTCGTGCCCTCGGGTCGGCCGCCCAGCAGGCGTCGGGTGAGCGAGCCATAGGTCGCGCTGCCCAGGCCCACGATGTACTCGCTGCGGATTTCCTTTGTTTCCTGCAGCAGGCGCTGCATCCAAGGGCGCAGCTGGCGCGCGTTTTCGGGGCTGGCCAGCTCGTAGTCGCGCCAGCACTGCTTGATCTGGCCGAAGATCTCGGTTTCCCCGGCAATCTCGCTTTCCAGGCCGCTGGCCAGCCGCAGCAGGAAGCCATAGGCGTCCGCGCCGAGGTACAGGTCGCCAGCGCCCGAACTGCCGGCCGGCACGTCGCCCTGGTCGAAGACGGCCCGCGTGGTCACCTGCACCTCGCGCAGGCAGGTCTTCACCACGCAGGCGTCGGCCAACTCCGGCACGCTGACGCCCGCACGGGCATCGGTGGCCGTGCGGCGGTTCAGGACAATGAGATCCAGCAGGGACATGGGGGCAGGCTAGCCGCTGCCCCCCGCCCAAGTGTCACGGACGTGTCACGGCTCAGGCCGGCAGGTTCTCAGCCTTGCGGGCCGCCTGGACGGCCGGCCGGGCGGCACAGCGCGCGAGGTAGGCCGCAAGCTTCGGCAGGCCGCCCAGGTCCACGGCCACTTTGCTGGTCCAGCTCAGCGTCACATACAGGTAGGCATCGGCGACGGTGAAGTCGTTGCCGGTCAGATAGGGCTTGTCGCCCAGGGAATTTTCAATGAACGCCAGACGGCCCAGCACCATTTCGCGGGCTGCAGCCTTCATCTCATCGGTCGAGCCAGGGCGGAACAGCGGCCCGAAGTTCTTGTGGATCTCCGAGCAGACGTAGGCCGTCCATTCGGTTACCCGGAAGTGCGCCAGCGTGCCTGGTGCCGGGATCAGCTTTGCTGCGGGGTTCAGGCCGCCGATGTAGGGCAGCAGCGCAGCGTTCTCGGTCAGCAGTTCGCCATCGTCGAGCACCAGTGCCGGCAGGTATCCCTTGGCGCTGATGGTCCGGAAATCCTGGCCATCGGCAGTCTGCTTCTGGCGGTCCACCGCGATGGCCTCGAAGGCCACACCTGCTTCGATGAGGCTGATATGCGGTGCGAGCGAACACGCTCCGGCGAGGTAATAAAGCTTCATGGGGGTGAGGTCCTTGTGGCGCGTTTGTGGTTCCTGGTCGGATCCTAGCCCCGATTGATGCTGGCCTGCCATTGGCGCATAGTCTTTCCCCTAATTTACGAGGGGATTTCTGATGCGCGCTGCCGTATTCCATAAGCTGGGTTCACCGCTGGTTGTCGAGTCGATTCCGGATCCGACGCCGGGTGCCAACGAGGTGGTGGTCGAGGTGTGTCGCTGCGGCATCTGCGGCAGCGACCTGCACATCACCGAAGACCCGATCTTCGGCGCGAAAGACGGCATGGTGCTGGGCCACGAGTACTCCGGCCGCGTGGCAGCCCTGGGCAAGGGCGTTGACACCGTGAAGGTCGGTGATCATGTCGCCGTGTTCCCGGTGCACGGCTGCGGCAAGTGCGCCACCTGCCTGGCCGGCGTGCCGGCCTGGTGTACGCAGATGCGCATCGATGGCGGCGGCTACGGTGAGTATTCGCTGGCCGAGCAGCACCAGCTCATCAAGCTGCCCAAGACCCTGGCATTGGAAGATGGCGCGCTGGTCGAGCCGATGGCCGTCAGCCTGCATGGTGTGGCCCTGGCCAAACCTGAGCCCGGCGCCCGCGTGCTGATCATCGGCGCAGGCCCCATCGGCCTGGCCGCTGCGTACTGGTCCAAGTTCATGGGTGCCAGCAAGATCGCTGTCACCGCCGGCTCCATGCGCCGCGCCGAGCTGGCCTACAAGATGGGTGCCACGCACTTCATCGACCCGGCCAATGCCTCGCCCGAGGCAGTCAATGCCGCCCTCGGCGGCCCGCCCGACATCGTGTACGAGGCCGTTGGCAAGGCTGGCCTCATCCAGAAGTGTGTCGAGTACTGCAAGCCCCGCGGCACGATCATTGTGCTGGGCCTGTGCACGGCGCCTGACACCTTCATGCCCTTCCAGTTCGTCAGCAAAGAGCAGCGCATCCAGGCCTCGGCCTTCTATGAAGTGCGCGAGTTCCAGCTGGCCGCCGACGTGCTCGAGAAGGATCCCGAGACGCCGGGCGCGATGGTCACCGACATCGTCTCGCTGGAAGACATGCCGCCGATGTTCGAAGCGCTGCGCCAGCGCAGCACCCAGTGCAAGGTCATGGTCGATCCGCGCCACCTGCGGGCCTGAGCCATGAAGTCCCCTGCGCTGGAGCAGCTGATCGCCGGCCTGCGGGCTGGCGGTCCGGACCTCTCTGATCCACCCACCAAGGTCCGCGCTGACTTCAGCGCCATGGTCGGGGCTGCGCCAGTGGCCCCGGACATCCAGTTTGAATCGCTTGTCCTGGGCGGCGTGCCGGCCCTGCAGTCGCTGACACCGGGTGCGCGCAGCGACCAGACCTTGCTGTATTTGCACGGCGGCGCGTTTGTCATTGGCAGCGCGCAGGATTACTGCTGCATCAGCGCCGAGCTGGGGCGTGCCGCGGGGGTGCGTGCCGTGTCGATCGACTACCGGCTGGCGCCCGAGCATCCGTTCCCGGCCGCGGTGGACGATGCGGTGGCCGCTTACCGAGCGCTGCTGTCGGCCGGCCATGCGCCGTCGCAGATCGTCATCGCCGGCGATTCGGCGGGTGGTGGCCTGACGGTGTCGATGTTGCTGGCCGCACGCGATGCGGGTTTGCCCCTGCCGGCCGCCGCGCTGCTGCTCTCGCCCTGGGTTGACCTGACCTGCCAGGCCGGGTCCATGACCACCAAGGCTGCGGCCGATCCGGTGCTCAACCGCCCCGACCTGCTGTCCATGGCCGCCCTGTACCTGCAGGGGCAGTCGGCGACGGCGCCGCTGGCTTCGCCGCTGCAGGCAGACCTGCGCGGCCTGCCGCCGTTGCTGGTGCAGGTGGGCACGGCCGAGATCCTGCTGGAGGATGCCACCCGCCTGGCCACGGCCGCCGCCGCGGTCGATGTGCGGGTACAGCTGAGCGTGTGGCCCGACATGATCCATGACTGGCACTTCTTCAGCTTCCTGCTGCCGGAAGGGCGCGAGGCGATTGCCGAAGCCGGCGCCTTCCTGCGGCATCAGCTGCGCTGAGCCATTCCGCGCGATAACAACACTACGGTTGGGGGCGAGATGACAAACGAGCGTGCAGGCGTCGTGAACAAGGACGTCGTGGTGGTCGGTGCGGGCTTCGGGGGGCTGTATGCCATCCACAAGCTGCGCAGCCAGGGCCTGAGCGTGCAGGCCTTTGAAACCGGCGATGACGTCGGTGGCACCTGGTACTGGAACCGCTACCCCGGTGCGCGCTGCGACGTCGAGAGCATGGAATATTCCTATTCCTTCTCGCCCGAGCTCGAGCGCGAGTGGGTGTGGAGCGAGCGCTACGCCCCACAGCCGGAGATCCTGCGTTACCTGCAGCACGTGGCCGAGCGCTTCGACCTGCGTCGCGACATCGCCTTTGAAACGCGCGTAACGGCTGTGCATTACGAAGACGCGACGGGCCTGTGGCGCGTGCGCACCGACCGCGGAGACGAAGTGCTGGCGCGGTTCTGCGTCATGGCCACCGGCTGCCTGTCCGCCGGCAGTGCGCCCAACATCCCGGGCCTGGCCGACTTCACGGGCACGCTCTACCAGACGCATCAGTGGCCCAAGGAACAGGTGGATGTCACCGGCCTGCGCGTGGGCGTGGTGGGCACCGGTTCGTCCGGCATCCAGGTCATCCCGATGCTGGCCCAGCAGGCCGCGCAGCTGACGGTGTTCCAGCGCACGCCGAACTTCTCGGTGCCGGCGCTCAACCGTCCGCTGGGCGCCGATGAGCGCCAGTCCTTCATCGACCGCTACCCCGAACTGCGCAACACCTGGCGCCACGGCCTGACGGGCCTGGGCTGTGGTGATCCGCCGCCGGTGTCGGCGCTCGAGGTCGATGCCGCCGAGCGCACCGCCAATTTCCAGAAGTTCTGGAACAAGGGTGGCCCTTGCGTGGGCTTTACCTACAACGACCTCATCGTGAACAAGGCGGCCAACGACACGCTGTCGGAGTTCATCCGCGAACGCATCCGTGACACCGTGAAAGACCCGGCAGTCGCCGAGAAGCTGCTGCCCCGCTTCCCGGTGGCCACCAAGCGCATGTGTGTCGACACCAACTACTACGCCACCTACAACAAGCCCAACGTCGAGCTCATCGA
This sequence comes from Pseudomonadota bacterium, assembly GCA_947453065.1. GTDB lineage: Bacteria > Pseudomonadota > Gammaproteobacteria > Steroidobacterales > Steroidobacteraceae > ZC4RG30. Next base: position 17,861 of record CANGFJ010000022.1, read on the forward strand.
TATCAAGCAGACGCCGATCGAGCGCATTACCGCGACCGGCGTGCAGGTGGGTGGGCGCGAGGTGCCGCTCGATGTGCTGGTGCTGGCCACGGGCTTTGATGCCGTGACGGGTGCGGTGCTGCGCATGGACATCCGTGGGCGCAATGGCCTGCGCCTGGCCGACAAGTGGCAGGAAGGCCCCAAGATGTACCTGGGCCTCATGACCCATGGCTTCCCCAATCTGTTCACCATCACCGGTGCCGGCAGCCCGTCGATTGTCAGCAGCATGATCATCTCGATCGAGCAGCACGTGGAGTACATCGCCGACCTGCTGGCCTATATGGCCCGTCGTGGCCTCACCCACGTCGAGGCAGAGCAGCAGGCCGAAGAGCAGTGGGCGCAGCACGTCACTGACGTGGCCGACGGCACGCTCTATCCGGGCACGGCGTCGCTCTATGTGGGTGCCAACATTCCGGGCAAGCCGCGCGTCATGCTGCCCTACCTCGGGGGCGTGGGCCCCTATCGCCAGAAGTGCGATGAGATTGCCGCGGCCGACTATGTCGGGTTTGCGCTGAGCGCCTGAGCCACATGGCGCTCGCCGTCGTCATCGGCGATACGGGCGCCATCGGTGCCGCTTGCCGGCGGCAACTTGAGCAGCAGGGCCAGCATGACCGCGTGCTGGGGTATTCCCGGCGCGGCAGTCTGCCCTTCAACCTGCAGGACGAGGCCTCTATTGCGGCGGCCGCGGCCGAGGTGCGCAGCACCGGCCTGCCCTTGCGTTGGCTGCTTATCGCGACCGGCGTCCTGCACGGCGACGGGCTGTTTCCCGAAAAGAACTGGGATCAGCTGGATGCCGCGCGCCTTGCGCAGGCCTTTGCCGTCAACGCCATCGGCCCTGCGCTGGTGCTCAAGCACTTCCTGCCGCTGATGGCCCGCACGGGCCCCAGCGTCTGCGCCGTGCTGTCGGCGCGCGTCGGCAGCATCGGCGACAACGGGCTGGGTGGCTGGTATGGCTATCGCGCCTCCAAGGCCGCGCTGAACCAGTTCGTGCACACCGCGTCCATCGAGCTGCGCCGTCAGCGGCCCGAGGCGGTGTGCGTGGCGCTGCATCCGGGCACCGTGCAGAGCGCGCTGACCGAGCCCTTTGCCAAGACCGGGCTGCAGGTGCGATCGCCCGATGCAGCCGCGATGGATCTGATTGGCGTCATGGCCCGACTACAACCGTCACACAATGGTGGTTTCTTTGACTACAGCGGCCAACCGGTGCCGTGGTAACCGAGTGGCGCACCATGACAACAGACAATGACCTGAAGATCCTGCACAGCATGGGCTATCCGCAGGAGCTGGCGCGCAGCATGCGCGGGTTCCAGAACTTCGCCATCTCGTTTTCCATCATCTGCATCCTCTCCGGTGGCATCAATTCGCTGGGGCAGGGCATCAGCGCTGTCGGTGGTGCGGCGGTCGGCATCGGCTGGCTCGTGGGCTGTGCGGTCTGCCTGGTGTTTGCGCTGGGCATGGCACAGATCAGTTCGGCCTATCCCACGGCAGGCGGCCTGTACCACTGGGGCTCGTTGCTGGGCGGGCGCGCCCTGGGCTGGTTGACGGCCTGGCTCAATCTCCTCGGGCTTGTCACGGTGCTGGCTGCGATCAACGTGGGCACCTACAACTTCTTCATCGGGGCCTTCGGGCCGGTCCTGGGTCTGACGTCCAGCTATGGGTTGCAGGCAGCCTGTGTCATCGGCATCACGCTGCTGCAGGCGATCGTCAATCACCGTGGCATCCGGGCGACGGCGCGCCTGACCGATCTGTCGGGCTATCTCATCTTTGCGGTCGCTGCAGGCCTGACCGTGGCGCTGCTGGCGTATGCGCCCACCTGGGACTTCACGCGCTTGGTTACGTTCCACAATTACAGTGGTGCCGGCGGCGGAGACGTGTGGCCTGCCACCGACAGCCTGCTCAAACTGTTTGGCCTGGGCCTGCTGTTGCCGATCTACACGATTACCGGCTTCGATGCCTCGGCCCACACGGCTGAAGAAACGCACGATGCCTCGCGCGCCGTGCCGCGAGGCATCGTGCGGTCCGTGCTGTGGTCGGCCCTGGCGGGCTGGCTGATGCTCAGTGCCTTCGTGCTGGCGATTCCCGACATGGACGCCGCTGCGGCCAGTGGCTGGAACGTGTATTTCACGACGCTGGATGCCCTCTTCCCGGTGCCGCTGAAGCTGGGCCTGGATGTGCTGATTCTGGTCTGCCAGCTGCTCTGCGGCCTGGCGACCGTGACGTCCGCCTCCCGCATGATCTTTGCCTTTGCGCGGGACGGTGGCCTTCCCGCCTCCAAGTGGCTTAATCGCGTGCACCCGCGGTTCCATACGCCGGTGCCGGCGATCTGGACTGCCGCCGTGATTGCGGCGCTCTTCACGCTGTACACGCCGGCCTACACCACCATCGTGTCTGTCACGGTGATCTTCCTGTTCCTGTCCTATGGGCTGCCGGTGATTGCCGGTCTCTTCGCCTACCGTCGCAGCTGGACGCAGATGGGCCCGTGGGACATGGGCCCGGCATACAGGGTGGTGGCGGTGCTGGTGATCGGTGCGCTCGTCCTGATGTTCTACCTGGGCATCCAGCCGCCCAACGATGCGGCGTTGCGGATCACCGTGGAGTTCTTCGCCCTCACTGCCGTGGTGTGGTTTGGCTTCGAGCGCCGTCGCTTTAAGGGGCCACCTCTTGGTGCAGAGCTGATTCGCCGTCAGGCCGAATTGGCCGCCGCGGCGCCCCCCCTGCCACGATCCGCCTGAGCGTCAGGCATGGCATACGGCCATTCGATTGGCGTTCGCCGTTACAGCTTTGCCGACCTGCGCACGCTGCTGGCGTGCGCGACGCCGCTGCGCTCGGGTGATTGCCTGGCCGGTGTTGCCGCCGCCGATGCCCAGGAGCGGGTCGCCGCGCAGCTGGCGCTGGCTGACCTGCCCTTAGCCACTTTTCTGACCGAAGCGGTGGTGCCCTATGAGGCCGATGCCGTCACGCGGCTCATCCTCGATACGCACGACGCCGCTGCCTTTGCACCGGTGGCGCACCTGACTGTCGGTGACTTCCGCAACTGGTTGCTCTCTGATGCCGCCGACACGGCCACGCTGGCAGCACTGGCACCGGGACTGACGCCGGAGATGGTGGCTGCGGTCAGCAAGATTTGTCGCCTGCAGGACCTGATGCTGGTGGCCCGCAAATGCCAGGTCGTGACGCGCTTTCGCGGCACCATCGGACTGGCGGGACGCATGGCCACGCGCCTGCAGCCCAACCACCCCACCGATGCGGCCAGTGGCATTGCGGCCAGCCTGCTGGATGGGCTGCTGCATGGCTGCGGCGACGCGGTGATTGGCATCAATCCGGCCACCGACAACCTGCCGCAGGTGATGCGCATCCTGCAGATGCTCGATGAGGTGATCGGTCGCTATGCGATTCCGACGCAGTCCTGCGTGCTGACGCATGTGACCACGACCTTGCAGGCCATGGGCCGGGGCGCCCCGGTTGATCTCGTGTTCCAGTCGATCGGCGGCACAGAGGCCACGAACCGCAGCTTTGGCTTTGACCTGGCGCTGCTCGCCGAGGCCCGCGATGCAGCGCTGTCGCTCAAGCGGGGTGCGGTGTTCGAGGACGGCCAGGTCGGCGAGCACGTCATGTATTTCGAGACGGGGCAGGGCAGTGCGCTCTCGGCGGGCGCGCACCATGGCTGCGACCAGCAGACGCTGGAGGCCCGTGCCTACGGCGTAGCGCGGCACTTCAAACCGCTGCTGGTCAACAGCGTGGTCGGCTTCATCGGGCCGGAGTACCTGTACGACGGCAAGCAGATCCTGCGCGCCGGACTCGAAGACCACTTCTGCGGCAAGCTGCTGGGCCTGCCGATGGGCTGCGACATTTGCTACACCAACCACGCCGAAGCCGATGGCGACGACATGGATGCGCTGATGACGATGCTGGGCGCGGCCGGCTGCA
>CANGFJ010000023.1 GCA_947453065.1 Pseudomonadota bacterium
CTGCAGGACCTGACCGCCTGGGTGGATTTCACGCGCGTGGCCGAGGCGGCCGATGACTGCGGGCTGGAGGTGCTGGGCTTCACCACGCAGGCCGCCTTCCTGCTGGGCACGGGCATTGAGGGGCAGATCGCCGCAGCGCCAGAGGGGGTGGCGCGTGCGCGGCGGGTCAGCCAGGCGCGGGCGCTGCTGATGCCCGAGGAAATGGGCGAGGCCTTCAAGGTCCTGGCGCTGGGGCGTGGTTGGGACGCGCCGCTGGCCGGCTTCGTCCACCAGGACCTGCTCAGCCGGCTCTAGCGGCCTCGCGCAGGGGTTCGAGCACCGCCAGCCGGCGTGCCCGCAGGGCGGCGGCGATCTGCGGCCCTTTGAGCCCTGTGCGGTCTGCCTCGGTCAGCATGACCGCCGCTGCCGCGGTGCGCGCCTGCTCTACATACGCGCGCTGCGGGTAGGGCTTTTCGGCCAGGCCCGTGCGTCCCTGCGCATCGATCTGGCAGGCCAGCAGCAGTTCGCTGAAGCGGTCCGCCCGGCGGAACGCATCGCAGCTTTCCATCAGGTCGAGCAAAGTATCGGCGCGTAGCTCAAAGGCACGATGCAGGTTGCCGTGGTGGCGGCAGGCCAGGCGGGCCAGGTCGCGGAAAGCCGCCGGGGGTTTCACGCGGTCGCAGAGCTGGTCGACGAGCGCCACGCCATGGCCTTCGTGGCCATGGTGTTTGGGCCAGGCCGCCTGTGGCGTCAGCGCCTTGCCCAGGTCGTGCGCGAGCGTCGCAAAGCGCACGGCGGCGGAGGCCTGCAGGTCCGCGGCGCGCCGCAGGCACAGCAGCACGTGCAGGCCCGTGTCGATCTCCGGGTGCCACTGCTCCGGCTGCGGCACGCCGAAGAGCCGATCGACTTCGGGGAAGATGACGGCCAGTGCGCCGCAGTCGCGCAGTACGCTGAAAAAGACGTCCGGCCGCGCCTCGCCGAGGGCGCGTTCGGTTTCCTGCCACACGCGTTCGGCCACCAGGGCATTGGCTTCGCCCGCAGCGACCATCTGCCGCATCAGCGCGAGCGTCTCGGGGTGCACGGTGAAGCCCAGTTCGGCGAAGCGCGCGGCAAACCGCGCCACCCGCAGGATGCGCACCGGGTCCTCGCTGAAGGCCTCGGACACATGGCGCAGGCTGCGCGCCGCCAGGTCTGCCTGGCCGCCATACGGGTCAATGAGCTGGCCGTCGTCGGCCTGCGCGATGGCATTGATCGTCAGGTCGCGGCGTTTGAGGTCTTCTTCCAGGCTGATGTCGGGCGAGAACTCGGTGATGAAGCCGCGGTAGCCCGGACCGGTCTTGCGTTCGCGCCGTGCCAGTGCGTATTCGAAGTGCGTGTCGGGATGCAGAAACACCGGGAAATCCCGGCCCACCGGCTTGTAGCCCGCGTCCAGCAACTGCTGCGCGGTGGCGCCGGTGACCACGTAGTCACGTTCCTTTGCCACGCGCCCGAGCAGGCCGTCCCGGACTGCACCACCGACTAAATAAACTTGCATGCGTCGATGGTAACCGACCGCATAAAAAAGGCCCCGACACGCGTGCCGGGGCCCAAGGGAGGGAACGGTCCACAAACAGGCCTTGCGGCCCTCAAGGCATCAGGCGGCTTCCACCGTCACCCGCGTCGGGGCGGCCTGCAGCTGTTTCGGGATGCTGACCTCCAGCACGCCGTGGTTGAAACGCGCGCGGATCGCGTCGGTCTGCACGTTGTCGGGCAGCGCGAAGCGCCGGGTGAAGCGGCCTGCCACGCGCTCGATGCGCTCGTAGCCGGCTGCGGCCTCGCGTGTGGCGGCCTTGCGCTCGCCGCGCAGGGTCAGCACGCCCTTTTCGGCAGTGACTTCGATCGCGTCCGGGGTCACGCCCGGCAGGTCGGCTTCAACGACAAACCGTTCGGCTTCTTCCCGCACGTCCACGGCGGGGATGTAGGCGGCAGCGGCTGCCGGCTGGCCACTCAGGAAACCGTCGAAATCACGGTTGATCCGGCTCAGCAGGCTCCAGGGTTCCTGTCTTGCAATGCTCATCGGGATACGCCTCCAGGGGGTAGTCCAGCGTGTTGCGCCCATCGCGCTTGTCACAGATCTGAGGACGCCCCGGACCGTTTCAAGGGCTATTTCGCCCCGGCGCGGCCTGGCCCCCGGCGGGTTGGCGATGTGGGGTGAGAGATACAATAGGTTGATTGTAGCGGGGGGTGTGCAGGCGGACTTGCGGGTACGGCTTGCATTGCGTCAGATGCCTATGGATCGTCGTAAGTGTCTGTCACAGCAGTAGTTTAGTGGAACCCTGAAACCTCAGAATGCCGCTTGACGGGCATATTCCGGTTATCTAGTCTCCGTCCGCTGGCACTACATCTTGTGCCTGCGCTCGCATTCAAGGGGAGAACAAGCGATCCATGAACAGTGTCGTGAAGATCGTGCCCAAAGACGTCGACAGCATCCGGTTCCAGGAAGCCTCGGTAGACATCTGGGACAAGAAATACCGCCTCACGTCCAAAGACGGTGAGGCCGTCGACCACAGCATGGATGACACGTATCTGCGTGTGGCCCGTGCCTTGGCCGACATCGAGACCGAAAGCCTGCGTGCCCACTGGCACGAGCGGTTCCTGTGGGCGCTGCGCAAGGGCGCGATCCCCGCTGGCCGCATCACCTCCAATGCCGGTGCGTGGGCGCACAAGCCCGCCACCTCGACCATCAACTGCACCGTGTCCGGCATCATCCGCGACTCGATGGATGACATCCTGCAGAAGGTGCATGAGGCGGGCCTGACACTGAAGGCTGGTTGCGGCATCGGCTACGAGTTCTCGACGCTGCGTCCGCGCGGCGCGTATGTGTCGGGCGCTGGCGCCTACACTTCCGGTCCGCTGTCGTTCATGGATATCTACGACAAGATGTGTTTCACCGTGTCGTCGGCCGGTGGCCGTCGCGGCGCGCAGATGGGCACCTTCGATGTCGGCCATCCGGACGCCATGGAGTTCATCCGCGCCAAGCGCGAGAACGGCCGCCTGCGGCAGTTCAACCTGTCGCTGCTGATCACCGACGAATTCATGAAGGCCGTGCGCGAAGACCTTGACTGGAAGCTGGCCTTCCCGCTGAGCGTCAAGGAACACGACCCGGTCAAGGATGCGCTCAACGATCCGACCCAGTTCCTGTGGCGCGAATGGCCCATCCATGACGGCTATGTCGTCAACGACGAAGGCCTGGTGGCCTGCAAGGTCTACAAGACCCTGCCGGCGCGCCGCATGTGGGACGTCATCATGTCGTCCACGTATGACTTCGCCGAGCCGGGCTTCATCCTCATTGACCGCGTCAATGAGATGAACAACAACTGGTGGTGCGAGAACATCCGCGCTACCAACCCCTGTGGCGAGCAGCCGCTGCCGCCCTATGGGTCCTGCCTGCTGGGTTCGGTCAACCTCACGCGCTTCGTCATTGCGCCCTTCACCACCGAAGCCCGCTTCGACTGGGACGAGTACCGCGAGGTCGTGAAGGTGTTCACGCGCATGCTCGACAACGTCGTCGAGATCAACGGCCTGCCGCTGTCGCAGCAGCGGGGTGAGATCACCCGCAAACGTCGCCATGGCATGGGCTTCCTGGGGCTGGGCTCCACGATGACCTTGCTGGGCATGAAGTACGGCAGCGACGAGTCGGTGCAGTTCACCGAGCAGGTGTCGCGCGAGATGGCCGTCGCGGGCTGGGAAGCGGGCCTGGAGCTGGCGCGCGAAAAGGGCCCGGCGCCGATCATGACTGAAGAGTTCGCTGTCACCGGCGAGATGCTGCGCAAGCGTCCGGAGATGAAGCGCGACGGCTGGAAGGTCGGCGCGATGATCCCGGGACGCCTGCTGCACGCCCGTTACAGTCGCTACATGCAGCGCGTGGCCGAAGTCGCGCCGCAGCTGGTCGACGAGCTGGCGCAGGTGGGTGCGCGCTTCACGCACCACACCTCCATCGCGCCTACCGGCACGATCTCGCTGTCGCTGGCTAACAATGCCAGCAACGGCATCGAGCCTTCGTTCGCCCACCATTACTTCCGCAATGTCATCCGCGAAGGCCGCAAGACGAAAGAGAAGGTCGACGTCTTCTCGTTCGAGTTGCTGGCCTACCGCGAGCTGATCAACGCCGATGCCATGCCGTTCTCGAACGAGGCCGGCAAGAAGCTGCCCGAGTACTTCACGACGGCCGACGACGTGACCCCGGCCCAGCACGTGGACATCCAGGCCGCCTCGCAGAAGTGGATCGACTCGTCCATCTCCAAGACGGCCAACGTGCCCACCGACTACAAGTACGAGGACTTCAAGCACATCTACCTGTATGCGCATGAGAAGGGCCTCAAGGGTTGCACCACCTTCCGCTTCAACCCCGAGGCCTTCCAGGGCGTGCTCGTGAAGGAAGAAGACCTCAAGAACACCAAGTATGTGTTCACGCTGGATGACGGCAGCGAGGTCGAGGTCGCTGGTGACCAGGAGATCGAGTACGACGGCGAGATGCACTCGGCTGCCAACCTGTATGACGCCCTGAAAGAAGGCTATTACGGCAAGTACCAGACCACCCTGTCGGAGGACGGCAAGTGACCTCGCTCAAGATCGACAAGCGCATCGTCAAATACCGGGTGCGCAAGCCGGACGAAAAGCCGGCCGAGCCCGCCGTGGCGGACCCGGACACCTACAAGGGCAAGGATGGCAAGAGCGCCAAGGTCATCCGCATGCACGAGGAGATCCAGCGTCCCGAGATGCTGGTCGGCTCCACGTACAAGATCAAGACGCCCGTCTCAGACCATGCGATGTACGTGACCATCAACGACATCGTGCTCAACGAGGGCAGCGAGCACCAGCAGCGCCGCCCCTTCGAGATCTTCATCAACTCGAAGAACCTCGACCACTTCCAGTGGATCGTGGCATTGACGCGCATCATCTCGGCTGTGGTCCGCAAGGGCGGTGATGTCACCTTCCTGGTCGAGGAGCTCAAGGCGGTGTTCGATCCGCGTGGTGGCTATTGGCAGCCGGGTGGCAAGTTCATGCCCTCGATCATCGCCGAGCTGGGCCATGTCATCGAAAAGCACCTGCAGATGATCGGCCTGCTGCGCGTGGTGGGGCTCGACGTGCACCAGCAGAAGCTGGTCGACGAGAAGCGCGCCGAGTTCGAGGCGCGCCAGAAGCAGACGGATGCGTTCAGCAAGTCGCATTTCCCGGAAGGCGCGCAGCTGTGCAGCAAGTGCAGCACCGCGGCCGTGGTCATGATGGACGGCTGCATGACCTGCCTGAACTGCGGCGATTCGAAGTGCGGCTAGCGGCAGCTCAGGCCGCGTTGTTCGGATCCTGCAGGATCTGGTAGCAGACCAGGCTGCCCAGGACCAGGCGGTCATTGGGCTTCAGGTCGCGGAACTGGAGGCCATATTGGCTCGGCGCCTCGGATCCCGGGGCGGTGGTCTTGGCGCTGCGAACGTCTGCCGAAAGCTTGAGGGTGACGGGTACGCCGTGTAGCTCGAAGGCTGCGTCCAGGGTGAGGCTGTCATCTTTTGCCAGCACCCCGGCGCACTCGATGAGGGCGCCGGCGGCGCCAATGTTCAGGATGGCGCCGGCGTCTTCTTTGCCGCCACGGGTAATCTGGATGGGAAGGTGCAGCCGGCTGCGCATCGCGCTGCGGATGGTCACGCTGTCGACCCGCTGCGGGAAGCTCAGGTGCAGGTACATAAACGGCGACGTCGGGGTCATGGTCACTGTCGATTGGAACGCATACACGTTCGTGCCAGAGAACGTGCGCAGGACCACCACTTCCCCGGGGTTCACAAGGCGACTGACATTCGCGCTGCGTGGCGCACTCACGATGACGCTCTGGCCTTCCAGCCAGCCGATCAGCGTGACGGAATATTTTTTGTGACTCGCCAGCCCGGGCAGTTCCATGTGCAGCTGGTCCCCGACCCGCAGCCGCATCTGCGCGAAGCTGCACGGTGTCGTGTTGCTGGCTGCTGCCGAAGCTGCCTGCCCGGTACTGCCGGGGGCTTCCAGATGCTGTGCGAGAGGATCCACGCTGGGCCTGCCTGAGTTCAGAAAAACTGTCGGTACGTTCTACCAGCTGCGTGGGCCAGGGCCCGTGACGGGTGTCACCGTTGCTGGCAACAGTGTGTGATTGCGGTAGTGCGCTTTCGCGCATCGGTTCACAGAACCCGTGGTTGTTTGCGCGTAAGCGCGTCGATATAGTTTTCGGCTGATTGAACTTATTGTCCGGCCTGTCAGGGCCGCGGCGTGGCCGCCGGCACGGCGGCGCCCGGAAAGCAGAGGTGTGTACGACAAGCAGGCTGCTAAACGGCGGGCGGTGGATGCTGCAGGGCCTGCTGCTGGCTTGCCTGGCGCTGGGATCGGGCATCGGCTGGGCGGCTGATGACCTTGCGTATCGGCCGCCCGAGCTCGAGCGCGACGTCCAGTTCTGGATCCGCGTCTATACCGAGGTGGCCACGACCGAGGGTTTGCTTCACGACGAGCACCACCTGGGCGTCGTCTACCAGACGGTGCACGTTGAACCCGGCGCCACGCCTGCGCAGCGCAGCGAACAGCTGGATGGTCTGCGCGAGCACTACCGCAGCATCCTGGGACGGTTGGCCGCGGGTGCCAGCGATCTGAGCGCCGAGGAGCGCCGCATCCAGCTGGCATTCGGTAGCGAGGCCTCGGCCGAGCGCTATGTGCAGGCCATGGACGAGATCCGCTTCCAGTTGGGCCAGGCAGACCGGTTCCGCGAGGGCATCGTGCGCTCCGGTGCCTGGGAAGCACATATCGCCGAGACACTGGGCCACCTCGGCTTGCCGCCAGCCCTTGCCGCCTTGCCGCATGTCGAGTCCTCCTTCAATCCGGAGGCCTACTCCAAGGTTGGGGCAGCGGGCCTCTGGCAGTTCATGCGTTCGACCGGGCGTCGCTTCCTGCGCATCGACGATGCCGTGGACGAGCGCATGGATCCGTTCCGGGCAACGGAGGCCGCGGCACAATTGCTGGACTTCAACTACCGCCTGCTGGGCACCTGGCCGCTGGCGCTGACGGCCTACAACCATGGCGCCGCCGGTATGCGCCGCGCGCGCGACACGATGGGCACCTCCGACATCGTGGCCATCGTCCGACAGCACAGGAGCCAGAGCTTCGGCTTCGCGTCGCGCAATTTCTATGTCTCGTTCCTGGCCGCGCTGGAGATCGACCGCAATCCCGAGAAGTATTTCGGCCCGATCCAGCGGCGCCCTGTGGCCCGGTTCAAGGAAGTCGAAGTGCCGGCCGCTGTGCCCGTGGCCGACCTGGAGCGCGCGGTCAACGTGGACCGCAGCCGGCTGGCCGCGTTGAATCCGGCGCTGCTTGCGCCCGTCTGGCAAGGCCAGCGGCGTGTGCCGCAAGGGTATCGCCTGCGCCTGCCGGACGATGCGGCGGACTGGACCCGGGAACAACTGGTGGCGCGCCTTGCCGCGACCGATCCGCAGGTGGCGCAGCCGGGTCCGACGCCGCTCAGTGATCCGCTGGACTATGCCGTGGCCCCTGACGGCAGCATCCGCATCGCCGCTGCCGAGACCCTGAGTGCTTATGCGGACTGGCTGGGCGTGAGCGCCACGCGGTTGCGCGACCTCAATGCCTTGCGACCGTCCGCGCCGGTGGTCATGGGTCGCCGCATAAAGCTCGATTTCAGCAAGGTGGACAGGCTTGGCTTCGAGCAGAAGCGTCGGGACTACCATCAGCAGCTGCAGTCCCGCTACTTCGCGGGTCATCGCGTTACCGGCACAGAGCTGTATGTGTCGCGCAGCGGTGATTCGCTGTGGGCCGTGACCCAGCGTTACGCGAAGCTGCCGCTGTGGTTGCTGCAGCAGTACAACCCCGACCTGCACCTCGGCGCGCTGCGCGCTGGCGTGAAGATCGTGGTGCCGAAGGTCGAGGAAGTCCCCGTAGTGTGAGCGCTGCACGGTCCCCACAGGCGCCTGCAGTGCCTATAATCAACTGCAGTCCCTTTAAATGGTGGTCGCGCGTGTCACGCAGTGCTGCAGTCCTTGTGATGGTTGGCCTTCTGGCGGCGGTCCTGTTTCCCGCCGCGGCGCGGACGCAAGCGGCCGAGGGTGCCCTGCGCCAGGTGATCTATACGCCTGCCGACAACGTCTCGCGCTTGCCGACCCCCGATCGCATCGTGGTGTACAAGGCCGCGCGCAGGCTGGAGCTGCTGCAGGGGGGCGAGGTGCTGCGCAGCTACAAGGTGGCGCTGGGGCTCATCCCCACGGGCCACAAGGAGCGCGAAGGCGACTTCCGCACGCCGGAAGGCAACTACCGACTCACGCGCCGCAACGCGCGCAGCGACTATTTCCTGTCGATCCAGATCTCCTATCCCGGCCCTGACGACCTCAAGCGTGCGAAAGCCGGTGGCTGGGAGCCGGGCGGTGCCATCATGATCCACGGCATGCCCAATACCCTGAAGCGCGAACCGAGCTACTACGAGACGCGCGACTGGACCGATGGCTGCATCGCGGTGTCCAACGCCGACATGGTCGAGATCTGGATGCTGACCCGCAACGACCTGCCCATCGAGATTTTGCCTTAGGAGGCACCGCCCACTTTGGAAGCTGTCATCGACCTGCCGGAAGTCGTCGACGCGAGCGTAGGCCCGCGCGGCAGTCTCGAGAACCTCTCCCAGTCCGAAATCGAGGTGCTCCTCAATTCCGGTCGCGGCGGCATCCATCCGCTGTTCCGCAAGTGCGCGCTGGCCGTGCTCAACACCGGCAGCGACAGCGACAACGCCAAAGAACTCTTCGACCGCTACCGGCATTTCGACGTGCATGTCGTGCGCCATCCCTGGGGCATCCGCCTGGAGATCCGCAACGCCCCGGCCAATGCCTTTGTCGATGGCCAGATGATCCGCGGCATCAAGGAGCACCTGTTTGCGGTGCTGCGCGACGTGGTGTTCATCGCCCACGAGATCGAGCAGGGCTCGCGCTTCGACCTTAACCGGCCCGACTCGATCACCAACGCGGTCTTCCATGTGCTGCGCAACGCGCGCGTGCTCGAGCGCAAGGTCAAGCCGAACCTGATCGTCTGCTGGGGCGGCCACTCCATCAATTCGGTGGAATACAAATACACCAAGCAGATCGGCTACGAGCTGGGCCTGCGCGGCCTGGATGTCTGCACCGGCTGCGGCCCGGGTGCGATGAAGGGCCCCATGAAGGGCGCCACGATCGGCCATGCCAAGCAGCGCATCACCCAGGGTCGTTATATCGGCCTGACCGAGCCGGGCATCATCGCGGCCGAGCCGCCCAACGCCATCGTCAACCAGCTGGTGGTGATGCCGGACATCGAGAAGCGCCTGGAGGCCTTTGTGCGCCTGGCCCATGGCGTGGTGGTGTTCCCGGGCGGTGCCGGCACGGCCGAGGAAATCCTCTACCTGCTGGGCATCCTGCTCGATCCGCGCAACGCCGAGCAGGTCCTGCCCGTGGTGTTCACCGGTCCGGCCAGCAGTGCGCCTTATTTCGAGGAGCTGAGCCGCTTCATCGGCGCCGCCATCGGTCCAGAGGCCCTGGCGAAATTCAGCGTGATCATCGGTGAGCCGGCCGACGTGGCCCGCCGCATGGTGCAGGACATGACGCGCGTGCGCAGCTACCGCCGGGCGAGCAACGATTCCTACAACTTCAACTGGCTGCTGCACATTCCCGAGGAGTTCCAGCACCCCTTTGTCGTGACCCACGATTCGATGCGGGCCCTGGCCCTGCATCGCGACCAGCCCCCGCACCTGCTGGTGGCGAACCTGCGACGCGCCTTCTCGGGTATTGTCTCCGGCAACGTCAAAGAGCAGGGCATTGCGGCCATCGAGCGCGAAGGCCCGTTCGAGCTGCGGGGCGATCCGCAGATCCTGGCGCTGCTGGACCAGCTGCTGCGCGCCTTTGTCGCGCAGGGGCGCATGAAGCTGCCTGGCAGCGCCTACCAGCCCTGCTATCGGCTGGTGGGGTGACTGTGACCCAGTTCCTGTTGGCGCTACCCCCAGCGCCGTAAGCTTTGCCCAACACGTCCCAACCCGGGGCGATCGCAGCACAGCAAGGCCATTGCGCATGAGCAGCCCCGACGTTTCGGTTGAAGACAGCTCGCCCACCGGCGAACAGCGCATCCCAGGCACGGTGGAGTTGTATGCCGACTGGGTGGTCCGCGTGGGCCGGGGTCGTGCCCGCCAGGCGGCCATCAGCCGCAACCTCGGCAGTCTGTCCAATTACAAGCACTGGGCCGAGAAGGTCCGGGGCAGCTGGGACCCCGATACCGCACCTGGCACCAAGAAGAAATAGCGCGCCGACCTTGATTTAGCGGGTCAGAGCCCCTATTACCGGCGGACGTTTTCATTCGTCCAGCCGGAGCTTTCCATGACCGACGCCGCCGCCGCTGCCGCCAGCACCGCCCCCGAGACCCGTGGCTTCAAAGCCGAGGTCCGCGAGCTGCTGAAGCTCATGATCCATTCCCTCTACAGCCACAAGGAAATCTTCCTCCGTGAGCTGATCTCCAACGCCTCCGACGCCAACGACAAGCTGCGCTTCCTGTCGCTGGGCGACCCGGCCCTGCTGGGCGAGGAGAAAGAACTCGGCATCTGGATCGAGCACGACGACAAGGCCGGCACGCTGTCCATCCGCGACAACGGCATCGGCATGACCCGCGACGAGGCGGTTGCCCACCTGGGCACCATCGCCAAGTCGGGCACCGCCGAGTTCTTCGGCAAGCTCACCGGCGATGCGCAGAAGGATTCGGCCCTGATCGGCCAGTTCGGCGTCGGCTTCTACTCGGCCTTCATCGTGGCCGATCGCGTCGAGGTGCGCTCGCGCAAGGCCGGCGAGCCCAGCTCGGCGGGTGTGCGCTGGGAGTCGGCGGCCGATGGCGACTTTACCGTCGAGACGGTCGAGCACGCCCCGCGCGGCACCACAGTCATCCTGCACCTGAAGGACGACGCCAAGGAATTCGCCGATGGCTGGCGCCTGCGCTCGCTGGTGCGCCGCTACTCCGACCACATCGCCTTCCCGGTGCGCATGCCCAAGCAGGGCGAGCCCACGCTGGATTACGAGGTCGTCAACCAGGCCCAGGCGCTGTGGACGCGCCCGCGCACCGAGATCAAGGACGAGGAATACATCGAGTTCTACCGTCACATCACGCATGACGGCAACGAACCGCTGGCCTGGAGCCACAACAAGGTCGAGGGCAAGCGCGAGTACACCAGCCTGCTGTACGTCCCGGCGCAGGCCCCCTTCGACCTGTGGCAGCGCGATGCCTCGCGGGGTCTGAAGCTGCACGTGCGGCGCGTCTACATCATGGATGACGCCGAGCAGTTCCTGCCGCTGTACCTGCGCTTCATCAAGGGCGTGCTCGATTCCAGCGACCTGCCGTTGAACGTCTCGCGCGAGCTGCTGCAGAAGGACCCGGACGTGGAGGCCATGCGCGGCGCGCTGACCAAGCGCGGCCTGGACCTCATCAGCCGCCTGGCCAAGGACGAGCCGGAAAAGTACGTGAAGTTCTGGAAGGAGTTCGGCCAGGTCATCAAGGAAGGCGTCGGCGAGGACTACGCCAACCGCGACAAGCTGCTGCCGTTGCTGCGCTTTGCCAGCACGCACACGGCCGGCGATGACGACAGCACCTCGCTGGCCGACTACGTGGGTCGCATGAAGGAAGGCCAGGAGCGCATCTACTACGTGCTGGCCGAGAGCCGCTCAGCCGCCCGCAGCAGCCCGTTCATCGAGCGCCTGCGTGCCAAGGGCCTCGAAGTGCTGCTGATGGGCGATCGCGTTGACCCGTGGATCATGGGGCAGCTGCAGGAGTTTGACGGCAAGCGCTTTCAGGATGCCGCGCGCGGCGACCTGGACCTGGGCAAGCTTGCCGACGAGGCCGAAAAGAAGGCCGATGAGGCCGCCAGTGAGGCGCACAAGGACCTCTTCGAGCGCATGCGCGCCGCGCTGGGCGATGGTGTCTCGGAAGTGCGGGCCAGCTCGCGCCTGACCGAATCGCCGGCCTGCCTGACGCGCGACGAGGACGATATGGGCGAACAGATGCGCCGCATGATGGCCGCCGCCGGCCGCGACGACCTGCCGCCGGGCAAGCCGCGCCTGGAAGTGAACCTGCAGCACCCGCTGGTGCAGCGCCTGCAGGGCATCGAGGGCGAGGACTTCAGCGAGCTCTCGCAGCTGCTGTTCGACCAGGCCCAGCTCACCGAGCAGGGCCAGGTCAGCAACCCGGGTGACTATGTCCGCCGGCTCAACCGCCTGCTGGTCAAGCTTGTCGGGGCTGCGGCGTGAGTGCCAGCAAGCCCACGGCAGAGGAGCTGCGGCAGCGATTGTCGTCGCTGCAGTACCACGTCACGCAGGAGAAGGGCACGGAGCGGCCCTTCACCGGCAAGTACGCCGCCCACACCGAGGGCGGCCTTTACAGTTGTGTCTGCTGTGGCAGCGAGCTGTTCCGCTCCGACACGAAGTTTGATGCCGGCTGCGGCTGGCCCAGCTTCTGGCTGCCGCTGGCCGGCGATCGCGTGAAGGCGCACCGCGACACCAGCCACGGCATGGTGCGTACCGAAGTCACCTGCGCGCAGTGTGATGCGCACCTGGGGCATGTGTTTGATGATGGCCCGCAGCCCACCGGTCTGCGCTATTGCATCAACTCCGCGTCCCTGGACTTCAAGGCCGACACACCGTGATGCCGCCCCGTCCGGAGCGGCTGCTCATCCCCGGGCCCGTCGGCGCGCTGCAGGCGGTCATCGAGGACCCCCGCGAGCCGGATGCCCCGATGCCACCCGCATTTGCCGTGGTGTGCCACCCGCACCCCCTGCACGGCGGCACGATGGACAACAAGGTCGCCACGACCCTGGCACGCAGCTTCCAGGAGTTGGGCTTGCCCACCCTTCGCTTCAACTTCCGCGGTGTGGGCGCCAGCGAGGGCAGTTTCGATGATGGCCGTGGCGAAACTGACGATGCCCTGGCCGCCGTGGCCTTTGGTCGTCAGCGCTGGCCGGGGGCAGCGCTGTGGTTGGCCGGGTTTTCCTTTGGCGGTCATGTGGCGCTGCGTGCCACGCGCCAGCCCGGGGGCGAGGATGCCGCGCGACTGGTCACCATTGCGCCAGCCTTCACGCGCTACTACGACTCACCGGCCGCGGTGCCGATGCCGGCCTGCCCGTGGTTGATCGTGCAGGGCGATGCCGATGAAGTGATCCCGCCGCAGGACGTCATCACCTGCGCGCGCGCGCTGCAGCCGGCACCGGAACTGGTGGTCATGGAGGGCGTCGGCCATTTCTTCCATGGCAAGCTCAATGAGCTGCGCGAAGCCGTGGTGGCCTGGGCACGCTAGGCGCGCCGAGGCGGCACCCATAAAAAAAGCCCGGGAAACACGAGGTTTTCCGGGCTTCTTGCTCTCGGAGAGCCGAAGACAGGTCTTAGTTGACCATGGCCTTCAGGTTCTTCAGCGGCAGCGCGCGCACTTTCTTGCTCGCCGGCTTCGCCTTGAACATCTGCTTTTCCTTCGTGAACGGGTTGATGCCCTCACGCGCCTTGGTGGCGGGCTTCTTCACGACCTTGAGCTTCAGCAGGCCCGGCAGCGTCACGAGACCGTGGCTGCGGAGGCTCTTGCGGATGATCACATGCAGCGAATCAAACACTGCGCTGACCTGCTTGCGGCTCAGTTCCGTGTCCTTGGAAATTGTCGCCAAGATTTCCGACTTGGTCGGAGCGCCACCTTTTTTCGCCATTGCCTGATACTCCTGCGAGGTTTTAGTTGGTCTTTTGCGGGGGAAATCCCCGCAGAAGCAATCGGCGCAAAACATAACACACGCAATTCGCGCCGCAAATAGATTTCGCGTCTCGCTGCGTGCTTGAAATCCCTTGTTTTCTAGGCTCTGCAAGCACGCCGCATCAATCCGGGAGGTGGTGTATCCGCAACGACTTGGGGGAAAGCCACCGCTGACGGGGACTTGCCGTCAGCGCAACAGCAGCAGCAGGGCCTGGATGCCGATGGTCGCCCAGAGGGGGGAGAGGTCCAGCCCGCTGAGGGCGGGGATGCGCCGACGGATCCGGCGCAGCACCGGCTCGCACAACGACGCCAGCAGCGACTGGGCGGGGGAGTAGGTGCCGGGCGTCAGGAACGACAGCAGCGCATAGACCACGATGAGATAGAAATAGGTCTGCAGCAGCAGGCGCGCCAGCTCAAGCGCCAGGGTGCGCAGGAACAGCAGCGGCTCGGGCAGGCCGATGCCGGCCAGTGCGAACAGCACCAGCACCTTGGCAGCCAGCACGGCGAGCACGGCCACCACCGAGGCGCTGTCTACCTGTCGTGCCGCCGGCAGCACGCGCCGCAGGGGCAGGATCAGCGGATTGCTCAGCTGCACGATGCCCCGTGCCAGCGGGTTGCGGAAATCAGCGCGCACCAGCTGCAGCAACAGACGCAGCAGCAGCACCATCAGGTACAGCCCGGCCAGCGTGTCGATGAGGAAGATCAGCGCGCTCATGGGTTTTAGCCTTTGCCGAACAAGTCAGCCAGTTCGCGGCTGCGCGTGGCGGCCGCGTCCATGGCCGTGCTGACGGTCTTGCCCAACGACAGGGCGGCGAACTGCGCCAGGGCCGCTTCCGTCGTCCCGCCCTTTGACGTCACCTCCGCGCGCATGCGTGCCAGATCGGTGTCCTTTTCTGCCGCGACCAGCTGGCCCGCGCCCGCGAGGGTCTGCGCCGCGAGTGCCTGCGCCGTCGCGGGTGACATGCCGCGGGCAATGGCTGCCTCGGCCATGAGTTCGGCGAGCAGGAAGAAATAAGCCGGCCCACTGCCCGACAAGGCCGTAACCAGGTCCAGCTGCGGTTCATCGTCGACCCAGACACTCAGGCCCGTGGCCGCCATGACGCGCGCGGCCAGTTCGCGCTGCGGGGCCGACACACTGGCATCGGCGTACAGGCCCGAGGCACCCGCGCCCACGAGGGCGGGGCGGTTGGGCATCGCGCGCACGACGGCGATACCGGGGCCGGCCCAACGCGCCAGGTCGGCTGCGCGGATGCCCGCGGCCACCGAGAGCAGGACGGGCCGGGTCGCCGCCAGCGCCGGCTGCAGGGCCGTGACGACTGCCGCCATCTGTTGGGGTTTTACCGCCAGGACCACGACATCGGCGCCGTGTACCGCGACGCTGTTGTCGGTGGTGGTGGTGACGCCATAAAGGCGCTGCAGGTCGGCCAGGCCGTCGATGTTGAGGTCCGCGACGGTGATCTGCGCCGGCGGCAGGCCGCGTGCCAGCAGTCCGCCGATCAGGCCCCGTCCCATGTTGCCGCCGCCGATCAGGGCGATGCGCAGGTCTTTGAGTGATTCCATGGGCACAGTCTACTCGACGGGCGTGGCCGGCAGACCAGCGCTGCGCTCACCGAACAGGGCCGTGCCAATGCGCAGGTGGGTCGCGCCCTGCACGATGGCGGTCTCCAGATCGGCGCTCATCCCCATGGACAGGGTGTCCAGCGCTACGCCGCGCGCCTGCGCGACTTCCAGGAGCTGGCGCAGCCGACCAAATCCCTCGGCCTGCAGGGCCGGGCTGGCGTCATAGGGCAACATGCCCATCAGGCCCCGCAGCCGGATGCGCGGCAGGCCCAGCACCGCGTCGATCAGCACCGGCAGTTCCTCCGGCGTTACCCCGCCCTTGCTCGCTTCGCCCAGTACGTTCACCTGCAGGCAGAGATTGAGCGGGGGCAGGAAGTGCCCGCGCTGCGACGAGAGGCGCCCGGCAATGTCGCTGCGGTCCACGCTGTGTACCCAGTCAAACGAGCTGGCGATGATCCGCGTCTTGTTGGCCTGGATGCGACCAATGAAATGCCAGCACAGGCCCCGCGAGGCCAGCTGCGCGATCTTCGGCAGCGCCTCGGTGACGTAGTTCTCGCCGAAGTCCCGCAGGCCCAGTTGCGCCGCGGCATCCATGTGCTCGACCGACTGGCCCTTGCTGACGGCGATCAGAGTGAGGGCGTCCGGGTTGCGTCCTGCGAGGGCGGCGGCCTGCGCCATGCGCTCGCGTACTTGCAGCAGGTTGGCTGCGAGGGGTGGAAGCGGTGAATTCTGAGCAGTGCTTAACATAGGGGGGGTCCGGGGTGGGGGCTATACTGCCGTACCTACCGGGAGTGTAAATGGCCCTCGATATCGCGCAGTTGCTGGCGTTTGCGGTAAAGAACCGCGCCTCTGACCTGCATCTTTCAGCTGGCGTACCGCCGATGATACGGGTCGACGGCGACATGAAGCGCGTCAACATGCCTGCACTGTCCCACAAGGAAGTGCACAGCATGGTGTACGACATCATGAACGACAAGCAGCGCAAAGCTTTCGAGGAGTTCTTCGAGACCGATTTCTCGTTCGAGATCCCCAAGCTGGCGCGCTTCCGCGTCAATGCCTTTAACCAGGCGCGTGGCGCTGGTGCGGTGTTCCGCAGCATTCCGTCGGTGATCATGGGTTTGGACGAGCTGGGCACGCCGAAGATCTTTCGCGACCTGTGCATGTTGCCGCGCGGCCTGGTGCTGGTGACCGGCCCTACCGGCTCCGGCAAGTCCACGACGCTTGCGGCCATGGTCAACCACTGCAACGACAACCGCCCGGACCACATCCTCACCGTCGAGGATCCGATCGAGTTCGTGCACGAATCCAAGCGCTGCCTGGTCAACCAGCGCGAAGTCCACCGCGACACGCTGGGCTTTTCCGAGGCGCTGCGCTCGGCGCTACGCGAAGACCCTGACATCATCCTGGTCGGCGAAATGCGCGACCTGGAGACCATCCGGCTGGCGCTGACCGCTGCCGAAACGGGCCACCTGGTGTTCGGCACCCTGCACACCAGTTCCGCGGCCAAGACCATCGATCGCATCGTCGATGTCTTCCCGGCGGCCGAAAAAGAAATGGTGCGCTCGATGCTGTCGGAGTCGCTGCGCGCGGTCATCTCGCAGACCCTGCTCAAGAAGGTGGGTGGCGGTCGGGTGGCGGCCCACGAAATCATGATTGGTACCCCGGCGATCCGGAACCTGATCCGCGAGGGCAAGATCGCGCAGATGTACTCCTCTATCCAGACGGGCCAGGCCCAGGGCATGCAGACCCTCGATCAGTGTCTCTCGGACATGGTGTCCCGGGGCCTCGTCAGCAAGGAAGAAGCCCGCTTCAAGGCCCAGAACAAGGATGCGCTCTGATGGATCGTGAACAGGCCATCAAGCTCATGCAGGATCTCCTGCGCCGGGTGGTCGAGCGCAAGGCCTCCGACCTGTTCATTACCGCGGGCTTTCCGCCTGCCGTGAAGGTTGACGGCGAAGTCCGGCCGCAGTCCGAGCGCAAGCTCTCGCCCGAAGAGTCGGCGATGCTGGTGCGGTCGATCATGAACGATCGGCAGTCGCGGGAATTCGACGCCACAAAAGAATGCAATTTTGCGATCTCGCCGCTGGGCATCGGGCGCTTTCGCGTCAGCGCGTTCATGCAGATGGGGCAGGTGGGCTGCGTCATCCGCCTGATCAACGCCACCATTCCCAGCTTCGAAGAGCTGGACCTGCCACCGGTGTTGCGCGATGTCGTGCTGTCCAAGCGCGGCCTGGTCATCATCGTCGGCGGTACGGGCTCGGGCAAGTCGACCACGCTGGCTGCAATGCTCGGCTACCGCAACGAACAGACACGCGGCCACATCGTCACCATCGAAGACCCCGTCGAGTTCGTTCATCCGCACAAAGGCTGCGTGGTCACGCACCGCGAGGTCGGCGTCGACACGGACTCCTGGCAGGCTGCCCTCAAGAACACCCTGCGCCAGGCGCCGGACGTCATCCTGATTGGCGAGATCCGCGATCGCGAGACGATGGAATATGGCATCCAGTTCGCCGAGACGGGCCATCTGGTGCTGGCGACCCTGCACGCCAACAGTTCCAACCAGGCGCTGGACCGCATCATCAATTTTTTCCCGGAGGAGCGGCGCGAGCAGGTGCTGATGGACCTGTCGCTGAACCTGCGCGGGCTGATCTCGCAGCGGCTGGTGCCGCGTGAAGGCGGCGAGGGGCGCATCGCCGCGACCGAGATCATGCTCAATTCGCCGCTGATCCAGGATCTCATCTTCAAGGGCAAGGTCGCCGAGATCAAGGAAGTCATGTCCCGCTCCAACCGGATGGGCATGAAGACCTTTGACCAGTGCCTCTTTGATCTCTACGAGCAGGCCTACATCTCCTACGAAGATGCCATGCGCAACGCCGACTCCAAGAACGAGTTGCGACTGCGCGTGAAGCTGGAGAGCAAACGCGACAGCCGGCAGGCAGACGACGCCGGGGGCCTCACGCTACTGGGTGCGGAAAATGATGACGGCAAGCCTTTCTGACATGAGTGCGCCAGATTCGGTTGATGTGCCGGGTGAGTTCCGGCTTGGCGCGTCCGGTATGCCGGCCGGCCTCAACACGCGACCGTTGTTTCGGCTGATGGTGGAGCGCAAGGCCTCGGACTTGTTCTTCACGGCCAACGCGCCGATCAAGATCAAGATCGAGGGCAAGATCTTCCCGGTGAACAAGAACGTGCTGTCGCCGGACGCCGTTCGCTCGGCGGCTTATTCGCTGATGTCGACAGAACAGCTGGAATTCTTCCGGCGTGAACTGGAGATCGATTTTGCGGTGTCAGAGCCGGGCCTTGGCCGCTTCCGCGTCAACATCTTCATGCAGCGCGGCTCACCGTCCATGGTCATGCGCTACATCGTGGCCGAAATGCCCCAGATCGAGCAGTTGGGGCTGCCCCAGTCGCTGGTAGACCTGGTCAAGCTCAAGCGCGGCCTGGTGCTGATGGTGGGGGCGACCGGGTCGGGCAAGTCGACCACGCTTGCAGCCATGATCAACTACCGCAACGAGAACCACTCCGATCACATTGTCACGATCGAAGACCCGATCGAGTTCCTGCACAACAACAAGAAATCGATCGTCAACCAGCGCGAGGTTGGCCTCGATACGCGCTCCTATGAGCGCGCGCTGCGCGGCGTCATGCGTGCTGCGCCCGATGTCATCCTCATCGGTGAGATCCGCGACCGCGAGAGCATGCAGGCGGCGCTGACGCTGGCCGGCACCGGGCACCTGGTGCTGGCAACCCTGCACGCCAACAACTGCGCCGAGACGCTCGATCGCATCATCAACCTGTTTCCGCACCAGCAGCACCACCAGGTGCAGATGGACCTCTCGCAGTACCTGCGCGCCATCCTGGCCCAGCGCCTGGTGCCTGGCGTGGACGGCAAGCGGGTTGCGGCGATCGAGGTCATGCTCAACACGGCGCACATCGCCGACTTGATGGGCAAGGGCGACGTCATGGCGGTCAAGGATGCCATCCGCAACAGCGCCGACCGCGACATCCAGAGTTTCGATACGGCCCTGTACACCCTCTATCGCGAAGGCCGCATCAGCCTGGATGAGGCACTGACCAACGCGGACTCGCGCACCAACCTGCAGGCGCGCATCAACTTCGGCTGAGGGGGGGCGGCTTGACGGTGTAGGCCTTGTGTATTAGCGTAGTAATACACATGTCCAGGTAGGGCGTTGCCCCGTGTTCATTCTGCATCCCGGTTCCGGCATCCCGCTCTACCGACAGGTGGTCGAGCAGGTTCGTCG
Source organism: Pseudomonadota bacterium (assembly GCA_947453065.1). GTDB lineage: Bacteria > Pseudomonadota > Gammaproteobacteria > Steroidobacterales > Steroidobacteraceae > ZC4RG30. The sequence goes on from CANGFJ010000023.1 coordinate 19,575, forward strand.
CCTCGTGGCCAGCGGTCAGCTGGCCGAGGGCGCAGCGCTGCCGTCGGTACGCGAGCTCGCGCTCGAGCACGCTGTCAATCCCATGACCATTTCCAAGGCCTATAGCCAGCTCGAGGCCGAAGGTTTGCTCCAGCGCCATCGGGGCAAGCCGATGACGGTGGCCGGTGGGCAGGGCTCCCAAGCCAGTCCCTCCCGGCGCGTGCGGCAGATCGAGCCCCAGGCGCTGCAGCTGGTGGCCGCTGCACGGCAGCTGGACCTGTCCCCGGCCGACCTTGCCGCGCTGATAGACCGCAGTTGGAGGAAGAAACCATGAGCGAGCCAGTGATCCAGACGCAGGAGCTGGGCAAGTGCATCGGCGGACGCGATGTCCTGCGTGATGTCACCGTGTCGCTGCCGGCGGGTCAGGTCGTGGGGCTGCTGGGCAAGAACGGCGCCGGCAAGTCCACCTTGCTCGAGCTGCTGCTGGGCTTCGCGCTGCCCACGAGTGGGCGCTGCGCGGTGTTGGGCCACGACAGCGCCCGGTTGCCGGCAGCGGCCAAGGCGCAGATCGGCTTTGTCCCACAACACGACGAGCTGGTAGGCCTGCTGACCGGTGCGCAGCAGCTGGCCTTCGTGGCCTCGCTGCACCGGCAGTGGGATGCCGCGCTCATCGCGCGGCTGGCGCGCGAGTGGGCGCTGCCGCTGGACCGGCGCATCAGCACGCTGTCGGGCGGCGAGCGGCAGAAGCTGTCGGTGTTGCTGGCCCTGGGGCACCAGCCTGCGCTGCTGGTGCTGGACGAGCCGGCCTCGGCGCTCGATCCGGTGGCGCGACGCCAGTTCATGCACGAAATCCTCGACCTCGCAGGCGATCCCCGGCGCACGATTGTCTATGCCTCGCATCTGGTCGGTGACCTGGAGCGCGTCGCCAACCGCCTGTGGATCCTTCGGGAGGGCCGACTCACCTGGGATGGCGAGCTGGACGCGCTCAAGGAGTCGGTCGTGCGGCTGCACCTGCGCGCGGAGCGCGACCTGGCGTTGCCCCTGGCATTGCCCTCGGCCCTCTCGGTCACGTCGCGGGGGCGCAGCGCGCAGCTCGTCATGCAGCGCTGGGATGCGTCGCAACTGGCCGACATCGCCGCATGGGCAGGCGTCGATGTCGAGATCGAGATCGAACCGCTCGGTCTCGAGGACATCTTCCTGGCGCTGCACGCGTGAGCACCTGGCTGCAGCTGCTGCGCATCGCGTTCTGGCAGCGCCCGCTGCAGCGCGTGCTGGTCGTGGCGGGTCTCTCGTTCCTGCTGGTCGGGCCCTTCCTGCCGGTTGCACTGAGCCCGCCGGGCTCGCGCCTGCCGCAGACGTTCTTTGGCGCCACCCTGGTGCTGATCACGCCGATGGTGTGTGGTGGCATCTGGTGGCGAATGCTGTCCGCACCACGCATCGTGCGGCTTGCCCCGCACGGGCGTTTGAAGCTGTTGTTCGCGGCAGCGGGTATTGCGGTGGCGGGCTCGCTGCTGTGGCTGGCCTGCTATGCCTATGCGTTCCAGGTGCAGGTGCCGCTGCAGAACCGACCGACATTGGGCGATTACCTGGTGATGTTCACGCTGACGCTGGTGTTCGCGACCCATGTCTCTATCGGCCAGTTTATCGCGAGCCATTCGCCCGCCGGCCTGCTGGCTGCGCTCGCACTGTGGGTGCTGCCGGGGCTGCTTCTGCGCTCCGCGGGCATCGAACAGCCCGCTGCCTACTGGC
>CANGFJ010000024.1 GCA_947453065.1 Pseudomonadota bacterium
AGCCACGGCACGGTGAAAAAGACGCCTTTGAGTGCGTTCTCGCGTCCGCGCACCGCCGGCATCATCGCCGTCGACCTGCGCGATGACGACCGACTGGTGGGCGTGGCGCTCACCGACGGCAAGCGCGAGATCATGCTGTTCAGCAGCGAGGGCAAGGCCATCCGCTTCCACGAGGAAGAAGTGCGGCAGATGGGTCGCGATTCCACCGGTGTGCGCGGCATCAAGCTCGGCGATGACCAGCGGCTGATCGCGCTGATCGTCATCGGCGAGGGCCATGTGCTGACGGCATCGGAGAACGGCTACGGCAAGCGGACGCCGGTCGAAGACTTCCCCTCGCACGGGCGCGGCGGCCAGGGCGTTATTGCCCTGCAGACCTCCGAGCGCAACGGCGCGCTGGTGGCCGCGTTGCAGGTGGGCCCGGGCCATGAGCTGATGTTGATCAGTTCCAATGGCACGCTGGTCCGCACGCCGGTCAACGATGTGTCGATCGTCGGCCGCAATACCCAGGGTGTGCGCCTCATCAAGCTGGATGAGGGCGAGCGCCTGAGTGGTGTCGAGCGTGTCGAGACCCTGACCGAGGAGGCCGAGGGCGCCCCCGCGGGGGACTCCACCGAGGCCCAGGGTGATGGGGCCGTGACGCACTAGTGGGCGGTTAGCCGATGCGAGCCGTTCGTGTTTGGGACGCTGGCTTGCTGAGTCGGCGGGCAGTGGTCATTGGCGGCCTGCTCGCGGCCCATGGCGTGGTTATTTATGGTCTCGTCCTGATGGGCCGACTGCATCTGGGCCCCGTGGTCGACGCGGGGCCCGTTGAGGTGGTGTTCTTCGAGGAGGCCGCAAAGCGCCCTGATGCGCTTGAGAGCGTTTTGCTGCCCGGCACGGTGGGGCAGTGGGAATGGCACGCGCCCCGGCTCGAACTGGCCTCCCTGGACCCTGCCGCAGCAGCCAGCGCGCCCTGAAGGGCCTGCCCGCGTCTGTTAGACTGCGTGGCTTCATTCTTGTCCTTTAGACCGTTCCAGGAAGGTTCGCCGTGCGCGTATTCAATTTTGCTGCTGGTCCCGCAACGCTCCCCTTGGAGGTCCTGGAACAGGCCCAGGCCGAACTGACGGATTGGCGCGGTAGCGGCATGTCGGTGATGGAAATGAGCCATCGCAGCAAGGCGTTCATCGGTGTTGCCGCCGAGGCAGAGGCCGACCTGCGCGAGCTGATGGCGATTCCGTCGAACTATAAAGTGCTGTTCCTGCAGGGTGGCGCTTCGGGCCAGTTCGCGGCGATTCCGCTGAACATCGCGGCAGCCGATTCGACGGTCGACTACGTCAACACGGGCAACTGGTCGAAGAAGGCCATCACCGAGGCCAAGGCGTACTGCGCCACGGTCAATGTCGTGGCGGACAGCGGCGACACGAAGTACTGCACCGTGCCCGACGAGGCCAGCTGGAAGCGCACGCCCAATGCGGCGTACCTGCACTACACGCCCAACGAGACCATCGGCGGCGTCGAATTCCCGTTTATTCCCGAGACCGGCGACGTGCCGCTGGTGGCTGACTTCTCGTCCTCCATCCTGTCGCGACCGGTCGATGTGTCCCGGTTTGGCCTGATCTACGGTGGCGCACAGAAGAACATCGGCCCGTCCGGCATCTGCGTCGTTATCGTGCGCGATGACCTGATCGGCCGTGCGCGTGCCACCACGCCCTCTATCTGGAACTACAAGGAAATGGCCGCGACCGACTCGATGTCGAACACGCCGCCGACCTTTGGCTGGTACATTGCAGGGCTGGTTTTCAAGTGGCTCAAGCAGAACGGTGGCCTGGCCGCCATGGGCGAGCGCAATCGCCTCAAGGCAGCCAAGCTCTACGCGGCCATTGATGGCTCGGGCTTCTACAGCAACCCGGTTCCCGTGCCGTTCCGCTCATGGATGAACGTGCCGTTCACGCTGGCCAAGCCGGAACTCGACAAGACCTTCCTGACCGAAGCCACTGCGGCCGGCCTGGCCAACCTCGAGGGCCATCGCTCGGTGGGTGGCATGCGCGCCAGTATCTATAACGCGATGCCGCCCGAAGGCGTCGATGCCCTGATTGCCTTCATGCAGGAGTTCCAGCGCCGCCATGGCTGATCCGTTCCGCATTCTGACCCTGAACAACATCAGCACGCGTGGGCTCGACCGCCTGCCGCGTGACCGTTACGAAATCGCCTCCGACATCGGCCGTCCCGATGCGGTGCTGCTGCGCTCCGCCGACATGCACAAGATGGAGCTGCCGGAATCCGTGCGCGCCGTCGCGCGCGCCGGTGCCGGCACCAACAACGTGCCCATTGCTGCACTCTCCAAGCGTGGCATTCCGGTGTTCAACACGCCGGGTGCCAATGCCAACGCGGTCAAGGAGCTCGTGCTGGCTGGCATGCTGCTGTCGGCCCGCAACATCGGTCCGGCCTGGCTGTTTGCGCGTGGCCTCAGTGGCGATGACGCGGCCATTGACGTCGCGGTCGAGAAGGGCAAGAAGAACTTCGTCGGCTTCGAGCTGCCGGGCAAGACGCTGGGCATCATTGGTCTGGGCGCCATTGGCGTGGCCGTGGCCAACAGTGCGCTGGCCCTGGGCATGAACGTGCTCGGCTACGATCCGCAGATCACTGTGCAGCGTGCCTGGCAGTTGTCGGCGAGCGTGCAGCAGGCCTTGTCGCTGGACGACCTGTTTTCACGCTGCGACATCATCACCGTGCATGTGCCACTCAATGAGCACACCAAGGGGCTCGTCAATGCGTCGCGCCTGGCCCTGATGCGCAAGGGCGGCATCATCCTGAACTTCGCCCGGGCCGGGACGGTGGACGACGCGGCGGTGATCGCTGCGCTGGATTCCGGCCACCTGCATGGCTATGTCAATGACTTCCCGAAGAACGCGCTGAAAGACCATCCGAAGGTCATCACGCTGCCGCATCTGGGCGCCTCGACCAACGAGGCTGAGGAAAACTGCGCCGTGATGGCGGCTGATCAGCTGCGCGACTTCCTCGAGAACGGCAACATCCGCAACTCGGTGAACTTCCCTGAAGCGGTGTTGGCAAAGCTGCCGGGCACGACCCGGTTGGCCATCGCCAACAGCAATGTGCCCAACATGGTGGGCCAGATCTCCACCTGCCTGGCAGCGGACAAGGTCAACATCGCGGACCTGCTCAATAAGTCCCGCGGCGAACTGGCCTACACGCTGATCGATGCCGACGGCAGCATTGATGAGTCGACGGTGGCCAAGATCCGCAGCATCGAGGGAGTGCTCTCGGCCCGCGTCGTGTAGTCCCCAGCGTCCAAAGGTCATCATGGCTACTCAGCGCAAGAAGAAAAAACCGGCGGTTGTCGCGGCACCGCCGGAGCAGAAGGCGGGCCTGCAGCAGATCCGCGAGCAGATCGATTCGGTTGATGCGCAGATCCATGCGCTGATCAATGCGCGGGCGCGCCTTGCCCAGCAGGTGGGCATCTCCAAGCACAAGGAGGGGCACACGGTCGATTTCTATCGCCCGGAGCGCGAGGCGCAGGTGCTGCGCCAGGCCGTGGCCCGCAACGAAGGGCCGCTGCGCGACGAAGAGATCCTGCGTCTGTTCCGCGAGATCATGTCGGCCTGCCTGGCGCAGGAGCACCCGCTCAAGGTGGCCTTCCTCGGGCCGGAAGGTACGTTCACGCAGGCTGCCGTGCTCAAGCACTTCGGTCATTCCGTGCGTGCGCTGTCGCTGCCGTCGATCGACGAGGTCTTCCAGGAAGTGCAGGCCGCCACGGCTGACTTCGGTGTCGTGCCGATCGAGAATTCCAGCGAAGGCACGGTCAACAACACGCTGGATCGCTTCCTTAACACCAGCCTGCACATCTGCGGTGAAGTGGAGCTGCGCATCCACCATTACCTCATCGGCCGCATGAAGGGCTTTGAGGATGTGGTGCGCATCTGCGCCCACCCGCAGGCGCTGGGGCAGTGCCGTGGCTGGCTGGACGAACACCTGCCCAACGTTGAACGCGTGCCGGTCTCCAGCAATGCCGAAGGCGCGCGCCGGGCGCGTGACGAACGCGGTACGGCGGCGATTGCCAGCGACACGGCAGCAGAGATCTATGGCCTGGAAATCCTGGCGCCCAAGATCGAGGACAGCCCGGACAACACCACGCGCTTCCTGGTCATCGGCCGCAAGCTGCTGCGTCCCAGCGGCGCCGACAAGACCACGATCCTGCTGTCGCCCGGTGATGGTGATGCCTCGGGTGCATTGCTGCGACTGCTCGAGCCCCTGGCCGCGCAGGGCGTCAGCATGACGCGCATCGAGTCTCGCCCTTCGCGCAAACGCAAGTGGCACTACGTGTTCTTCATCGACATCGAAGGGCATGCCGAAGACGTTGCGGTCGCCAAAGCCCTGGCGGCCCTCGAAAAGCGCGCATCACTCTTCCGGGTCCTGGGCTCTTATCCACGGGCGATCCTGTCATGACTACCCCCGCTGATTCCTCGCCAAGTCCTGCTGCCCTTGCGGTGGCTGCGGTTCGCAGCCTGTCACCCTATGTGACGGGCAAGCCGATGAGCGAGCTGAGCCGCGAGCTGGGCCTCACCGATATCGTGAAGCTGGCCTCCAACGAAAATCCGTTGGGGCCGAGTCCCCTGGCGTTGGCGGCCATGCAGCAGTCCCTGGCCGACTGCTGGCTCTATCCGGACGGCAATGGCCATGAGCTGAAGGTCGCGCTGGCCCGCCGTCATGGCGTGTTGCCGTCACAGGTCACGCTGGGCAACGGGTCCAATGACCTGCTGGTGCTGCTGGCCGAGGCGTTCCTGACGCCGCAGGTGTCGGCGGTTATTTCGCAGTACGCCTTTGCCATCTATGGGCTCGTGGTGCACGCCACGGGGGCCGTTGCGAAGGTCGTGCCGGCCCAGGTCGAGGACTCGGCCATGCCCCATGGGCATGACCTCCAGGCGATGTGTGCGGCGGTCGATGACAGCACAAGGCTGGTCTATATCGCCAACCCCAACAACCCGACGGGCAGCTGGTGCCCGACCGCTGAGGTGTGTGCATTCCTGGATGCCGTCCCGCGCAGCACGATCGTGGTGCTGGACGAAGCCTATTACGAATATGCGCGGCGCTTTGATTGCCCGGACGGCATCGAGCTTGTTTCCCGGTACCCGAACCTGGTCGTGTTGCGGACCTTCTCCAAGGCCCATGCGCTGGCGGGCCTGCGCGTGGGGTATGGCATCTCGCATCCCGATGTGGCCGACATGCTCAACCGCGTGCGCCAGCCGTTCAACGTGAACCTGCCGGCGCTCGCCGCTGCCGAGGCCGCACTGGGCGATGCGCAGCAAGCCGAGCGGGCCGTTGCGCTGGTGGAGGCGGGCATGGCCTACCTGCACCGCGAGCTGCCACCGCTGGGCGTAAAGCTCTTTCCGTCGGCAGGGAACTTCGTGCTGGCCGATGTCGGCGCATGGGGCCTGGATGGGCAGCAGGTGTTCGATCGCCTGCTGCGCCAGGGCGTGATCGTGCGTCCCGTCGGCGGTTATGGCTTGTCGCGTTGCATCCGAATCACCATCGGCACGCCGGAGCAGAACGAGCGTCTTGTGACCTCGCTGCGCCAGTGCCTCACCAGCCAGGGTTGATATGACCGCGCGTTACCGGGTTTCCCCCGTCGATCAGGTCCGGGGTCGCGTACGCGTACCCGGCGACAAGTCGATCTCTCACCGTTCCCTCATGCTCGGCGGCATTGCGTCGGGCACCACGGAAGTCAGTGGTTTCCTGGCCAGCGCCGATTGCCTGGCCACGCTCGAAGCCCAGCGCCAGATGGGTGTGCAGGTCGAACAGCTTTCGCCCACGCAGTTGCGGGTGCACGGCGTGGGCGCACGGGGCCTGGCGGCGCCGGCGCGTGAACTCGACATGGGCAATGCCGGCACGGCCATCCGGCTGTTCATGGGGCTGCTGGCGGGTCAGCCGTTTGCCTCGACGCTGACCGGCGACGAATCGCTGCGGCGGCGGCCGATGGAGCGCGTGGCCGGTCCGCTGCGCCTCATGGGCGCGCAGATCCTGACCCAGGAGGGCAAGCCACCGGTGAAGATCCTGCCTGTGCCGACGCTCCACGCCGTCGACTACGTGTTGCCGATGGCCAGCGCCCAGGTGAAGTCGGCCGTGCTACTGGCTGCACTGCGGGCCGAGGGCACGACGAAGGTCACCGAGCCCGCGCCGACGCGCGACCACACGGAGCGCATGCTCGAGGCCTTCGGCGTCCAGTTGCGTCGCGAAGCCGGGCAGGTGTGGATGGCGGGTGGTCAGTCGCTGACCGCAGCGCCCGTTAGCGTCCCGGGGGATTTTTCATCGGCGGCGTTTTTTATTGTGGCCGGCGTGATTGCCGGGCTGCCTGGGTTCACCATCGAGAACGTCGGCATCAATCCGACGCGCACGGGTTTGCTGGATATCCTGCGGCTCATGGGTGCGGACATCCGCGTGCATCCCCGCAACGAAGCGGGCACCGAGCCAATTGCCGACATTGAAGTGCGCGCTTCCAGCCTCAAAGGCATCCAGGTTCCCGAGGAACTCGTTCCCCTGTCCATCGACGAATTTCCGATCCTGTTCATCGCCGCCGCCTGCGCGAGCGGAGAGACGCTGGTAACTGGCGCCGAAGAGCTGCGCGTGAAGGAAAGCGACCGGCTCGCCGTGATGGCCGAGGGGCTGACCCGGCTGGGCATCGTGAACGAACTGCTGCCGGATGGCATCCGCATCCAGGGCGGCCGGTTCACCGGCGGCACGATCGACAGCCATGGCGACCACCGCGTCGCCATGTCCTTTTCGGTCGCCAGCCTGCGCTGTGACGGTGACATCGTGGTCGAGGACGTCGAGAACGTGGGCACCTCGTTCCCCGGTTTCGTAGAGGTGGCGCAGGCCGCCGGCCTGCAGGTCTATCCGGCGTGACCCAGGCTGTCCCGGTCCTGGCGATCGACGGACCCAGCGGCTCCGGCAAAGGCACCATTTGTCGCGCCGTAGCAGCCCGGCTGGGCTGGCACCTGCTCGACAGTGGCGCCCTGTACCGCATCGTGGCTTACGCCGGCGCGCTGCAGCAGCTTGCCCCGGATGACGTGGCGGGCCATGTGGCCGTTGCTCGCAGCCTGGTGGTGCGCTTCGGCACCCGCCCGGACGGCGGTGAGCAGGTGCTGCTGGGCGAGGCGCGTACGGACATCACCGACGCCATCCGCAGCGAAACGGCTGGCATGGGTGCCTCGCGCGTGGCTGCCTGGCCGCCGGTGCGCGACGCCTTGCTGCAGCGGCAGCGCGACTTCGCGATGCCGCCCGGTCTGGTGGCGGACGGTCGGGACATGGGCACGGTCGTTTTCCCTGCTGCCAGCCTCAAGATCTACCTCACGGCCAGCCCGGAAGAGCGGGCCCGAAGACGCTATAACCAGTTGAAAGACAAGGAAACGGGTGTTAGCCTTGCCGCCCTTTCGCGCGAGATCGCGGAACGGGACGCGCGTGACTCCGGTCGCGCCGTGGCGCCCCTGAAGCCGGCGGCCGATGCCATCGTCGTGGATTCCACGCCCTTGAGCATCGAGCAAGTGGTCGACAGGGTGCTCGGACTCGCCCAAGAGCGAGGGCTGGGCATCGCCGAAGGCTGAGAATTTACAGGCTGCCTCCAAGGGATCGGAGGCGTATCAACTAGCAAACCGCAGTGCTGCAGGATGCAAGCGCGCGCAACGAGTGAGTGTATGACCGAATCATTTAGCGAACTGTTCGAACAAAGCCTTGCCAACCAACGGATGCGCCCGGGGATGATCCTGACGGGCCTGGTCATCAGTGTCGGCGACGACATGGTGATCGTGAACGTTGGCCTGAAGTCCGAGGCCGTGATCCCCATCGATCAGTTCCGCAATGAACGCGGTGAAATCGAAGTTGTGGCCGGTGACGAGGTTGAGGTCGCCCTGGATGCCGTGGAAGACGGCAATGGCGAGACCCGACTGTCGCGTGAGAAGGCCAAGCGCGCCCGCACCTGGACGCGCCTCGAGAAGGCGTTCAACGACGCCGAGATCGTCACCGGTGTCATCACCGGTCGCGTCAAGGGCGGTTTCACCGTCGAGCTCGAGAATGTCCGCGCGTTCCTGCCGGGTTCGCTGGTCGATGTCCGCCCGGTGCGCGACACGGCCTACCTGGAAGGCAAGCCGCTTGAATTCAAGGTCATCAAGCTTGACCAGAAGCGCAACAACGTCGTGGTCTCGCGCCGCGCCGTCGTCGAGCAGGAGTTCTCCGCAGAGCGCAGCGCGCTCATGGAAAACCTGCAGGAAGGCGCAGTCGTCAAGGGTGTGGTCAAGAACCTCACCGACTACGGTGCATTCGTGGACCTCGGCGGCATCGACGGCCTGCTGCACATCACCGACATGGCCTGGAAGCGCGTCAAGCACCCTTCCGAAGTCGTGCAGGTGGGTGCCGAAGTCGAAGTGCGCATCCTCAAGTTCGACCGCGAGCGTTCGCGTGTCTCGCTGGGCCTCAAGCAGCTGGGCGCCGATCCGTGGGAGAACATCGCCCGCCGCTACCCGCCGAACACGCATGTGTTCGGTAAGGTCACGAACATCGCCGACTACGGCGCGTTCGTGGAGATCGAGGACGGCGTCGAAGGCCTGGTCCATGTGTCCGAAATGGACTGGACCAACAAGAACGTCAACCCGGCCAAGGTCGTCCACACGGGCGAAGAGGTCGAGGTCATGGTGCTGGACGTCGACGAAGAGCGTCGTCGCATCTCGCTGGGCCTCAAGCAGTGCAAGGCCAACCCGTGGAAGGAGTTTGCCGAGAACTTCAACCGGGGCGACCGCGTGTCGGGCCAGATCAAGTCGATCACCGACTTCGGCATCTTCATCGGCCTGGCTGGCAACATCGACGGCCTGGTGCACCTGTCGGACATCTCGTGGGATGTGCCTGGCGAGGAAGCCGTTCGCAGCTACCAGAAGGGCCAGTTGCTCGAAGCCATGGTGCTGTCGATCGACCCGGAGCGTGAGCGCATTTCCCTGGGCGTCAAGCAGATGGCCAAGGACCCGTTCTCGGGCTACATCGCCGAGAACCCGCGTGGCACGGTTGTCATCGGCACGGTCAAGGAAGTGGACGCGCGCGGCGCGGTCATCGACCTGGGCAATGGCATCGAAGGCCAGCTGCGTGCCACCGAGCTGGGCCGTGACCGCATCGACGATGCGCGCACTGTCCTGAAGGTGGGCGAGGAAGTCGAAGCGAAGTTCATCGGTGTCGACCGCAAGACCCGCACGATCTCGCTGTCGATCAAGGCCAAGGAAATGCACGAAGAGGCTGAGACGGTTCAGAACTATCGTACTGAAACCGGCAGCAGTGCTTCCGGCACCAGCCTTGGCGATCTGCTCAAGGAGCAGATCGACAACGCCGACAGGGATTGACCGACGCATGGGCCGCGCACCGGTAACGGTGCGCGGCGCCTGTCGCGCCGGGAGCAAAGGCATCGCCTATGACGAAGTCCGAACTCATTGAGATCATCACGGCGAAGCAGAAGCATCTGCCCGCCCGTGACGTGGAGCTGGCCCTCAAGCAGATTCTGGAGATCATGAGCGACGCACTTTCACAGGGCGAGCGCATCGAGATCCGGGGTTTCGGCAGTTTCTCTCTGCATTTCCGGCCGCCTCGCCAGGGCCGCAACCCGAAGACGGGTGAAGCGGTGGCGCTGTCTGGCAAGTATGTCCCGCACTTCAAGCCGGGCAAGGACCTGCGCGAGCGCGTCAACGACGGCGCCGACAGTCCGATTCGCGACTGATAAATCGGCCATTCCGGCCTGTTTGTCTGCGGGCTTCCCGCACCTTCCTTGAATACGCTGGGCCCCGTTCCATCACACGATGTACGGAGGCTTCCTCATGGTTACGTTTTCAGTTGGCACCCGGTGTGCCCCCCTCGTTCTTGTCCTGACTTTCCTGCAGCTGCCGTCCGTTGCGGGGGCTGGCCCGGTGAACATCAACAGTGCCGATGCCACCACCATTGCCCACGAACTCAAGGGCATTGGCCTGAAGCGTGCCCAGGCAATCGTGGAGTACCGCAGCAAGCACGGCCCCTTTAAATCGGCTGATGAATTAGGGCTGGTGAAGGGAATCGGTCCCAAAGCCGTGCTGAAAAACAAACCGGATATCCGCATCGACAAATCAGCGCCCGTCGCAGCGCCTGTGCGCCGCTAAGTAAATGAGACCCCCGGTGTCGCAGGGTGTCATGAGTTTGGTCTAGTATCGGGGGCATCTTCTACGGCAAAGGCGAGTGCAACGTGGCCAAGGCAGTTATCCGGACGGCGGTTTTTCCTGTTGCAGGACGTGGCACTCGTTTTCTTCCGGCTACCAAGGCCAGTCCCAAGGAAATGCTGCCGGTTGTCGACAAGCCGCTCATCCAATACGCGGTCGAAGAAGCACTGCTGGCGGGGGCGCGGCGGCTGGTGTTTGTGACGGGCGCCTCCAAGCGCGCCATCGAAGACCATTTCGATACGGATGCGGAGCTTGAGAACCTGCTCGAGGCCCAGGGCAAATCCGAACTGGCCGCACAGGTGCGTAGCGTGCTGCCCAAATACGCCTCGTGCATCTACATCCGCCAACCCGCGCCGCTGGGACTGGGACACGCCGTGCTGTGCGCCCAGCCGGCGGTCGGCAACGAGCCTTTCTTTGTGCATCTGGCCGATGACCTGATCGACGCCGGCGTCCCCTGCCTCAAGCAGATGGCCTCGGTCTATAACAGCAAGGGCTGCAGCGTGCTGGGCGTTGAAGAAGTGCCTCACAACGATACCGACAAGTACGGCATCGTCGAGACCCACGGGCTGCCGGCAAAGGTCAGTCGCATCTACGGCATCGTCGAAAAGCCCAAGCCTGCGAAGGCACCGTCTAATCTGGCCGTCGTGGGTCGCTACGTGCTGACGCCGAAGATCTTTGCGCACCTCGAAAAGATCGGGCAGGGCGCCGGTGGCGAAATCCAGCTGACCGATGGCATTGCCCGCCTCATGAAAGAACAGGCTGTTTATGCCTACCGGTTCGAGGGAAAGCGCTATGACTGCGGCAGTAAGCTGGGTTACCTGCAGGCGACGGTCGAGTACGCCATGAACCATTCGACCCTGGGCGGCCCGTTCCGTAACTACCTGATCGAATTGATGGCGTCCGCTCCGGCGTCTGTCACGGCAGCGCCCGCCCGGCCCCGGCGCAAGAAGGCCGCCAGTAAGTAGTTTGTCTGACAGCGGGTTCGGTTGGCCGCGAACCCGTGAACCTTGCCCCCGGTCATACTCGGGCTACAGGGCAGGATCGCCCGTCTGCCCGAGGAGAATGACGTGAGCAGTTATTTCGTCGACCGTCTTGCACGCCCCACCTGGCAGCTTGTGGCGTTTGTCTTGCTAGCTTTGGGCTTGCTGGCTTGCGGTACGCCTGCCGTCAAATCGGGCGATCCCCAGGTTTCCTGGCCCACCGGCAAGAAAGAGGATTGCCTCTTTACCACGGTGGTCAGCGACTGGAGCGATCTGGACCGTGCGCACCTGCTCCTTTATGGACCGGGCCGGCATGATCCTTACCTGGTTCAGTTGAACTTCCCGTCCAACGACCTGACCTTCAATGTGGCCATCGGTGTGCTGGATGGCGATCACAACGGGCGCATCTGTGGGTATGGCTTTGACGCCATCCTGATCCCCGGTGGCATGCCCGATCGCATCACCATCAGCTCCATCCAGAAGCTCACGAAGGTCGAGGCTGAAAAGCTGATTGCCGACCTTCACCCGAAGCGCAAGCCCAAGGCATCTGGCGCACCGGCGGAGGCGCCGTCCGGGCCCTGATTCAGGCCGCTGCCGCAGCGACTTGGCGTCGTGGTAGAACGCGCAGGCCGATGAACAGTGCTACCAGCAGCAGCCCTGCAGACAGGAAGTAGGGCGCTCCCAGCAAGAGGCTGCCGCCGCGTTTGACGGCCGTTGAGAAGACCTGGGTGAAGAGGATGGGCCCGATCATGCCGGTCAGGGCGCGCAGGCTGCTGATGGCCCCTTGCAGCTGTCCCTGTTCGGTGGGGTCTACCCGATGGCTCATCAACGATTGGATGGAGGGGCCTGCAACACCCCACAGGGCAATGAAGAGGATGCCGCAGAGGAAGACAGCGCCGGTCTGGGCAGCGGCGAAGACGCAGCACCCCGCCATGCCGAACAACAGCCCTATGAGTGCAGTCTGCCGCTCGCCGACGCGCCGCACGAGCGGACGGACGACGGTCATCGACACGGTCGCAGAACCCAGGCCAACCAGCGCCAGCGCCAGTCCCACGCCGGTCTCGCTCCAGCCGTAGCGCTGGTCCGTGTACAGCACAAAGACATTCGGGAGCGACTCATGGGCCAGTGCCATGAAGAACACGGCACAGGCCAGCCCCAGCAGTTCGGGGTGAGAACGCAGCAGTTTCAGCGATCCGAAGACGTGGGCGTTGCGCAGGCTGAAGGGGCGGCGTTTCTCGGGTGGCAGGGACTCCGGCAGGATGAAGAAGCCGTAGGCCGCATTGGCGAGGCTCAGGGCGCCGGCGGTCCAGAAGGGCAGTCGCAGGTCGATGCCGCCCAGTAAGCCGCCCAGCGCCGGTCCAATGATGAATCCGAGGCCGAAGGCAGCGCCGAGCATGCCGAACTTGGCCGCCCGCTCCTGCGGAGGCGTGACATCGGCGATGTACGCGCCGGCCGTGGGGTAACTGGCCGAGGTGATGCCCGAAATCAGCCGTCCGACGAAGAGCCAGCCCAGCGTCGGGGCAAGGGCCATCAGCACGTAATCCAGGCCCAGGCCGAAGTTCGACAGCAGGATCACCGTACGGCGTCCGAACCGGTCCGAGGCGGCACCGATGATGGGCGAGAAGATGAACTGCATGGCCGCCCACAGCGTGGCGAACAGGCCCGCGTAGCCAGCGGCCCGCGCGACATCGCCGTGCTCGAAATCGATGATGAGCTTGGGCAGTACCGGCGCCACGATGCCAACGGCCATCATGTCGAGTGCTACGGTAATGAAGATAAAGGCGAAGGCCGCCGAAGTCGGGGCGCGGTTCTGGGTGTTCTGCACGGCGCGGATTCTAAACCAATGTGTCCAGGCGAACCGACTTGGACCGCTGTCTAGTGCAAGGGTTCGCCGAGCGCTGCCTGGATGGCCGCCACATACCCGCCCGGGTTGGCGAAATAGTCTTGCGGCGATACTTCGGTGAAGCTGCCACGATGCTCGACGAAGGTGGCCGGGAAGCCGGTGACCCCCAGCTTGCGCATTAGCGCCTGTGATTCGGCGATATGCGCCTCGGGGGCAGCGGCGTCTCGCGCTGCGGCGAAGGCCACTGCATCGAAGCCTTCGGCGATCGCCAGTCGCAGCAACGTTTCGCGCTGAACCACATGCGCGCCGTCGATGTAATGCGCGCGCTGGATGGCCCGCAGCATGACCAGGTCACCGCCGGGGCGCAGCGTGCCCGCGGCGAGGACCGCAGCCGTCGTGGGTGCCGAGTCCAGCACCATGTGGTCGCTGGGCAGCAGTTCTTCGAGATAGGCCTTGCCGTGGGGCTGGCCGGTGAGCCGACTCAGGTGGGCATCGTACCCGCGGATCTTTTCCCGCATGGCCGGCGGCAGGACCGTGGGCTGTGGCCAGAGTCCGCCGCCGTGCAGGCGCATTTCCACGCCGGGCAGGTGCTCGGCGGCAGCAATCAGCGGGGCGATGCCATAGCACCACCCGCACAGCGGGTCGAAAAAATAGTGAAGGCGGCTCATGGGCGCCAATTCTGCCCGAAATCGTGGTTCAGTTTCAGCGCGACGCCCAATCGTCCCAGGGCGAGGGCATGTTGTACGGCACGGTCACGAAGTTGGCTTCGATCTGCTCGATGCTGCCGTCCTTCAGCTTGAAGGCTTCGAACAAGTAAAAGCTGTGCGGCCTGCGCACCGGGGACTTCACCAGCGTGCCGTCGGTCAGGCGGTACTCGCCGATGCGGCCGGAGTGGTCGATGAACCCCATGGCCAGCACGATGCCGCGCTCTTCATCCACCAGCGGGAAGCGGCGTGCACGCAGGCGATCGTCATAACGGTAGTTGCCCATGCGGAACTGTTCTTCACAGCCCAGTCGTGCAACCGACACGACGGCAAAGGTGGCGTTCTGCGTCGTGCGAACGCCGTTCTCGATGCGCTTGCAGTTGGCGTGGAACTTGGTGAACAGCGTGCCGTCGTTGAGTTGCAGCGTGTCGAAGTAGCCATCGGCCAGCGAGATCATGCGGGGGCGGGGCAGGCGCTGGGCCGGTGGCAGGATCTCGTTCATGGCCGGCTGGTTCTCGAACACCTGACCTTCGAAGCGGATGCCGGAGTCGGACTGGCGTAGCACCAGCGTCTCGGCCTCGCTGACTTGGCCATTGACGACTTTCAGACGCAGCGTCATGGCCGAGGTTTCGTCGGTTTCTGTCGCGGTGGTGAACAGCGCGACCTGACCGGTAAGGGGGTCGGCCATGCGCAGGTCGTAGGGGCCCAGCGCAGTGACCGTGGCCCACAGGCCATCGCCGACCATCAACGCGACGTTGTTCTCGGTGTTGCGCACCTGCGGCGCCCACTTCAC
Source organism: Pseudomonadota bacterium (assembly GCA_947453065.1). Lineage (GTDB taxonomy): Bacteria > Pseudomonadota > Gammaproteobacteria > Steroidobacterales > Steroidobacteraceae > ZC4RG30. The sequence continues at coordinate 14,532 of CANGFJ010000024.1, forward strand.
GCGGGAGGCGTCGTGAACCTTGAGGGCTGCGAGATAGCTGTCGAGCACCTTGTACAGGTCGGCGCGCGTGACGGCGGGCAGGGCGGCATTGGCCCGCGGTTCCGGGGTCCATTCCACGTTGGCAGCTGGCAGCGTGGTCGCCACCAGGCCCAGGGAAAGCAGCAGGCCAAGCAGGGCGGTCTTCTTCATGGTCGGAGTCTCCCTTGGGGTGTGCGGGCAAATATCAGGCCATGCGGCGTCTTGGTGCACCTTGGCTGAACGCTTGCGTATTATTGAGTTAATACTAACATCTGTTGCGAGCGCAACGATTTTGAACGCAGCCTGCACAAGGATCGCCACAGCATGAAACTGGCATTGCCACCCGGCGTCAGCGCCTCCCAACTGGATCGCGCCCTCAAGGCCTTTGCCAAGGTCGTCGGTGACGAGTGGGTACTCAGTACCGACCTGGATCGGGATACCTACCTCGATCATTTCGCGGTCGATGAAGCAGCCCATGCGGCAGCCGCGGCCGTGGTGCCACTGACGGCCGAACAGGTACAGGGCGTGCTGCGCGTGGCCAATGAGTTCAAGATTCCGCTGTGGCCGATCAGCCGCGGCAAGAACTTCGGGTATGGCGGTGCCGCGCCGCGACTGAAGGGCTCGGTGGTGCTGGACCTCTCGCGCATGAAGAAGATCGAGTTCGATGCGCAGAACGGCGTTGCCTTGGTAGAGCCGGGCGTTGGCTTCTATGACCTCTACGATTATCTCCAGCAGCACAAGCTGCCCTACTGGACGTCCACGCCGGGCAACAGTTGGGGCTCGGTGATGGGTAATGCGCTGGACCGTGGCGTGGGCTACACCACCTATGGCGACCACACCTCCAAGATCTGCGGCATGGAAGTCGTGCTGCCCAGCGGCGAGCTGATGCGTACCGGCATGGGTGCCATGAGCCAGTCCGATACCTGGAACCTGTATCGCTATGGGTTTGGTCCGGCCTGGGACCAGATGTTCGTGCAGTCGAATTTCGGCGTCGTGACCAAGATGGGGCTGTGGCTGATGCCCGCGCCCGAGTCGATGATCGGACTCGACATCGAGATGGAGAATGCCGACGACCTGGGCTGGGCCGTTGATGTCATCGCGCCGCTGCGGCGCGAAGGAGTGTTGCAGCACACCCCATCGTTGGGTAGCTGGCTGCGCGGCGCCGCGGTGCTGACGACCCGCAAAGAGTGGTACGACAAGCCCGGCGCGCTGCCCGACGACGTCATCGCCGCCATCCGCAAGAAGTTCGGCATTGGCTGGTGGTCGGCCAGCCTGCGCCTGTACGGCTATGAAGAGGTCAACGAAGCCTCTGCCAAGGTCATCCAGCGGGCCTTTGCGCGGCGCACCTCGCAGCCGCTGAAGATCACGCACTGGAAGCAGGGCCAACCGCTGGAGCCGACGCCCTTCCAGGGCTTCCCGGTGACCTTCCCCTTGCAGAATGCAGCCTGGCATGGGGGTCGGGGCGGGCACCTGGGCTATTCGCCCATCCTGCCGTCTACCGGTGCCCATGCGCTGGACCAGTTCCGCCGCACCTATGACCTGTATCGCAAGTTTGGCATGGACTACCACGGGTCCTTCACGATGGGCGAACGCAACATCGTCAACGTGAACCAGATCCTCTTCAACAAGGATGACCCGGAGATGATGGGTCGCGTGAAGGGCTTCTTTGAAGCGCTGGTGTCCGACGCGACCGCCAAGCGGTATGGCGAGTACCGTACCCACCTCGATTACATGGACCTGGTGGCCGGCACCTATGACTTCAACGGCCATGCGCTGCGCAAGGCCAACGAGACCATCAAGGACGCGCTGGATCCGAATGGCATCCTGGCGCCCGGCAAGAGCGGCATCTGGCCGCGTCGTTACAGGAGCGAGCGTCAATGAGCTTTCGTCCGTTCAGCCTTCTGCTGCTGGCCGTCGCCTGCTGGCAACTGCCGGCCCTTGCCCAGCAGGCCACCAGCGCCGCATCGCCGGTCTGGCCGCCCGTGGCAGAGGCCGCTGCCCCCTCGCAGGGCGAAGTGTTGTTTGCCGTGACCTGTGGTCGCTGCCATCGCGCCGGTGGCATGGGTACCGGCATCCTGTCACGCCGGCCTGGCATGCTGGCTGGTGGTTTGCTGGAGCAGCGCGAAGACCTCATCGTGCCGTTCGTGCAGACCGTCGTGCGCCGGGGCATCGGCAACATGCCGCGCATCTCGCGCGGTGAAGTCAGCGATCCGGAACTGGCACTGATCGCCACCTATCTCGCCAAGGGAAAAAAATGAGCAAGCCGAATGATGTGATCGCCAGTCGCCGGCAGTTTCTCACCGGGGCAGGGGTGGCTGCCGCGGCCAGTGCCGCGACCGTTGGGAGTGCGGGTGCTGCCACGGCGCTGGATACGCTGGCTGCGGTTCAGTCCGCCTCGGTGGTTCTGCATGACCCACGCATTCCGCTGAGCGCAGAGATCGCCGAGCGCCTCACGGCCAATGGCGCGCGCATCATCCCGCTGGATGGCGATGCAGTCCGCCTGTGGCGCACGGAGGTCGGTGCCCTGCTGGCCCGGCCCGATACGCGTTTGTTTGGTCTGACGCGCTGGGCTGACTACCTGATCGTCAAGGGCCTGGCGGCCGAGAGCCGACGTCATACGCGCCATGAACAGCATCACGCCGAGGGCGGCCATTTCACCTGGCTGATTGCCTGAGGAGGAACAGCATGCAGATCGTTCGGAAGACCCTGGTCGGAGTAGCCGTGGCAGTGGTGCTTGCCGCAGCGGGCTGCAGCAAGTTCTCACCCAATGCCGGGCATGAGATCGTGCTGGTGAAGAAGCCCTGGATCTTTGGGCACGGTGGTGTGGATGAGGTACCGGTTAAGACCGGCCTGACCTACGGGGCCTTCACGACCGATGGCGTCGACGTGTACATGCAGCCGCAGAAATTCGAGACGGAACTGCCCGACACGATGACCTCGGATGGCGTGCCGATTACCTTCCACGCCATCATGGTGCTGCAGGTGACGGACTCGGTGTCGCTGATCAAGACGTTTGGGCCTGACTGGTATCGCAACAACCTGGAAGAGCCCTTCAAGACGATGGTGCGCCAGGCCGTGCGCAAGCGCGGCATGAACGAAACCGCCATCAGCACCACGGCGCTGGACGCCATCGACATCGAGATCCACGACGCGCTGGTCTCGTTCATCGCCGACAAGGCCCTGCCGGTGAAGCTGGTGACGATGACGGTGGGCAAGGCGAATCCGCCGGATTCAGTGAAGCACCAGCGTATCGAGACGGCGACCCAGGAGCAGCGTATCCAGACCGAGATGCAGAAGAAGCTGGCCGAAGACCAGCGCCTGCGCGCTGAGCAGAGTCGCGCCAATGCCGACAATGCCTACCGTGAGTCCATGCACCTCTCACCCGAGCAGTTCATCCAGCTCGAGATGATCAAGATGCAGGAACAGGTCTGCGGCAAGGACGGCAAGGCCAGCTGCACCTTCGTGCAGAACGGCGTGTCCCAGGTCTACAACCTGGGCAAGTAGCCTTACGGGGTCGTGATGGTCCGGGTGTAGGAGGGCATCAGGTCCCAGCTCACGACCTTCTCCGTGCCATCAAACAGGGTGGCGAGTTTGCCGCCACTGGCCTTGTAGCTGAAGCGATGCACGTGGTCGGGTGGTGCCGTGGTCGCGTTGCGCTGGATGTCCAGCGTCTGGTCGGTCCGGAAGACCTGGTAGCGGCTTGGGTCTCCCGGGTGGAAGAACTTGGTTTCCCCGCCGCCCTTGATGGCCGCGCCGCGTTCGTACTCCACATGCAGGCTCAGGCGCTCACCGCTGGCGGCTTTGAAAGCCCAGTCTTCGCGCCCCGTCGTCGTGCCCTTGTGGCTGGCACTGCTGCGCGAGGTCTCCGCGGTCGCCAGCGCATAGACCCCAAACCAACCGGGTGCGTCGGCGGCGTGGTCGGTGAGGCCGTGGAGGATCATCTGGCCCGTCGTGCCCGTGGCCGTTTGCCGTACTGGCACGGCCAGGTAGACCAGGCGTTCGCTGGCTGGCGAGGCGGCCTTGCCGTCGCTGCCGAAGATCGCGATGCGATCGATGAAGATCAGGCGCAGGTTGCAGTCTTTGGCGGGGCCCTGCGTGGCTACCGCAGCTTCCCAGCCCTGCGGGAGCAGGGCGGCTAATGCGGCGTCGTTGACGTGGAAGTCCAGCTGGTAACGGTGCTCCGACGACTGTTCGGTGACAGCCTGCGCCAGTCCGCTGAGCGGCAGCAGCGCAGCGAGCACGGCGCTCGCGACCAGGGTCTTGTTCATGCGTTTTCCGGTTCGGTGGCGCGCGGCGTGTAGCCGCTGGTGGAGATGATCTGCTGGCTGCTGCGATCCCAGAGCAGGCACTTGAGCTGGGCCGGAATCTCCCCCAGCGTGATGCGTCGCACTCGTTCAAAGAGGTGGGCATATTCGGCGTGGCAGGCCGGGAGGCGGTAGCCAGGAATGGCCGCCGACAGGTGATGGATATGGTGGTAGCCGATGTTGGCGGTGATCCAGTTGAGCCAGGCCGGCAATACCAGGAAGCTCGTGCCATCGATCGCGCCCCGGTCAGCATCCCAACCTTCCTGCGGACTGGCATAGGCGCTGTCGAAGTTGTGCTGCACCGTGAACAGCGCGATGCCGGCGCCGCCAGCCAATGAGACGCTGACCAGGTAGATCGGCCAGAACACGGTAGGGCCGGCCAGGTTGGATAGCAGAACCCACAGGCTGAGCAGCACGACGTTGTTGGCTGACATGTGCCCGAACTCGCGCCAGGTGCGCCAGTAGCGGGTCTTGAAGCTGGCCGGGCCCTTGCCCTTGAGCAGGTGCAGCGCAAGGGCAAGGCAGCCTTTGAGCCAGTTAAAGCGCGGGTTGAAGATCAAGTAGACAAAGCCGCCAAAGGGCGCCAGGGCCAGGTGCCGGGCCAGCAGGTAGCTGCGTTGCCGCGGTGCGGGAAGGGCATTGAATTCGGACACCGACAGCGTGGACAGCGGGCCCCGGTATTTGTCCCAATTGCCGTTGGTGCGGTGGTGGTAGTCGTGGTGCTGGGCCCAGACGTACTGCGGCATGCCGGAGAGCACGCCGAATACGAAACCCTGCGCGCGGTTGAGCCAAGGGGTCTTGAACAGGCTGCCATGGCCGCACTCATGCATCAGCGCGAACACCCTCACCATGACCAAGCTGAGCAACAGGGTAAAGCCGGCCGTCAGCCAGACGGATAGGGCGAGGCTGGCAGCCGCCGCCCAGGCCAACAGGGCCAGGGGCACCAGCGTGGTCAGCACCTGCCGCAATCCCATGAGATCGCTGCCCTGGGCATGGCGACGGATCAGCTGGCGTTTTTCTTGTTTAAGTAGATCCAGTGACGACACGGCTCGACACTCCTTGTCGCGCGTCTTGTTTGCGCCCGGCGATAGTGCCACGGGCCGGGAAACGGCGCGCGGCGTATCGCTGCGGCGTTGTTTTTCGGGTAACTTCGGTGGACGAAAAGCCACCGGAGAAGTTGGATGTGTGACCAAGACTCGTTTGACGACCAGATCGAATACGACCTGAAGGCCCGGGGGATTTCCCGCCGGCAGTTCGGCGCCCTGACGCTGGGCGCGGGCATGATTTCCCTGCTGCCGGCCGTGGCCAACGCCGCCGAGGTGGTGGAGTCGGAAGTCCAGATCAAGACCCCGGACGGCATGGCAGACGCCTATTTTGTGCACCCTGCCAAGGGCGCGCATCCGGCCGTGCTGGTGTGGCCTGACATCTTTGGCCTGCGCACCTCGTTCCGGCAGATGGGGCGGCGGCTCGCCGAGTCCGGGTATTCGGTGCTGGTCATCAACCCGTTTTATCGCCTGAAAAAGGCCCCGACTTCGCCAGACAGGGCCGATTTCTCGGACCCGGCTGTGCGCGACATGCTCATGGGCCAGATGGGCTCGCTGACGGCAGCGACCAACATCACCGATGCGACGGCCTGCATCGCCTGGCTCGACCAGCAGCCGGCAGTCGACAAGAAGCGCAAGATGGCGACCACCGGCTATTGCATGGGCGGTCCGCTGACCCTGCGTACGGCCGCAGCCTTCCCGAACCGGGTGGGCGCCGGGGCTTCCTTCCATGGCGCCAGCCTGGCGACCGACAAGGCCGACAGCCCGCACCTGCTGGTTCCGAAGATGAAGGCGCAGTACCTGATCGCCATCGCCGACAACGATGACCAGAAGGAGCCGGAGGCCAAGAACATGCTGCGGGCAGCGTTCGATGCCGCAAAGCTGAAGGCGGAGATCGAGGTCTATAAGGGGGCCCAGCACGGCTGGTGTCCGCCGGACTCGCGCGCCTACAACGAAGCCATGGCGGAGAAGGCCTGGAGTCGCATGCTGGCGTTGTTCAAGACCGCACTGGTGTAACCCGAAGGCCGGAAGGCCGTTCTGGGCGACCTCCAATCCAAGGGGACGACTGCGATGGCAACGTTGGCAGGGCTTGGGTTGGGGGGGCTGTTGATTCTGCTACTGCTGCCCTGGGACAGGGTGGGGCACCTGGGACGGCGTCTTGCCCGGCTTGAGCCGGAAAGGGCCTTTCCGGGCAATGTCGCGCCTTGGCCGACGGCATCGCCGCGGCCAAGGTCTGCAGATCGTGATGAGGCCCTGTTCCTGCTGGCAGGCTATCTGGCGCCGCTGCCGCCGGAATCCGAACCAGTCAGTCAAAGCTGCGCCGGAACTTTTCCATCCGGCGTCGATCCCTTTTGTCGGGCCGGGCCTCCGGCCGGGGG
>CANGFJ010000025.1 GCA_947453065.1 Pseudomonadota bacterium
GCAGCAGCGGCAGGGGCTGGCTGCGCTTGGCACCGTTGTGGATGCTGGCGCGCACGGCGATATGCGGGGAGTCGCCCGGCACCGCGTCGGCGCCCAGCTGGCGTACCTCGTAAGCCTGCAGGTCCCAGCGCGGCTCGACCGTCACGCCGAAGGCCCGGTAGAGCGCGGTGACAGGCTTGGCGGCCCAGGCCTGTCCGACCAGCGCTTCGCGGAACTGGTGCACGGCCTGTCCGGCCAGCAGCAGGGCCAGCAGCACCGAGCCGGTGATCCACAGGCCGCGGCGTGCGGGGGAAGCCGATTCCTCCGGGAGGGGGTCGGTGGTCAGCGGGTCGGGCGTTTCGTCGGGGAGAGGCGCAACGTCGGGGAAGGGGATCTCGATGAACGGGGGGGCAGTGACCGCGCTTTCGGTCAGCGCGGTCGTTTCGTCATCGGGATCGTCGAACGCGGGGTAGAGGCTGGGCTCTTCGGCCAGGTCCAGATCCTCTGCAGCGGGCTCGTCCTCGTCCAGTTCAATGGGCGGGGGCGGCAGGTCTGCGTTGGCGGCCTCGGCGGCCTCGGCTTCCCGCACGGCATCGAATCGCTGCACCAGGGCCTGCAGCTGGGCATCGACCTCGGATTCCTCGACGGCCTCTTCGGTCTGGGTGATGCCGTCGCCTTCGAGCACGATCGTTTCAAACACGCCGGTGCGCAGGATCTCGTTCTCGCCGGTCTCTGCGTTCGGGTCTATGGGCGGCTCGCCGTCGGTGACCGCGATGGCTTCCAGCGCGCTGGCCAGCGGCGGGCGCTCCAGAGGCTGGGCGGATTCTGGCGGTTCGTCGGGAGCTGCCTCGAGTGCCGTGGGTTCATCGGTCAGGGAAGCCAGGGCGTTGAAGACGCCGGAACACCGCCCACAGCGCACATAGCCCTGCCCCAGCCGCAGGTCGCTGGCGGTGACGGCCAGGTTACGTGCGCACTGCGGACAGGTGGTGAACATGGCGTCAGGCGTCCTGTCGGCGGGTGCCCGTCAGGGCCGTCCAGCCTTCACGCTGTCCGAACGGCTGCAGCGTGACCCAAGGCGCATAGGTGGTGATGACCGACTCGACCTGTTCGTCGAGGATGCCGGCCAGGACCAGCGTGGCGCCCGGCTGCAGCAGCTGCGCGAAACGCGGCGCCAGGCCGCACAGGATGCCGGAGATGATGTTGGCCACCAGCACATGGGCATCGCGCGGCAGCGACTCAGGATCCTGATGCAGCACGATGTGGTCGGCGACCTGGTTGTCGGTGGCGTTGTCGTGGGTGGCGATCGCGGCCTGCGGGTCGATGTCGTAGCAGTCGATGCGCGCTGCGCCGAGCTTGGCGGCGGCAATCGCGAGCACGCCGGAGCCGCAGCCGTAGTCGATGACGCGGGTGCCCGGCTGCAAGTGGGCGTCGAGCCAGGTCAGGCACAGCGCCGTGGACGGATGCGTGCCCGTGCCAAAGGCCAGGCCCGGGTCCAGCCGCACGATGACTGCCTCAGGATCGGCAGGCGCGTCCTCGTGACGCGGCACGATCCAGAGGCGCCGGCCAAACTGCATGGCGTGGAAGTCCTTCAGCCACTCGCGCTCCCAGACTTTGTCTTCGATGCGCTCGATCTGGATCTGGCTCGCTGGCAGCCCCAGCGCAGCGGCCAGGTGGACGACCACTTCGGGGCCGGCGGTGTCCAGGTCGAACAGCACCTGCAGCACCGTGTGTGGCCACAGGCGCAGTTCGCCGGGAGCAGGCTCCAGGATGGCGTCGTCCACGGCATCGGTCAGCGTGACCGAGAGGGCGCCGGCGTCGAAGCAGGCGTCCTCGGCCGCGCCGGGGTCGATGCCCTCGAGGTGAACGCTGAGGGACAGATAGGGCACGGCTTTTTGCTCCCGGCTACTTCAGCCCGAGACGCCGCTCGAGGTAGTGGATGTCGAGGCCACCATCGCGGAACGCCGTGTGGGAGAGGATCTCCTGGTGCAGCGCGCGGTTGGTCTTGATGCCTTCGACCACCATCTCGGACAGGGCGTTGCGCATGCGGGCAATGGCCGTGGCCCGGTTTTCACCGTGCGCGATGAGCTTGCCGACCATGGAGTCGTAGTTCGGCGGCACGTTGTAGCCGGAGTACAGGTGGCTGTCGACACGGATGCCCGGACCGCCCGGCGCGTGCCAGAGCTTGACCGGGCCGGGTGACGGCATGAAGGTCTTGGGGTCTTCGGCGTTGATGCGGCACTCGATCGCATGGCCGCGGATCTGGATGTCGCCCTGCGAAAACGGCAGCTTCTCGCCGGCGGCGATCAGCAGCTGCGTCTTGACCAGGTCGATCCCGGTGATCATCTCGGTGACCGGATGCTCCACCTGGATGCGCGTGTTCATCTCGATGAAGTAGAACTCGTTGTCCTGGTAGAGGAACTCGAAGGTGCCGGCGCTGCGGTAGCCGACGGCCTTGCAGGCGTCGACGCAGCGCTCGCCCATCTGCTTGCGCTGCTTGGGCGTGAGCCCGGGGGCAGGGGCCTCTTCGATGACCTTCTGGTGGCGACGCTGCATGGAGCAGTCGCGCTCGCCCAGGTGCACCACGTTGCCGTAGTTGTCCGCGATGACCTGGAACTCGATGTGCCGCGGCTTTTCGAGGAACTTCTCCATGTAGACCTGGCCGTTGCCGAAGGCGGCCAGCGCCTCCTGCTGCGTGACCGTGATCGCATTGAGGAGCGCCGCCTCGACGTGCACGACGCGCATGCCGCGTCCGCCGCCGCCGCCGGAGGCCTTGATGATGACCGGGTAGCCGATGTGCCGCGCCATGCGCAGGTTTTCGTCCGGGCTCTCGCCCAGCGGGCCGTCGGAGCCGGGCACGCAGGGAATGCCGGCCTTTTTCATGGCGCGGATGGCCGACACCTTGTCGCCCATCATGCGGATGGTCTCGGCCTTGGGGCCGATGAACACAAAGCCGCTCTTTTCCACGCGCTCGGCAAAGTCGGCGTTCTCGGAGAGAAAGCCATAGCCGGGATGGATAGCCACCGAATCGGTGACCTCGGCCGCGCTGATGATCGCCGGCATGTTGAGGTAGCTCAGCGGCGAGGGCGGCGGACCGATGCAGACCGATTCGTCGGCCAGCAGGACGTGTTTGAGGTTGTTGTCTGCCGTCGAGTGGACGGCGACGGTCTTGATGTCCAGTTCACGGCAGGCGCGCAGGATGCGCAGCGCAATCTCGCCGCGGTTGGCAATGACGATTTTGTCGAGCATGCGGTTTTACGCTTACTCGACCACGAACAGGGGCTGGCCGAATTCGACCGGATCGCCGTTTTTCACCATGACGGCGGTGACCTTGCCGGCACGATCGCATTCGATCTGGTTCATCATCTTCATGGCTTCGATGATGCACAGGACCTGGCCGGGTTTGACTTCATCGCCCACCGAGGCGAAGGGCTTGGCGGTCGGCGAGGCGGCTGCGTAGAACGTGCCGACCATCGGCGAGGGCACGACGTTTTCGGTACTGGCCTTGGCCGGGGCCACAGCCACAGCCACGGGTGCGGCCGCCACGGGAGCGGCAGCGGGGGCGGCCATCGGGGGCGCCGCGTAATACTGGGGGGCCGGCATGCCCTTGGGCATCCGGCTGATGCGAACGGCTTCCTCGCCTTCCTTGATCTCGATCTCGGCAATGCCCGATTCGTCGAGCAGTTCGATCAGTTTCTTGATCTTGCGAATATCCATCTATGGGCTCCTGGATGGCCGTGCCGACATCAACCGTTAACCACTCCCAGGAGCGGGCCGGCTGCGATGTCGGAAATAAGACCGGTTGCGGCCGGGGAAGACCGGCTCGAATTCTGGCGCAATTTAACCCTAAAACCGGGGGAGAGGCGCAAGTTTTCGGGTAGTTAGCCCGCTAATGGCGCCTGAAGCCTTCCAACTGACGCTTTTTCCGCCCTGAGTCTCAGATGGCGGTTTTTGCCGGCGTGGCGGCGTCGCTCAGCGCCTTTTTCGTGGCCAGTTGCTTCAGGCCTTCGCTGATCTGTTCGCGCGCGGCGGCCAGGGTCAGCTTCTGGGCGTCGACATCGGCGATGCGGTCGAGGATCAGGTCGAGCTCGTCCTGGTGCAGTTCGCCGACTTTCAGCGTGACGATGCGCTGCTGGCTGTCGGCAAACAGCGTGAAGGGGAAGGCGGGGGTCATGCCGACGGCATCGACCGCTGCGGAGCCGTCTTCCTCGCCGATGAGGAGGGGATAGCTGATGTGTTCTTTCTTGGCGTAGGCCAGCACATCTTCACGAAAATCGACGGCGATGCCGACAATCTCCAGGTTCTGTTTCTTGCGGTCGACCCGCAGCTTGTTCAGCAGCGGGATTTCGCGGCGGCAGGGCGGACACCAGGTGGCCCAGAAATTCACGACCAGCGGCCGGCCGGTCCATTCGGCCAGCTTGCGCAGCGTGCCGTCCCGGTCCTGGAGTTCGAAGCCCGGGAGCACGTCGGGCACGACCCGGGCGGCAGGCTTGTTGCTGTCTGCCTGGGCGGTAACCGCGGGCGCCGACGTCGGCGTCAACGACGTGGACGGCGCGCTGCGGTGCTGGCCGACGAGGTAGCCGGTGCCAGCCGCCACGATGACGACCAGCGCCGTGATAACGCCGGCGCGAAGGCGCTTATTGCCCGAGGGTGTCTGTTCCATGCCGGGACTTTAGCGCGCCGCCACGGCGGGTGTCTCGGCCAGGCTGCCCAGGGCCTTGGCGGCCAGGGGGCCAAATTCCGCGGCCTTCATGAAGCCCACGACCCTGAAGTTGGCGCGTTCCTGGCCGTCGGCGCCATAGAAGGCGATGGTGGGCGGGCCAAAGATGCCGAACTGCTTCAGCAAGGCCTGGTCCTGCGCATCGTTGGCGGTGACATCGGCGCGCAGCAGCACCGCTTGCCCGAGCACGCTGCGAACGACCGGGTCGGGGAAGGTGTACTTCTCCATTTCCTTGCAGGACACGCACCAGTCCGCATAGAAATCGAGCATCACCGGCCGGCCCGCGGCGCGGGCGGCCTGCACCTCGCGGGCGAGATCCTCCACAGATTTGACCGTGAGGAAGGGCAGTTGCACGGTGGATTCTGGGCGGGCCCAGGGCGCCAGCGGGTCGGTGGCGCCGCGGACCGTGCCGGCCACCAGCACCAGGGCATAGGCGGCGGCGGCCAGGCCGACCGCGCGCAGGGCCAGCAGCACGGCCTGCCGGCGCAGCGTGGCGCGCAGCAGCACGATCGCCAGGGCGATCAGCGGCAGCGTCCACAGCAGCAGCGCGAAGCGCGCCGGCACAATGCGGGCGAGCATCCACGCGGCCACGGCCAGCATCAGCGCCCCAAACACCTGTTTGACCGTGTCCATCCAGGCGCCCGCGCGCGGCAGCAGCTGGCCGGCCGATGCACCGACCACCAGCAGTGGCGTCCCCATGCCCAGGGCCATGGCAAACAGCGCCACGCCCCCGCGCAGCATCTGGCCGCTCTGGCCGATGACCGACAGCGCCGCGACCAGGGCCGGCCCGACACAGGTGGTGACGATCAGCGCCGACATGGCGCCCATGGCCGCCACGCCGGCGTAGCTGCCGGCCCGCTGGCGATTGCTCAGTTGGGCAAGCCGGGTCTGCACGAAGCTGGGCATCTGCACCGTGTAGAAGCCGAACATCGACAGCGACATGGCCACGAAGAGGGCGGCAAACAGGCCGATGATCCATGGCTGCTGGAACAGCGTCTGCGCCTGCTGGCCGGCGGCCGCGAAGCCGACGCCCGCGGCCGTATAGGTGAACGCCATGCCCAGCACATAGGTCAGGGACAGGGTGAAGCCTTTCAGTCGCGTCAGGTTCGCGCCGTGGCCGGCGATGATGCCGGAGACGATGGGCACCATCGGCAGTACGCAGGGCGTGAAGGCCAGCCCCAGGCCCGAGAGGAAGAAGGCGCCGGCCATCCAGAACAGGTTGCCGCTGCGGATGAGGTTGGCCAGCCAGTCCTGCTCCGAGACATAGCCGCTGCTGCCGGCGGGCAGAGGGCCGGCCGAGGCAGAGCCGTCAGCGGCCGGCAGTGCCACCTCGAAGACCCTGCTCGACGGCGGGTAGCACAGGCCCGCATCCGCGCAGCCCTGCCAGGTGAGCTTGACGGGCAGTGTCAGTGTCGCGGCCCCGCCCCGCGAGACGGGCAACTGGGCCACGAAGTCCTGGTGGTAGACCTGCTGCGTGCCGAAGTATTCGTCCGTCTTGGATTCCCCTTCGGGCAGGGCGGGTTGCCCCAGGGCCGCGCGGTCATTGGCCGGCGTGCTGAATTTCAGCTTGTTGCGATAGAGGTAGTAGCCCTTGGCGATGCGGTAGCTGATCTCGATGCGATCCGGCGCCGTCGCGTGGGCTTCTACCTGGAAGGCTTCTTCTGGCGCGAGGAACCCGTCGGACTGGGCGCCTTTGCCCAGATTGGTCAGCGTGGCCACGTCGGCCGCGGCCAAGGCCTGGCCCGTGCTGGCCAGCAGCCCGCTGAGGGCCAGTGCGGCCAGCGCCAGTCGGCGAAACAGGCGGGGGAGGGCGGGGCAATCAGTTCGCATCAGGGACTCCGGACCGGGCTGGGGCAACACGCGAAATTGGACAAGGCCGGAGCCTAACTGTTGCATTGTCTAAAATCGCCTTTAAATTCATTGTGTTGCAACCTAACTGGCGTAGAAAAAGGCTGTCGGCTCTTTGCGGGATCAGTGCTAACCAGTCTTGAAATAGCCCAATGCGTCGCTATGATAAGCGCCGGTTAGCAGCCGAGCATCGAGAGTGCTAACAGTCTCGATGCCGACCGCCCGAAAGATTTCAGTTTTATCAATCCACTCACACTAAGGAGTGTCAGGCATGAAGATCCGTCCTCTGCATGACCGTGTCATCGTCAAGCGCCTCGAGGAAGAACGTACTTCCGCTGGCGGCATCATTATCCCAGACAGCGCCACCGAAAAGCCCATCCAGGGCAAGGTCGTCGCAGTCGGCAAGGGCAAGATTCTCGAGAACGGCGATGTCCGTCCGCTGGACCTGAAGGTCGGCGACAAGGTTCTGTTCGGCAAGTACGGCGGAACGGAAGTGAAGGTCGACGGCGACGATCTGCTGGTCATGCGTGAAGAAGACGTCATGGCCGTCATTGAGGGCAAGTAATCATGGCTGCTAAAGAAGTACGTTTTGGTGACGACGCACGCGTGAAGATGTTCCGCGGCGTCAACATTCTCGCGAACGCCGTCAAGGCGACGCTGGGTCCCAAGGGCCGCAACGCCGTGCTCGAGAAGAGCTTCGGCGCGCCGACGATCACCAAGGACGGCGTGTCCGTCGCCAAGGAGATCGAGCTCAAGGACAAGTTCGAGAACATGGGCGCGCAGCTGGTCAAGGAAGTCGCTTCCAACACCTCTGACGAGGCTGGCGACGGCACCACCACCGCCACGGTCCTGGCGCAGGCGATCATCCGCGAGGGCATGAAGGCCGTCTCGGCTGGCCGCAACCCGATGGACGTCAAGCGCGGCATCGACAAGGCCGTCGTGGCGATCACCGAAGAGCTGAAGAAGCTCTCCAAGCCCTGCAAGGACTCCAAGGCGATCGCGCAGGTCGGCACGATCTCCGCGAACTCCGACGACAGCATCGGCAAGACGATTGCCGAAGCGATGGAGAAGGTCGGCAAGGAAGGCGTGATCACGGTCGAGGAAGGCTCGGGCCTGCAGAACGAGCTCGAGGTCGTCGAGGGCATGCAGTTCGATCGCGGCTACCTCTCGCCGTACTTCATCAACAACCAGCAGACCCAGGTGACGGAGCTCGAAAAGCCCCTGATCCTCCTGTCGGACAAGAAGATCTCGAACATCCGCGAGATGCTGCCGCTGCTGGAAGGCGTGGCCAAGTCGGGCCGTCCGCTGCTGATCATTGCCGAAGACGTCGAGGGCGAGGCCCTGGCGACGCTGGTCGTGAACAACATCCGCGGCATCCTCAAGGTCGCGGCCGTCAAGGCGCCGGGCTTCGGTGACCGCCGCAAGGCCATGCTGCAGGACATCGCTGTCCTGACCGGCGGCACGGTGATCTCCGAGGAAGTCGGCCTCTCGATCGAGAAGGCGACGGTGAGCGATCTGGGCCAGGCCAAGAAGATCGTCATCGAGAAGGAAAACACCACGATCATCGACGGCGCCGGCAAGGCCACCGAGATCAAGGGTCGCATCGAGTCGATCCGCCAGCAGGTTGCCGAAGCGACCAGCGACTACGACAAGGAAAAGCTGCAGGAGCGCGTTGCCAAGCTCTCCGGTGGCGTGGCCGTGATCAAGGTCGGCGCTGCGACGGAAGTCGAGATGAAGGAAAAGAAGGCCCGCGTCGAAGACGCCCTGCACGCCACGCGTGCGGCCGTTGAAGAAGGCGTGGTCCCGGGCGGCGGCACGGCGCTGATTCGTTGCCTCAAGGCCCTCAAGGACCTGCAGGGCGCGAACGAAGACCAGACGGTGGGCATCCGCCTGCTGGCTCGCGCGTGTGAAGAGCCCCTGCGCCAGATCGTCGAGAACGCAGGCGAAGACGCCGCGGTTGTCCTGAACGCGGTTCGCGCGGGCAAGGGCGCCTTCGGCTACAACGCTGCGACCGGCACGTATGGCGACATGCTGGAAGCCGGCATCCTCGACCCGACCAAGGTGACGCGTCTGGCCCTGCAGAACGCCGCCTCGGTCTCGGGCCTGCTGCTCACCACGGAAGTGATGATTGCAGACGCCCCGAAGGAAGAGGCTGACCACGGCCACGGTGGTGGCGGTGGCGGCATGGGCGGTATGGGCGACATGGGCATGTAAGGCAGCCGCCTTACCTGACCATCGTTCGATACGAAGAAGGCCCCGGCGGGAAACTGCCGGGGCCTTTTTCGTTGAATTGAACGTAGTATCGGGGAGTCACTCCCATCCGCCATCCCTAGGCCGAACACGCCATGAACAGCCTCGTTCTGCGCCAAGCCGCACAGGCGCTACTCCTCCTGGCCGTACTGGCCTGCTCGGCTTGTGCGACAACGCGCGTCGTCGATGAACTGGAGCCTCCCGTCCCGGAAGAGGCGCTTGCCCAGGCGGTGCCGGCAGTAGGGAAGGAACGGGGCGTCGGAGTGGTCCCGCGGGTCGTGGCCGAGCCGGCGCAGCACGAGACGATTCCGTCTGCGGACAAGCTCGCCGAGGTGCTCGTCCAGGCCCGTGAGCGTCACGTCGTGATCCATGATCTCGTCGCCGAAGCGCAGTCGCTGCTCCGTGATGTGGAACTTGAGTACGTCTTCACCGGCAAGGGAAAGCAGGAGGTGCTGCGCGGGCGGCCCGTCGCCTTTGCCCTGTGGAGCGAGGCGCGGCAGTCCTGGTCCATCGTCCACCTTGAAATCCCGCGGCCACCCATCAAATGGAAGCCAGGGCGCGAGCCCCTGCCTTTCGTCGTGCGCACGCCGGGCGTACAGGCACAGCATGTGAAGGGCACCGGTGCCGAACGCCTCATGTTCGCCTTTTCCAGGGACGGCGAAGCGCTGCGGGTCTATGGCAGGAAGTTCCCGGTTTTCGACAACGCGCTGCTCCAGAAGAAACAGTGGCGGGAGGTCGTTGCGACCGCCAAGCCCATCGTCTATCTGCCGTCCACCGCGGACACCCTTGATCCGAAGTTCGTCAGTGGTGGGCAGGCATTTCTGCTGGCCACGGCACGTCAGGCGATCGATGAGCTGCGACAGGCGCGGGCTCCCAGCGCCGCGTTTCCCGGCGCATTGCTCGCAGACATCGTGCCTCCTGAAGTCATCACGACTCTCGCAGTCATTGAGCAGACCGATGACTCGGACTACATCGCCAAGCAGGCAGAAACCATCGATGAAGTGCTCAGTCAGTATGGCCTGAAGCGTGAGGAGGCCTATCGGTACAGTGTCTCCAGCGCAGCAGCACTCGGAGCCATGCAGTTCACCAACCGCAAGGGCAACGGCACCTATGCGCTGGTGGTCAGGCGATGCACCGGGGCAAGCCTCGATCCGAACTTCGAGCGCGGTGCGACGAACCTGCGCAATGCCATGAAGGCTGCGATCTGCCTCTTCGACCTTGAGCTGTCCCAGATGCCGTCGGACATTCGTCTCGCCTATCGCGACAATCCGGCGGTGCTGGGCATCTTTCCCGTCGCGGCCTACAACGGCGGACCGCGCAATGTCGCGAAACTCTATCGCGTGCTGCAGCGCATGGGGATGCGGCTGGAAGAGTTGCGTCGTCCCGAAGCCCAGCGGCCGGGGCAGCCTGTGGCGTGCCCGTGCTTCTGGAAAGCCGACGGTGACGGGGCCCGTCCCGTGAACATCCCGAAGTACAACAACGAGAACCGGTGGTATGTCGAAAAGTACCAGAGCATCCTTCGATTCTTCGAGTGAAGCCGGCGTGATGACGGGCGCCGAGAGCCTGATGCACACACTGGCCGCCGCAGGCATAGAGGTGTGCTTCGCTAACCCGGGCACCTCCGAGATGCATTTCCTGTCGGCCCTGGGGTCGCTGCCGCAGATCAGGCCGGTGCTGGGTTTGTTTGAAGGCGTGGTGACGGGCATGGCCGATGGCTACGCCCGCATCACCGGCAAGCCTGCCCTCACCCTGATGCATCTGGGGCCGGGCATCGGCAACGGCATCGCAAACCTGCACAACGCACGGCGGGCGAAGAGCCCGGTGGTCAACATCGTTGGCGACCATGCGACCTATCACAAGCGCTGGGACAGTCCGCTGAAGTCGGACGTCGAGGCGATCGCACGGCCCGTGTCGGATTGGCTGCGCATGGCCGCAAGCGCCCATACCGTGTCAGCGGACGGCGCCGCGGCCGTTGCGGCTGCGCGTGCGCTGCCCGGGCGCATCGCCACGCTGGTCCTGCCCGCGGACGTTGCCTGGACTACGACCGCGGGCCACAGCCTGCCGCTGCCAGCGCCCGTGGCAGCCCCGCCCGATGAGGCGGCGATCCGGCGCGTCGCGCAGATCCTTCGCCAGCGCGGCTCCCGTAGCGCGCTGCTCGTGCGCGCAGCCGGCGGCGAGGCGCGTGGATTGCAGGCCTTGCAGCGGATCTGCCAGCACACCGGCGCGCGTCCGCTGATCGACATGGTGGCCGCGAAGGCCGCGCGGGGCGCTGGGCTGTATCCGGTCACGCGTATCCCCTATCGCGCGGAGGTTGCGGTCAGCGTGCTGGACGGGGTCACCGATCTGGTGCTGGCGGGGACGCAGCCGCCCGTGGCGCCCTTTGCCTATCCCCACTATCCCAGCTGGCTGACGCCGGAGAACGCAGCGCTGACCTGGCTCTGCCAGGAGCACCATGACGAAGTGCAGGCGCTGGAGGCCCTGGCTGATGAACTGGACGCGCCGCCCGCGACCATCGGCCAGCCGCAGTCCGTCCGCCCGGAGCGACCCACTGGCGTGCTCGATGCCACGGCCATCGGCCGCTCCCTCGCGCGACATCTGCCAGAGGGCAGCATCCTTTCGGAAGAGGCCATCAGCAATGGCCCGGCCCTCGCGATAGAGACCGCGCAAGCCGCGCCGCATCTGCACCTCACCAACACCGGCGGCGCACTGGGGCAGGGCATCCCGGTGGCCACGGGCGCCGCCATCGCCGCGCTGGATCGCAAGGTCGTGAACGTGCAGGCCGACGGCAGCGCGATGTTCAGCCTGCAGGCTTTGTGGACGCAGGCACGCGAGCGGCTCGACGTGGTCACGATCGTGCTGGCCAATCGCTCTTATGCCGTGCTGCGCGCGGAAGTCGAGCGCGTCGGCGCGCGGGTCGACAGTGCCGCGGCCGCGGCCCTGCTCGACCTGGGCAATCCAGTCATCGACTGGGTGGCGCTGGCCCGCGGCATGGGCGTCGAGGCCACGCGTGTCGATACTGCCGAGGCGTTTGACGACTGCCTGGCTGCAGCGATGCGGCAGCGTGGGCCGATGCTCATTGAAGCGGTGCTTCGTAACTGAGACGGCAGGGTGCCCCGGGTACACTGTGGCGGTGGCCAACTAAAACAGATAAGGCGATCACCATGATTTTTGTCTCAGGCGCTAACGGACATTTTGCGAAGGCGGTGATCCGCAACCTGCTGGCTGCGGGGCGTGCGTCCAGCCTTGTGGTCGGGACGCGCGATGTGAATTCGGCATTCGCACGGGAACTGGCGGGCCAGGGTGTGAGCGTCCGGGAAGCGGACTTTGGCCGTCCCGACCTCCTGCGGCAGGCCCTTGCCGGCGTTGCCAAGGCTTTGTTCATTCCCACCTACGATGCCAACGACCTGCGCCTGCAACAGAACCTCAACGCGCTGGAAGCCGCTCGCGATAGCGGCGTCAGGCATGTGGTCTATGCGAGCTTCCTCAACGCGGAGTCGGCGCGCGTGGAACACAGCCGCCTGGTTCATTACCCGACCGAACAGGCCATTCGCGCATCCGGCCTTGGCTTCACCCTGCTGCGCCACGCGCTGTACGCCGAGATTCTGGTCGGCGATCTGCGCGACACGCTGCGGACGGGATTGCTGCGCAGACCCGGCGGGCAGTCGCGTTGCGCCTATATCGCGCGCGATGACCTTGGCTTCTCGGCAGCGCAGATCCTGTTGCGCGATGAGCCGTCCGGCCATACCTACTCCGAAACCATGGAGCAGACCTGGTCGGGCGAGGAGATCGCGGCGGTCATGTCGGAGGTCTTTTCAACGCCGGTACGCTTCCAGGCGGTGCCCGCGGCCGACTGGCCCGGCTACATGACCGAGCACTGGGGCGTTCCGCCCGAAGCCGCCCAGAGCGCGCTGGGAACGATGCAGGCGATCGAGGCGGGGGAGTTCGACGTGGCGAGCCCGGATTACCGGGCGCTTACCGGGCGTCCGGCGCGCTCGCTCCGTGAATTCCTCGAGACGGTCCGCGACGCGAAACAGGCTTAGCGGCGAGGCCTTCCGGTCAGCGTGGGGCAGGCGCAGTGGGGGCGTTCTGCCCTGCTGGCCCCGTTTTCTTCCCCTCTGTGCGCAAGCACGGGTACTCTTTGCGGCATACGGGCTGTTCGACCCGGCAAGAGAAACCTAGGGGCCAATCACATGTCAAATTCCGTCAAGACCGCGCTGTACATCGGGGGCAAGGAGCGTCAGACCGCCGAGCAGATGGCGATCGCCGATCCGGCCAAGCCGGGTGTCGTCGTCGGCCATGCCGCCTCCGCCACCACGCAGGATGTCAGCGATGCTGTCGCCGCCGCCAAGGCCGCTTATCCGGCCTGGTCTGCCCTGACGCCGCAGCAGCGCGCCGAGATGATGAAGGCCGCCATCGTGGGCGTGCCCGATTCGCCGAATCCTTTCGCCTCCGAAGATGGCGCGATCCTGTCGCAGGAAAACGGCAAGGTCCGTCTCGAGGGCTGGGTCGACGCGCTCGTGCTGCAGATCCGCTGGAACCTGGCGCTGATGCACGCGGATGAGGTCAACGCCACCAAGGTGCTCGAGCCGGTCCCCGGCCACATTCCGACGCGCACGACGGTGGGCTATCAGTCCCTGGGCGTGGTCTCCATCATCGTGCCGTTCAACTGGCCCATCGCCATCCTCGGCGCCGCCCTGCCGCATGCGCTGCTGGCCGGCAACACGGTCATCGTGAAGCCGCCGCTGACGGCCCCGCTGTCCACTGCGCGCGTCGTGCAGCGCATCGCCGAGAAGCTGCCGCCGGGCGTGCTCAACGTGGTCACCGGCCCCGATGCCAACATGGGCGCGCTGATCCGCAACACCGACGTTGCCAAGGTCTGCTTCACCGGCTCCGTGGGCGGTGGCAAGAAGATGATGGAACTGGCCTCGGCCAGCCTCACGCGCGTCACGCTGGAACTGGGCGGCAACGACGCGGCGATCTTCCTGCAGGACGCGATCCTCGACGACGCGCACCTGGATCGCCTGTTCGCGGCCATCTATGACACCACCGGCCAGATCTGCATGAACGCCAAGCGCCTGTTCGTGCACGCCTCGCGCATGGATGAAGTGGTCAAGGGCCTCTCGGCACGCCTCGAGAAGACCAAGCTGGGCTACGGCATGGACCCGTCCACCACCATGGGCCCGCTCCATGCACCGGCCCAGAAGAAGTTTGTCGATGAGCTTATCGCCGAAGCCAAGGCCTCCGGCGCCCAGGTGCTGGAGTTCGGCGAACTGCCGGGCGGCGACCTGGCCGGCGGCAACTTCGTGCGCCCGGCTATCGTCGTGAACCCGGCGTTGACGCTGCGCGTGGTCACCGAAGAGCAGTTCGGCCCCGTGATTCCGGTCATTCCCTTCGAGACCGAGCAGGATGCGATCCGCATGGCCAATGACAGCTGGGCCGGTCTGGCCGGTTCGGTGTGGACCGCGGACCCGGTGGCGGCCAACCGCGTTGGCGGCCAGCTGGCCTGCGGCTATGTCTGGGTGAACGACCACGGCGCCAACCGCCTCGACCTGCGCGCGCCCTTTGGCGGCATGAAGCAGTCGGGCATCGGCCGCGAGCAGGGCATCGAGGGCATCCGTGCCTTCCAGGACACCCGCTCGATCTCGCACCTGGATGCGGCGGTGCTGGCCTCGATGCACCACTAAACGGGCGCAGACACGGGTGAGCCCGCAGGGGCCGGCAGCGATGCCGGCCCTTTTTTTATGGGGACGTTGGCTGGCGCGCTGCGCTGCGCCCTGCCTTGTAGAACGTCACCGGCTGCTCGCGCAGCTGGCGCAGTACGTTGGGCCGCATCGCGCCCACCACGTGCATCTCGCAGGGCTTGCAGTCAAAACGCAGGGTCAAGGTCTCGTCGCCATGCTGCAGCACCAGCGGGTCGGCGCGCACTGTGCCCTGCACGCCAGTCACGCCCTTGGTCTGCTTCGGGCACAGGCTGAGACTGAAGCGCACGCAATGCTTGGTGATCATCAGGCTCACTTCGCCCAGCGTCTCGCGGCTTTCATAGGCCGACTCGATGACCTTGACGCCATGGCGCGCGTAGAAGGCCGCGGCCTTGCTGTTGTAGACGTTGGCCAGGTAGCTGAGGGTGTCTTCGGGGTAGGCCACCGGCGGTTCCACGGGCTTGCCAGGGGGCAGTCGCTGCAGGCCCTGCGCGCGGGTCTCGTCCAGCGCGGCCACGGCGTCACGTCGCAGGGCGTTGAGCACCGAGGCCGGCACGAACCAGCTCGCATCGGCCGGCAGGTGCACATCACGCGCGGCGTAGTCGGTAGTGCCCAGCCGCGTCAGCTGGTCGCGCAGCGTCTGCGCCGCGCGCTCTGGATCACGGGCGGCTTCCACGGCGCGTTCAACGCGCGCCGAGCCGGCAAAGCCATCCTCGTCGATCAGCGTCAGTTCCAGCCCGACGACCTGGCCGCGCGCCTTCCAGGGCGTCAACATCACATCGACGGCAATGCGCCGTTCTGCCGAGGGTCGGGCCAGAAGGCGTTCCCAGTTCATGTCCCGGTTGCGGTGCAGGGCCGTGCCCTGGCGCAGGTCTTTCAGGTCGGCTGTGCCGTGGGATTCGGGCCGCATTGCCAGATTGGGCTCGACCCGCCACAGGCTGCCGCCCAGGTGCTCGTGGGTGTTGACCTGCACGCCCTGCAGCTCGCCCTGCAGGTCCCACCAGGTGATGGAGTCGCCATTGTTCAGCACCACGGCCTCATCGCCCGTGTCGACCGTGAAATGGGTCGGGGTCACCGCCGCCACGTGCCCGAGGGCAAGGCCGGCATGCTTGGGCGTGTCGAAGGCGCCGATGTCGTCCTTGCGGCCGTTGACGAAATAATCAGTGCCACCGCGGTTGAAACCCTGCTCGGGCTGCGGCGCAAACGTGTAGCTGCAGCGGCCACTGCTGGCGCGGCTGAGCTCCGGGCGGCGCTCCAGTAGCTGGTCGAACAGCTGCCGGTAATGCGCGGTGACGTTCTTCACCGTCGCCATGTCCTTGTAGCGGCCCTCGATCTTGAAGCAGCGGATGCCGGCATCGACCAGGGCTTCCAGGTTCGCGCTCTGGTCGTTGTCCTTCACGCTGAGCACATGCTTGTCGTGCGCGACCACGCGGCCTTCCTTGTCCTTCACGGTGTAGGGCAGGCGGCATTCCTGCGAACAATTGCCGCGGTTGGCGCTGCGCCCTGTGTGCGCGTGGCTGATGAAACACTGGCCGCTGTAGGCCACGCACAGGGCGCCGTGGATGAAAAACTCCAGCGTTGCGTCCTGCACCTGCTCTTTGATGGCGCGGATCTGGTGCAGCGTCAGCTCGCGGGCCAGCACCATCTGCGAGATGCCCGCGTCCTGCAGGAAGCGCGCCTTGGCCGGCGTGCGGATGTCGGTCTGCGTGCTCGCGTGCAGCTGGATGGGTGGCAGGTCCAGCTCCAGCAACCCCATGTCCTGGATGATCAGCGCGTCCACGCCGGCTTCGTACAGCTGCCAGATCATGCCCCGCGCCGGCTCGAGTTCGTCATCCCGCAGGATGGTGTTCACGGTAACGAAAATGCGCGAGTGGAAGCGGTGGGCATGGCGCACCAGGCGCTCGATGTCCGCCACCGAGTTGGTTGCCTTGTCGCGGGCTCCCATGTCCGGGCCGCCGATGTAGACCGCATCGGCGCCGTGGTTGATGGCCTCGATGCCGATGTCGGCATTGCGGGCGGGGGAGAGCAGTTCCAGTTGGGGTCGTAACATGCGGGCATTAGACCTGTGCCGGCGCGCTACGGAAAGCGCCATCTCGCGGTGAGCTATTCCGGGCCTCGCGTCGCAACGCGTCCTCGTAGTACCCCATCACCTAGGCCTGGGCTCGCCCGCCGTCAGGTCACGGCGTAATAGTCGAACACGGAGTGCGCGCCGCGCCGTTCGCCTTTGCCGATGAACACGGTCCGGTTGAGCCAGTCGTGTGGCCCTGGCGGTGCTTCAAAGCGCGGCGTCACGCGGCAGTAGGTGTCTTCCGGCGCGACAGCCTCGCCCGCTTCAATGCGTGCCAGCACCGCTGGCGCGGACCACGCGATGCCCTGGTTGTGGATGTAAAGGGGAGTCCCATCGCTGGCTTCCAGTTGATAGTGCGCCTCGAAGTCCACGAGCCCCCCGGGCCAGAACCGCGGCCAGTCGCCGCCGGACTGGGGCAGTACGCGCCCGGTGAGGCGAGGGCCCGAGATCTCCCCGCCCTGCACGGCGACGAACCCGCGGCGCCCCGCCCGGAAAGCCGGTTCAAACCGCAGGCGGGGCCCGGTATCGAAGCGCAAGAGAATCCTGAACGCGAACACCAGGGCCGGGGGCGTCATGTCCTGTGCGAGCGAGGGGTCTGTCATGTCTTTGCCTTACGGGTTATGCGGGTGTGCCACAGGGCGAGTAGCACGGCGCCCAGGAGCAGGAAGCTGGCCAGCACCAGGATCCCTGCCTGGTGGCTGCCGCTCACTTCGCGCAGGTGTCCGAGCATCAGCGGCCCGACGATGCCGCCCGTGGTACCGGCCATGCTGATGGCTGCGATGACCCCAACGGGTACGTGTCCTTCACCGATGCCCAGCGCGGCGGGCAGGGTCCAGAAGACGCCCTGCGTGGCGCCGAGGCCGAACCCGGCCAGCACCAGCAGGGCCAGAATCAGTGCGTTGGCTGACAGGAACACAGCCAGGGCCAATGCAAGGCCGGCCAGCAGGGCACCGGCTGCGGTGTGCACCAGTCGCTCGCCACGGGCATCTGAGTGGCGTGCGTTTAGGAACAGTCCTGCGACCAGCCCTGCCTGTGGCAGGGCACTGAGTGACCCGATCAGCCATTCGCTGTCTGCCAGGGCCATCTGCCGCACGATCTGGGGCAGCCAGTAGACCAGCGCGTAGGAGCCGGTCATCACGAGGAACCACACTGCGCCGCACAGCCAGATCCGCCCGTCGCGCCACGCGGTCCCGGACGGACGCGGCTGCGGCCTGGGGGGCGACGCTTCGGCCGCGATCTCGGTCTCCAGCTGCCGGCCGGCACCTGCGGCAAGCCAGGTGGCCTGCGACGGGCGGTCGACAAAGTAGCCCGCCGCCAGCAGCGCAAACAGGAAATTAGGTACGGCGGACACCAGGAACATCCAGCGCCAGCCCTCCAGGCCGAGCGGGTTCCCCATTCCCAGCAGCGCGCCACACAGCGGCCCGCCGACGACCAGTGACAGCGGGACGGCCGACAGTGCCACGGCCATGGCGCGCGCCCGCATAGACCGCGGTGTCCACTGGCTGATGTACCAGGTCATGCCAGGCGCGAAGCCGGCCTCGGCCATGCCGAGCAGGAAGCGGGCGATCAGAAAGTCGCCCTGGTCCTGCACCTTCGACGTCAGCACGCCAGCGATGCCCCATGCCGCCATGGACAGCAGCAACCACAGCCGGATGCCGAACCGGCGTAACAGCAAGGCGTGCGGATACTGAAACAGCAGGTAAGCCACGAAGAACGTGCTGACCCCCAGGCCGAACTGGGTGGGTGACAGACCAACAGCCTGCGACATGAGCTGGCCGGCGAAGCTGACGTTCATGCGGTCGATGCCGTTGATGAAGGTCAGCCCTGCAATCGGCAGGAGCAGCCGCCACACTGTCCGGCGGTAGAGGGCTTCGCTGTCGCCAGTGAGGGCTGCTTCGCGGCGCATGGACGACACGAGCTAGAACGTGGAACGCGTCGTGGCGCCGTCGATGATGATGCTCTGTCCGGTCGTGTAGCTTGCGAACTCACTGCAGAGCCAGGCCACCATTGCACCGACATCGCGTGGATCGCCGAACCGGCCTGCCGGGATCTGGTACGCCTCGGCGAACTTCGCCACCTCGATGTCGTAGCTGGTGCCGTTGCGCCTGGCCGTCTCCGTGAATTGGTCGTGCACGGCCGCCGTGTGGAACATGCCGGGCAGCACGTTGTTCAGCGTGACGTTGTCCGCTGCGACACGGCGGGCGACGGCCACCGTGTAGTTCACCAATGCCGCGCGCGGTGCACCGCTGAGGATGCGCAGCTCAAGCGGGTACTTGGCCGCGATCGTGGCGATATTGACGATGCGGCCCCAGCGACGCCGCACCATGCCGGGCAGTACAGCCTCGATGAACTGCACCGGGCTCATGAGCCCTGTGTCGAGGCTGGCCTGCCACTGTGCCGGGGTGATGGCGCGGTGATCCGGGGTCATCGGTGGCGGCGAGCAGGTGGCGACCAGGATGTCGGGGTCCGGGCAGGCAGCGAGGATCCGTTCACGGCCCTCGATGGTGCTGTGGTCGGCCGCCACCGTCTGGACCTGCACGCCGTATCGATCCTGCATCTCGCGCGCTGCTGCCTCCAGTCGCACGGTGCCTCGGGCTGAAAGCACCAGGTCCACGCCTTCAGCGGCCAGCATTTCTGCAGCAGCCCGCCCCATGCCAGCACTCGCGCCGTTGACCAGGGCGCGTCGGCCCCGGATGCCCATGTCCATGGCTTCACCTTTAGATCACTGCAGAAAGAGTGCGATCTAGCGTAACGCCAACCACTCAGTCCGGCACGATCAAAAACGCGACGTTCCGGCTTTCAGCTGCTTCTCGCGCAAACCTCCGCAGGGTGATAGAACGGAGCGCAAAGAATATGGGGGTTTAGATGTCGCGAAGCAGCCGGTCGATCTTCCTGGGCGTGGCGTTGCTGTGTGCCGCCGCGCCGCTGTCCGCGCAACGACTGTTTGCCGGTGATCCCGGGGCCAGCTTCACGGCAGAGCAGGCCCTGCGCGGACAGGCCGCTTATGGGCGCGTCTGCGTCTCGTGCCACGGTGCGGCGCTGGAGGGTAGCCAGTTTGCCCCGACGCTCAAGGGCGCTACGTTCGAAAGTCATTGGCAGGGCCGCACACGGGCCGAGTTCTCGGAGCACCTGCGCACGTCCATGCCGCCGCGCGGCCTTGGTTCGGTCAGCGGGCAGGCCTATACCGACATCGAGGCCTGGCTGTTGCAGCAAAACGGTCATCGTTCAAGCGCAGGCCGGGCAGCGGCAAAGGTGGCCGTCGCAAAGACCGCCGTCCCGGCAGCGGCCCCGGAGAGCCGCGTGGTCGGTGCCTCACCAAGGCAGGTGCCGAAGCGGGGCGATGAGGGTCCCGTGTACCAGCAGGTCGTGGCCGCCCGCGCGGCAAAGCTTGCCGCCCTTACGCCGGTCACCGACGCCATGCTGCGCGAGCCCCCCGCGGCAGACTGGCTCATCTGGCGTCGTCGCTACGATGGGCTGGGTTACAGCCCGCTGGCACAGGTCAATCGCGGCAACGTGGCGCAGCTGCGCGGGGCGTGGAGCTGGTCGCTGCCCGAGAGCATGAACGAGATCACGCCGCTGGTGCATGACGGGGTCATGTTCCTCTACAGCGGGCCGGTGGTGCAGGCCCTCGATGCCGTCACCGGCGAACTGCTGTGGCAGCACCTGCGTGTGCTGCCGGACGAATTCGACAATGGCCGCGCGGGCCGGGTGAAGACGCTCGCGATCCACGGTGAGCGGGTGTTTGCGCCCACGACCGACGGGCACCTGCTGGCGCTCGACATGCGCAGCGGCAAGGTGCTGTGGGACCACGAGGTGCTCACCGCCGCGGAGCGGGCGATGAACGGCAAGGCCGAGGGCGTGGCCCTGCACCTCAATGGCGGCCCGATCGTCGTCAAGGGCAAGGTCATTTTCGGCGTGAGCCTGGGCCTGGATAATTCGCCTGGCGGTTGTTTCATCGTTGCACTCGATGTCGAGACGGGCCGCGAGGCCTGGCGCTTCCACACCATCGCACGGCCGGGTCAGCCTGGTGGTGACAGCTGGAACGGCGCGCCGGTGAAAGAGCGCTTTGGGGGCGGGGTGTGGACGGCCGGTAGCTACGACGCAGACCTCGATCTCGTTTACTTCGGCATCGGCAACACCTACGACAGCGCCACGCTGCTAGAGCCGCGCCCCGGCGCCAAGGGGGTGAGCAACAACGATGGCCTGTACACCGATGCCACGGTTGCCCTGAAGCCCGAGACGGGCGAACTGGCCTGGCACTACCAGCACCACCGTCGCGATGTGTGGGACCTGGACTGGGTCTTTGAGCAGTCC
>CANGFJ010000026.1 GCA_947453065.1 Pseudomonadota bacterium
CTGATCCGTGCGGCACTGGGCACCAACAACGTCGACACCTGCGCGCGTGTCTGCCATTCGCCCACGGGCTATGGCCTCAAGCACACGCTGGGCGAGTCCTCGGGCACGCAGGCCTTTGACTCGGTCATGTTGACCGATGTCGTCCTGCTCATCGGCGCCAACCCGACCGACGGCCACCCGGTGTTCGGCTCGCGCATGAAGCGTCGCCTGCGTGAGGGCGCCAAACTGATCGTGGCCGACCCGCGCGCCATCGACCTGGTGCGTACGCCGCACGTGCAGGCGGACTACCACCTGCAGCTGCGTCCTGGCACCAACGTCGCGCTCATCAATTCGATCGCCCATGTTGTCGTGACCGAAGGCCTGGTGAACGAGGCCTTCGTGGCCGAGCGTTGCGAGCCGGCTGCCTTCCAGCGCTGGCGCGATTTCGTCTCGCAGGCGAAGAACTCGCCCGAGTCCATGGAAGACGTCACGGGTGTGCCCGCCGCCATGGTGCGCGGTGCCGCACGCCTGTATGCCACCGGTGGCAACGGCGCGATCTACTACGGCCTGGGCGTCACCGAACACAGCCAGGGCAGCACGATGGTGCTGGGCATCGCGAACCTCGCGATGGCCACGGGCAACATCGGTCGCGAGGGCGTGGGCGTGAACCCGCTGCGTGGCCAGAACAACGTGCAGGGTGCCTGCGACATGGGTTCGTTCCCGCACGAGCTGTCGGGCTATCGGCACCTGTCGGATACCGTGACGCGCGAGCTGTTCAACGGCACCTGGGGCGTGACGATCGACCCGGAGCCGGGCCTGCGCATTCCCAACATGATGGAAGCCGCGCTGGATGGCACCTTCAAGGCCCTCTATGTGCAGGGTGAAGATCCGGCACAGTCCGACCCGAACACCCAGCACGTCACCGCGGCCCTGGCCTCAATGGAGTGCGTCATCGTCCAGGACCTGTTCCTGAACGAGACGGCCAAGTACGCGCATGTGTTCTTCCCGGGTGCCTCTTTTATTGAGAAGGACGGCACGTTCACCAACGCCGAACGGCGCATCTCCCGTGTTCGCAAGATCATGGAGCCGCTGGCCGGCCTGGCAGACTGGGAAGCCACGTTGGGCTTCGCCAAGGCGCTGGGCTACGAAATGCCCTACACGCACCCGTCGCAGATCATGGACGAGATCGCGCGGCTGACGCCGGCCTTCACGGGCGTCACCTACGAGAAGCTCGACAGGCTGGGCAGCATCCAGTGGCCCTGCAACGAGGCGGCGCCGGAAGGCACGACGACGATGCATGTGGGCGAGTTTGTGCGCGGCAAGGGCCGTTTCTACATCACCGAGTACGTGGCGACGCCGGAGAAGGTGAACTCACGCTTCCCGCTGATCCTCACGACCGGCCGCATCCTCAGCCAGTACAACGTCGGTGCGCAGACGCGACGCACCGAGAACAGCCAGTGGTATGACGAGGACCGCCTGGAACTGCACCCGCACGATGCGGAAGAGCGGGGTGTTGCCACGGGCGACTGGGTGGGCATTTCCAGCCGTGCCGGAGAGACCGTGCTGCGGGCCGTGGTGACGGAGCGCGTGCAGCCGGGCATCGTCTACACGACCTTCCATTTCCCGGAATCGGGCGCCAACGTCATCACCACCGAGAACTCGGACTGGGCGACCAACTGCCCCGAGTACAAGGTGACGGCCGTGCAGATCGTGAAGGTGCAACAGCCTTCAGAGTGGCAGCGCCGCTTCCATGAGCAGAACGAAGCGCAGTTGGCCCTGCTGCGCAATCGGTCCGGCACCAGCCGTGCCGGGAGCGTCTGACATGAATACGGCACACCTGGTCACGATGGCCAATGACATCGGTGCGTTCTTCATCTCCGAGGCCGGGGAGCAGGATGCGCCGAAGGAAATCGCCAGTCACATCACCCGCTTCTGGGATCCGCGCATGCGCACGGAACTCATTGCCTACGGGCAGGCGGGCGGGGCGGAGCTGAGCCCCTCTGCCCGGGCCGCTGTGCAGTTGCTGGTGCCGCCAGCACCCCGCAATTAGTCCCTATGACAGCGCCTGGCGCAGGGCCTCCAGCTCTGCGTGCAGGCGCGCCAGTCGCTCCTGCCCGAAGTCCCGGGCCATCTGCGCATAGATCAGCTCGAAATCCATCGCCACCTGCTCAAACAGGTCGCGTCCGGACGGCTCCAGCGCGATCAGCGAATGCCGTTGGTCGGTGGTGCCCGTCTTGCGACGGAGCAGTCCGCGCGCCTCCAGCACCGGCAGGATGCGCGACAGGCTCGGGGAGAGCACCGCAGCCTCTGCAGCCAGGTCCGTGGCGGTGACCTCCGTCCGCTCGGCCAGCACCCGCAGGACCCGCCACTGCTGATCGTTGAGTCCATGCCGGCGCAGCATGGGCCTGAACCGCTGCACGACCGTTTCCCGCGCACGCAGCAGCGACATGGGCAGGGATCTGCCGAAAATGCGGTTCGGGCGTTCGGGCATGCGTTACTCAAGGATTCAGCGTTATAGTTAACACGTTAAATTGTTGCAGGGTCGGGGGTCAACATGGCGCACTTGATCATTGAATACTCCGCCAACCTGGATCCGGAGATCCGGCCACAGGTCATCGTGGATACCCTGCACGCGGCCACACTGGCCACGGGTGCCTTTGCGGTGGGTGACGTGCGCACGCGCGCGGTGTGCCGGAACGTGTACCGGGTCGGCAGCCAGGACGTGGACAACGCCTTCGTCCACCTGACCGTCCGGGTGGACCCTGGCCACAGCCCACAGGCGCTGCGTGTGGCGGCAGACGCCATTTTCCAGGCGCTGGCCGACTATCTGGATCCCATTTACCGCTGTACCCCGCTGGCGATCTCCGCCGAGCTGCAGCAGATCGACCCCCAGTTCTGTTTCAAGAAAAACAAGCGCTGAAGGGGTTGTACCATCGGAGAGCAAGGCAGGCCGGAGCTGCACCGTTCTGAGGCAGTCCCGGTTGCTGGAGCCTGCCGGAACAGTGCGGTAGCCGTTCCCTGCCTTGGTACGGCGCATGCATTGCACCGAATACGAACCGAGCACGCGAACCAGGTCCTGAAGTCATGGCGATACGATGGCGCGATTATCCGGCAGAACCCTATTTCGATGAGCTGATCGGGCCGGGAGGCGTGCCGCGTCCCGCTGCCCAGGCAGTGGCTCGTCATCTGGAAAAGCTGGGCTCGGAAGAGCTGGCCGTGCGGCAGAAGGCCGCCGAGGCAGCCGTCAAAGGCATGGGCATCACGTTTACCGTCTACCACGAGGAAGGCGGGTCGATCGACCGCTCCTGGCCGCTGGACATCATTCCGCGGGTCATCGAGGCCACAGAGTGGCGGCGCATCGAGGCTGGCCTGCGCCAGCGGGCCATCGCGCTCAACAAGTTCATCGACGACATCTACCACGACCAACGCATCATCAAGGCGGGGGTCTTCCCGCTGGAATACATCGCAGATTCGGTGAATTTCCGGCAGCAGTGCGTCGGCATCAGTCCGCCACTGGGCATCTGGGCGCACGTCTGCGGCTCTGACCTGGTGCGCGGCGGCGACGGCGTCATGTATGTGCTGGAGGACAACCTGCGCGTGCCCTCCGGTGTGTCCTACATGCTGGAAAACCGCCAGGTCATCAAGCGGGTGTTCCCCGAGCTCTTCGAGGAAAATACGATCCTGCCGGTGGATGACTATCCCTCGCAGCTGTACGACATGCTGCGCGCCATTGCACCGCCGGGGGTCGAACACCCCGAGGTGGTGGTGCTGACGCCGGGCATCTTCAATTCCGCCTACTTCGAGCACGCCTATCTGGCGCAGCAGATGGGCTGCGAACTGGTAGAGGGCAGGGACCTGGCCGTCGATGACGACGACTGCGTGTTCATGCGCACCATCGATGGCTGGTCACGGGTCGATGTTATCTACCGCCGCATCGATGACCTGTTTCTCGATCCGGAAGCCTTCCGCGCCGACTCCACGTTGGGTGTGCCTGGGTTGTTGCGGGCCTGGCGTGCCGGCAAGGTGGCGCTGGCCAATGCACCCGGGGCGGGCGTCGCCGACGACAAGCTCGTCTATACCTTCGTGCCGGACATGATCCGCTTCTACCTGGGCGAAGAGCCGATCCTGCCCAATGTGCCGTCCTATCTCTGTGCCGATCCGAAGCAGCTCGAATTCGTGTTGGCAAACCTGGCAACGTTGGTGGTCAAGCCGACCAACGAGTCGGGTGGCTACGGCATGCTGATGGGCCCGAAGTCCACCGCAGCCGAGCGCGAGGAATTCGCCCTGCTGGTGCGGGCCAATCCGCGCAATTACATCGCGCAGCCGGTCGTGCAGATCTCCACGACACCGACGCTGATTGACCACACCGTCGAGCCCCGCCATGTCGACCTGCGCCCGTTCATCCTCTCCGGAAGCGACGTGCATGTGACGACCGGTGGGCTGACGCGGGTGGCCATGCGCAAAGGCTCGCTGGTCGTCAACTCTTCGCAGGGTGGCGGCAGCAAGGACACCTGGATCGTGGACGGGACGAACTGAAGCATGCTTTCACGCGTTGCAGACAATCTCTACTGGTTGGCCCGTTACCTGGAACGCGCCGAGAACTTGGCGCGACTGGTCGAGGTCAACGCGAGCCTGATGCTCGACTTGCCCAAGGCCCTGGCGCCTGGCTGGCAGCCGCTGATCACCATCACGGGCGCCGAGGCGCTCTATGCCGAAGGCACCCGCGACACGAGCGAGCGTGCCGTGGTGCACTTCATCGTGGCCGATCAGAAGAATCCGGGCTCCATGGTCTCTTCCCTGGCGCAGGCCCGGGAAATCGCCCGCACGATCCGCGACATCCTGCCGCGCGAGATCTGGGAGCACGTCAACGAACTCTTCCTCTACGTCAGTGAGCATGCCACGGAGGCGATCAACAAGCGCACGCGCCATGCGTTCCTGCGCCGCGTGACCTTGGGTACGCAGACGCTGACCGGCATGCTCGAGGGCATCGTCAGCGAGGGCCCGGCACTGTGGTTCATGGCGCTTGGCCGCAATATCGAACGGGCTGACATGACCAGCCGTTTCGTTGATGTGCGGGCGGTGGCGATGCTGCCTGTGCATGGCAGCCCGCTGCGCCCCTTTGCCACGATCCAGTGGATGAGCGTGCTGCGCTCGCTCTCTGGCTATCACATGTACCGACTGAAGACGCGGCAGCGCGTCTACCCGGCGGGCGTTGTCAGCTTCCTGCTGGCAGACGAGGCGTTCCCGCGCGCCTGCGTGTGCTGCCTGCGCCGTGCCGAGGAAGTGCTGGCCCATCTGCCCAATAGCCAGAGCCTGCTGCGGCGCCTGTCCCGCGTACGTCGGGCCGTGGAGAACACACGCTTCGAGACGCTGGATCCCGATGCGCTGCATGGCTTCATTGATCGCCTGCAACGCGCGCTCGGGCGGACCAACGACGATGTCGCGCGCACTTATTTCCGCGGTGAACTGACGCTCTCGCGGCACGTGGCGGCTCAGTCCCAGTCCTCGGGTTGACAGTACCTCACCGGGGCACGCATCCTGCCGGCCACTTCAGCCGAGGCCCATGATGACTGACCTGATCCGACCCAACCGGCAGCTGCTGATCGGCGCCGTCGGTACGATTTCCGGTTAGTCTGAGCGGACACTCTTGGCAACATCCCGTAAAAAGAAGCCGCGCTTCCTGCCCGCCACTCACCAGGCCGAGGCCCTGCCGCTGACCTGCCCGTGGCTTGAGCCCGGTGAGCAGGGCGAGAACCTGGAGATCCAGGATTTCCCGACGTTCCTGATCCTGCGGCTGGCCAACCTCACCAAGGGTCACCTGACGCGGCGCTATCTGGACCCGTTTGGTATCAGCCTGCCGGAGTGGCGCTTGCTGGCGTTGATGGCCCGCTATGGCACGCTGCCGTTCAGCGATGTGACGGCAGGCTCATCCATGGACAAGGGACAGGTCAGCCGGACGCTGCAGTCGATCCACCGCAAGGAATTGGTCAAGCTGACCTCCGTGACTGCCGTAGCGCGGGTACGCGGTTCGGCCATGTCGCCGCGCGTAGAGGTCTCCATCAGTCCCAAGGGGCGGGCCCTGTTCCAGAAGATCCTGCCGATTGCGCGTGGCCACCAGCTCGAGCTGCTGAATTTGCTCAGTGTCGAAGAGCGCACGGTCTTTCATGCCGTGGCGCGGCGCCTGCTTACGCAGTTTCCGACAGCCCCCGACGAGGCCTGAGCGCCAGATACGTAGAGGAAAAAGTCAGTGAGCGTTCCCGCAGAGTTTGTGTTCGAGATCCGGGCCAATGTCGATGCACCGCTGGTCATTGGCCAGAGTTCGCAGGGGCTGCGCCGCGTGATCCCCATTCTGGGCGGCAGTGTGGCCGGGCCGCGCCTGAACGGCATCGTGGTGCCGGGCGGTGCCGACTGGCAGTACGTGCGCCCCGACGGGGTGCTGTCGCTGGAGGCGCGCTACACGCTTCAGGCCGATGACGGCACGCTGATCATGGTCACCAACCGCGGCATGCGCCACGGACCACCTGACATCATCGAGAAAATCGGCCGGGGCGAGGACGTGCCGGCCGATGCCTATTATTTCCGGTCTGTGGCCGAGTTCGAGGCGCCGATCGGCAGGCACGACTGGCTCAACAAGGCCTTGTTCATCGGTATCGCCGAGCGCAAGGCCAGTGCGGCCATCGTCCGCTTCCATCAGGTCAAGTAGAGAGCCTATGTACGCCAGCTATGTCTATTCGCCCGCGGCGCGCCCCTGGGCCGCCGTCCATGGCAGCACCGATCGCTATGCCATCCATCGCATCTATTGCGTGGGTCGCAACTATGCGGCCCATGTGCGCGAGATGGGCGGCGATCCGGCCCGTGAGCTGCCCATTTTCTTCAGCAAGCCTGCGGACGCCATCGTGGCCAACGGCGCCGATGTACCGTATCCGCCCCATACGACGAACTTCCACCACGAGGTGGAACTGGTCGTGGCGATCAGCAAGGGTGGCGCGAACATCGCCGTGGAAGACGCCCTGGCGCATGTCTATGGCTATGCCGTGGGCAACGACCTCACGCGTCGCGACTTGCAGGCCGACGCGCGCAGCAAGGGCCAGCCCTGGGACGTGTCCAAGGGCTTCGACCATTCCGCGCCCATGGCGGCCATCCACACGGTGGAGCAGGTGGGTCATCCGACCGACGCGCGCATCTGGCTGAAGGTCAACGACGAAATCCGCCAGGACTCCAACCTCACGCAGCTGATCTGGTCGGTGCCCGAAGTCATCGCCGAGCTGTCGACGTATTACACGCTGCAGCCGGGAGACCTCATTTTCACCGGCACGCCTGACGGCATCGGGCCGCTGGTGCCGGGCGACACCGTCACGGCCGGCATCTACGGGCTCGATACGCTGCAGCACCGGGTCATCGCGGGCCGCGAGTGACCCGCAAGGCCTGGGGCCGGGGTGACTTGCAGCAGATGGTGCTGCTGGCCGCCTGTACGGCGCTGGGCCCGTTGTCCCTCAATGTCTACCTGCCGAGCGTGCCCGCCGTGCAGGCCGAGTTCCGCGCAGACCTGGCGGGCGTGCAGGCGACGGTCAGCCTCGCGCTGCTCGCTTTCGGCATGGGCTTGGTCCTGCTGGGCCCGATCGCCGACCGCTACGGTCGCCGTCCAGCACTGTTGGCAGGACTTACGCTGTTCATCGCGGGGTCTGGGCTGGGCTGCCTGGCCACGGGCGTGGGCGCGCTGACGCTGGCGCGCATGGTGGCGGGGCTGGGGGCTGCCATGACCTTCATCACGTCACGCGCGGTGGTTGCCGACCTAACGCCCCGTGACCAGCTGCAGCGCTCGGTCGCGCAAATCACCATGATCATGTTGGTCGGGCAGATGACGGCGCCGATCCTGGGCAACTTTGTCATTGCCGCAGGGGGCTGGCGCGCCATCCAGTTGTCGCAGTTCCTGGTGGGCCTGGTGCTGGTCGCCCTGGTCTGGCGGCGCATCACCGAGACCCTGCCCGAGCAGACCCGGGCAGTCGCCCAAGGCGCTGCGGGCTTTGCCGGGCTGCTGCAGCCCAGTGTCGCGCTGCTGCGCCGGCCCCGGTTCCTGCTGCTCATGGCGCAGGTGGGCCTGTTGTATTCGGCCTATCCCGCCTTCGTGACCCTGGCGCCGCACCTGATGATCGAGGCGTTCCATCGCCCGATGACCGAATACAGCTATTACTTCACCTGCCTGCCACTGGGCTATTTCCTGGGCAACTGGGCGGTGCTGCGTTTTGGACTGCAGCTGGGCCAGCATCGCCTCGTGCTCCTGGGGTCTGCCTTCGGGGCGCTGTCGGCGTTGGTCAGCCTGCTGTTGCTGGCTAACGGAGTCTGGCATCCGCTGGCGCTGTTCCTGCCTGCCGGCACCTTCCTGAACCTGGGCATGGGGCTGGCGTTGCCGTCCGTGTCGGCCCGCGCAGTGGGCGAGTCCTGGCCCAGCACGGCCAGCGGCTGGGGACTGGTCGGCTTCGCGCAGCAACTGATCGCAGCGATCAGTGTGCAGATGCTGGCCTTCTTTCCGAGCGCGTCGCCGTTTCCGGTGGTCGCGGTGTGCCTGGGGCTGACGCTGGTCACCTTCCTGATGGAATGCCTGCCCCAGATTGCCAACCCTGCGCCGGCCGCGACGCACGCCCCTTAGCGGTCCCGCGCGCCGGTATAGTCACCGGATGCTATCGATCTCACTGGGCGGGGTGTCTGCGGCGCTGTTTGCGCTGGCGTTGCTGCATACCTTTGCCACCGGCCTGTTCAACCAGCTGGCGCGGCGCTTTCCACGCCACGCGGGTGTCCTGCATCTGCTGGGGGAGGTCGAGGTCGTCTTCGGCTTCTGGGCGCTGGTGCTGGTGGGGGTGATGGCCGCGTTCCAGGGGAGCGCGGCGGCAGTCACGTATCTCGAACAGCAGAACTTCACCGAGCCGCTGTTCGTGTTCGTCGTGATGGTCATCGCGGCCACGCGTCCGATCCTGGGGCTTGCGGGTGCCGTGGTGGCCACCGCTGCACGGTGGGTCCCCGGCCGGGGCGCCGTCGGGTTTTATTTCTGCTCGCTGCTGATCCTGCCGCTGCTGGGTTCCCTCATCACGGAAGCCGCCGCGATGACCGTGGCGGCCCTGATGTTGCGCGACCGGTTGTATGCCGCCGGCATTTCCACGCGACTGCAGTACGCCACGCTGGGCGTGCTCTTCGTCAATGTCTCGATCGGGGGCTTGCTGACGAATTTCGCAGCCCCGCCCGTGCTGATGGTGGCCAGTGCCTGGGGCTGGGACAGCCCCTTCATGCTGGCGAACTTCGGCTGGCGTGCAGCGCTGGCCGTGACGGCCAATGCAGTGCTCGCGACGCTGGTCTTCCGCCGTGAGTTGGCCGCGTTGCCGCTGCCGCAGTCCGTGGGTCACACGGACCGCGTGCCTTGGGGCGTCACGGTGGTGCATCTGGGCTTTCTGGCCGCCGTCGTTGGCTTTGGGCACCACCCTGTGGTGTTCATCGGGCTGCTGTTGTTCTTCCTGGGGTTTGCACAAGCCTATGAGCGGCACCAGGATCGACTGGTGCTGCGCGAGGGCCTGCTGGTGGCGTTCTTCCTGGCGGGCCTCGTGGTGTTGGGCGGGCAGCAGCGGGGCTGGCTGGAGCCGCTGCTGACCAGCCTCGGCACAGATTCGGTGTTCTATGGCGCCGCCGTGCTGACCGCCGTGACGGACAATGCCGCGCTCACCTACCTGGGGTCGCTGGTCCCGGGCCTGACGCCAGCGTTCAAGCTGGCGCTGGTCGCCGGCGCGGTGACCGGTGGTGGCCTGACGGTCATTGCCAATGCCCCCAATCCGGCGGCCTTCTCGATCCTGCGGGGGCAGTTCACGTCGGCCAGCATCAGCCCCTTGCGCTTGTTGCTGGCCGCCTTGCCGCCGACGCTGGTGGCTGTCGCGGCGTTCCGGCTGTTCTAGCCGCTCAATCGGGCGTCTCGCCCAGCACGCGACGCTCGTGGCCCACGAGCTCGCGCCGATCCTTGATCAGCGACAGCGGAATGCCCATTCGCGACACATCGCCGATCACGGTCCCGGCCAGGGCCCGATCGCAGCGGGTCTGGGTGGCAGACAGGAAAAAGTCGGCGCTGGGCCAGTCGCGCACGACGCGGAAACGTGGATCGAGGAAGGTCGATGCCTGCACGGACTCGGCGCACACCGCCACGGTAAAGCCGGCAGGTGCGTTACCCAGTTCATCGCGCAGCAGGTGGTTCAGCAGCAGCGAGGCTTCGCGCAGGCTGTCGCTCCAGTAGTCGCCTTCGTAGCGCTCGTAGGCGCCCACGGAACCGCCGACCAGGTGGTTGTAGGCGACATACTCGTAGGGGTGCAGGCGGGCCAGCGTCAGCAGGCATTCCAGTCCCATGGCCAGCAGCAGCGCGGCAGCCAGTCCCAGTGCGGCGCGGGACTTGCGCAGCGCGTGGAGCGCCTGCTCCAGTCCCAGTGCGCCGGCGACGGCCAGGGGCGGCAGCACGAAGGTGAAGTGCCGCACACCGTTATAGAGTGCGGGCGCAGTTGCCAGCGAAAACAGCACCGGAAAGGCCGCTGCCAGCAGCAGGGGGACATGGCGCTGCAGGGTTTCACCCGACAGGCGGCGACGTAACAGGGCCACGATGCAGGCCACCGCGCCGCAGGCCAGCCCCAGCAGCAGCATCTCCGGTACGCGGATCAGCAGGTAGCGCGACAGATAGGTCGCCGGCACGTCGCCGATCTTGTAGAGCGCCCCGCCCAGCAGCGTCAGCATGTCGAAGCTGAAGTGCGAGAACTGCGTCGCTGCTTCGATGAGGTTGTGCCAGCCCATGACCGACCAGGGCCAGGCCAGGCCCATCACCACCGTGGTCAGGGCCAGCACGGCCAGCAGCCGCGGCGCTGCGCTGAGCACCTGTCTCGTGAATGCCTTCACCGAGTGACTGCGCACGGCCAGCGTCACGGCCACGGCCACACCCAGGTACATCACGGCAAACAAGCCGCCCACGCGCAGGCCCAGCGCCGCGCCCAGCGACAGGGCCACGCCCACCGCCGGGCCCCAGGCCACGCGCGGCAGCGCGGGCAGCAGGCGAGTGATGAAGTAGACCGACCAGATCATCGCGGCGCCGAAGGGGATGTCCTTGGTGTGCGTGAACATCGCGCCGCTCCACGCGCCGGTCAGCGTCAGCAGCACGGCGGCCAGGAAGCCGGCGCGGGGCGTGGCCAGTGTGCGCCCCAGCAGGGCCACGGCGAGGATGCCGGACACCCCGATCAGGGCGGTGAGCAGGTGGCGCAGGTCCCAGACCGACATCGACACATGCTGCTCAAGGGCTGCGGCCAGCATGTCGAACAGCCCGCCATAAAGCTTCAGGTTGACGTATTCAAAGGCGCGCAGGTCCGAGAAGCCCGACCGATAGAACTCCAGCAGCAGCCTGCCGTAAGTGTGCTGCACGGGCTCGTCGTTGCTGATGCCGTGCTGGTCGAAGGTGGCTGCCACGAACAGCAGCAGGGCCGCGATCAGCGCAGCGGTGCACCAGGTCCAGTAACGGTCTGCATCGATCGAAGGGCGGGAGGTCGGCCGGGAAGGGGTGGCCGGAACACGGTTTTGCATGTCAACGATGATACTCAATCGGTGGCACGCCCACCCAACGCCACAGCAGCAGCGTGGCCACGCCGGCGCAGCTTGCCGAAAAGCCGAAGGCCACGGCAGGCGAGGCGACCTCGTAGAGCCAGCCGAACACCAGGGATGCCGGCAGCAACAGGGCACCGGTCGTGAGGCTGAACCAGCCAAAGGCCGTGCCGCGTTGGCCGGTGGGCGCCAGGTCTGCCACCAGTGCTTTTTCCACGCCTTCTGTGGCCGCCATGAACAGGCCATAGAAGGCAAACAGCGCGAACAGCAGCAGGCCGTTCTGCGCGAGGTGTCCCATCAGCAAATAGAAGATCACATAGGCCAGGTAGCCGGCGCGCAGCAACCGCACGCGGCCAATGCGATCCGACAGGCCGGACAGCGGCGTGGAAAACACCATGGCCACGGCCGAGACCGCCGCCCAGAGCAGCGGCAACTGCGCGGCCGGCACGCCCAGTTCCCGCGCACGCAGCAACAGGAAAAGGTTGGAGGAGTTGCCGAGCGTGAAGATCGCGACCACCACCAGGTAGCGGCGGAAGGGGCTCGGTAGCGCGCCGAGCCGCCAGTCGAACGGGGTGTGGGGCGGCGCAGGGCCCGTGGGCGATTCCTTGATCGTCAGGGTCAGCAGCACGCACAGCACTGCCGGAATGGCGGACCACAGGAAGATCTGCCGCAGCGGCACCTCTGCTGCCAGCAGCGCCGAGGCCACCAGTGGGCCGACCACGGCGCCGGCATTGTCCATCGCCCGATGCAGGCCAAAGGCCAGGCCGCGTCGCGACGGGTCTACGCTGCCGGCCAGCAGCGCGTCGCGCGGGGCGCTGCGCAGGCCCTTGCCCACGCGGTCGCTGAAGCGGATGACGAGCAGCCACGGCCAGGTGGAGATAAACGCAATCAGAGGTCGGCCCAGGCCGGCCAGGCCATAGCCCAGCAGCATCCAGGGGCGTGCGCGGCGCGTGCGGTCCATCAGCACGCCGGAGAACAGCTTGAGCAGGCTGGCCGTGGCCTCGGCGATGCCCTCGATGAGACCGAGCGCACGAGGACCGGCCATGAGCACCGCCGACAGGTACAGCGGGATCAGCGGATAGAGCAGGTCGCTGGCGCCATCGTTCAGGAAACTGATGGCCCCGACGAGCCACACGGTGCGTGGCAAGGCTTTTAAGGCGGTGAACAAGCCGCTGGCCTGCTAATCCAGCCGTGCGGAGAACTGCGCCACCAGGGCGCGCTGCCCCGTGGCGCACCGTACGACCCACAACTGGTCGGCATGGATCTCGTACAGGGCATCTTGCTGGAACAGCACGCCGAGCGCGCAGGCTGCCACCGGTGCAAGCGTGGCGGCCCAGCCAGGCTCTGCGTGTGACGTGTGGGGTGAATACCCGGTGATCCGGCAGTGCCAGATACCCAACTGGGCGAGTGCCTGTCGCAGCGCTTCGTCGGCAGCCAGGTTCCGGGCTTCGGGCCACTGCTGGCCCGTGGTGGCATGGCCGGTGAGGATGACAAACGCGTCAGGCCAGTCGGTCTGCGCCTCGGGCACGCGAAAGCGCGTCTGGAAGTAAGCGGGGTCAAACTCAACCGGTGAGGCCGTGCTGGCCGTCATCGGTAGCGCGCTGCCGCATCTCGCAGCGCCTGTTTCACGCTCTTGCGCAAGGCCGGCGGGGCCAGTACTTCGCAGTTGCCACCATGCCGCAGGATCTCCATGACCAGCTCGGTGTCGTGGTGATAGGGCACCCGGACCACCACGCCGCCGTCAGGCTGTGGTTCCCGCTGCGCCTGCGGATGCCACTCTTCGTCGGCGACCCAGCGGGCGGCCAATGGTGTGAACTGCAGCACTGCCGTCTGCGTGGCGGCACCGGGATAGATGCCGTAGCTGCTATCCAGTTGCCGACTGACCGCGGCGGCGTCGGGCTCAAAGGCTGTCTCCTGCAGCGTTCGCGCCTGGCTGATGCGGTCGACGGAGAACACACGCAGGGCTTCGCTCTTGTGGCACCAGGCCGCCAGGTACCAGTTGCTGCGATAGAGCGTCAGCCGGATCGGCGAGCACACGCGTTGCGTCAGCGCGTCTTCATTGCGGCTGCGGTAGTGGATGCGCAGGCGCCGGCGCGCCTGCAGGCCAGCCAGCAGCACTGCGAAATCACTTTCGCTGGTCTTGCGCAGGTGGTTCATCTGCAGACGTACCCGGTCGCGGGTGATGGCATTGCCGATGTGCTGCTTGCGCAGTTTTTCCAGCCCTGAGCGCAGGCGTTGCGTGTCGGTGCGCACCAGGCCAGGCGGGATCTGCTCCAGGATGGCCTGCGCTTCCAACAGGCCGGCGATCTCTGCGCCGTCGGCGCCCAGCAGGCGCAGCGATGCGGCCTGATGGGGACCACGACGCAGGACATAGCCTTGCTGCTCGCGGTCATAGTCCACATCAGCGCCGCGCATCGTGCGCAGGAAACCGATGAGTCGGTTCACCGTGGCGCGGGAGACCTCCAGCTCCGCGCACAGCGCGGTCATGGAGATCGGCTCGCGTGAGCGCTCAAGGATGGTGACCAGCGCGTCCAGTCGTTCGTATCGTGCCATGCGTTCGAGCCTGCCACAGTCGGAGCCGATGCGGCGAGGGCAGGGCGCTGCGCAGGCTCATTGAGTGAGCCATCGATCCTGAATACTTCCGTTGTTGAAAATATTTCAGTGTTTTACCGGGGGTTTCCATGTGGTTGCTGACGCCGATCGGATTCTTCAGCATCGTTCGCAAGCCCGAAGACGTC
Source organism: Pseudomonadota bacterium (assembly GCA_947453065.1). Classification (GTDB taxonomy): domain Bacteria; phylum Pseudomonadota; class Gammaproteobacteria; order Steroidobacterales; family Steroidobacteraceae; genus ZC4RG30. Next base: position 14,325 of record CANGFJ010000026.1, read on the forward strand.
GAGGCGGGCCTGCTCACTGTCCGCGCCCGCGTGCGTTCTGACCTGCAACAACTCAAGCAGCAGCTGTTGCCGGAGCTCGGGCCTATCGTCGAGGGTCGCGGCACCGACTACCGCTACCGCGCCCGGGCACCCAAACAGGCTGTGGCCCTGGCCATGGTGCGGCTCGTCGAGCAGCTCGATTACTCGAATTTCAAGGACGCAGTCGCCCAGCGGCAGGGGAAACCGCGGGCCCGCCTCTATCACGACGTCTGGGACGTACTCTACGGACTGCAGTCCGACCCGCCTGCCGTATGATTGCAGGTCTTGGCAGCCCGGCTGCCCCAGACCTGAGGATGCGCAGATGTCGGATACGCCAGAGACCCGGGGATACAAGCGGATCGCCACCGAAGAGGCGTGGCTGACGCCCGAACTGCTGCAACGCTACGTGCAGATCCTCGATTCGGGGGCGACCAACGACCCGGGTTTCCACAGCCTGTGGGGCTTCTTCGGCAAGAGCCAGACCCCGCGGGCCCGCGACCTGTACGAACGCATCCAGGACATGGACGCGCGCCGGCTCGCCGACATGGATGCCGCCGGCATCGACATGCAGCTGCTGTTGCTGTCGGCCCCGGGCGTGCAGGTGTTCGAGGCTGGGCTGGCCACCTCGCTGGCCGCCTCGTCCAACGACCAGTTGGCTGAGACCATCCGTCGGCATCCGACCCGCTTCCAGGGCCTGGCTGCCTTCGCTCCGCAGGACCCGCAGTCTGCCGCCAAGGAGATCGAGCGCGGCGTGACCCGGTTGGGTCTCAAGGGTGCCGTGGTCAATTCCCACACGCAGGGCGAGTACCTCGACGACGAGAAGTACTACGACATCTTTGCCGCCTGCGAGGCGCTGGACGTGCCGCTGTATATCCACCCCAACTCGATGTCGCCGCAGATGGTCGAGCCCTTCCTGCCGCGTTGCCTCGACGCCGCCATCTACGGCTTTGCGGCCGAGACCGGCCTCCATGCGTTGCGCCTGATCGTGGGTGGCGTGTTCGACCGCTTCCCGAACCTCAAGGTCGTGCTGGGCCACCTGGGCGAGGGGCTGCCGTTCTGGCCCTACCGCATCGATTTCATGCATGCCGGCATCGTGCGCTCCAACCGCAGCCCGGGCGCCCAGGCCCTGCAGAAGAAGCCCAGCGAGTACCTGCGCGACAACTTCTACTACACCACCAGCGGCATGCCGTGGGAGCCGTCTATCAGCCTGGTGCAGCGGCTGTTCGGCCACGACAAGGTGATGTACGCCATGGACTACCCCTACCAGTACCTCAAGGAAGAGGTCGACATGATGGATAACTTGCCCATCACGACGGAGCAGAAGAAGATGTTTTTCCAGGGCAACGCGGAGCGGATCTTCAGGCTCTAGGCGCCATGGGGTCGGGCTTTGCGGAGGACGGAGTGGGCACTCTGTAGACGGAGATGACATGAAATCGCTGCTGATGGGCTTCCTGAAAATCTTTCTGCCTGTTCTGGGGCTGGTCGGGATCGTCGGCTACCTGTTTGCGCACTATGGCCTCAGCCAGCAATTGCAGCGCATGCAGGACCAGGACGCCGAGGTCGCCCAGGCTGCGATCGTGTCACTGCGAAGTGACCTGCGGATCTATGCCCAGGACTTGCACTTCATGTCAGCGGCGCCGGGCATGAGCAATGCTTTGGTCGAACCAACAGGCACCAATGTCGATCTGCTCGCGGGTGCGTTTCTCAACTATGTGACGCTCAAGCGCAATGTCGCGGGCATTCGATGGATCGAAGCGTCAGGTCGCGAGATGCTGCGCGTCGAGCGCAGTGCCGGCAGGGTACGCCGTGTTCCGGCCGCTGAACTGCAAGGCCAGGCGGCGAGTGCCTATTGGGTTCGCACCAGCGAGTTGCCCGCCGCAACGCTGTTCCTGCAACCGTTGCAGTTCCCGGTCGGCGATGCCAAGTCAGCGGTTTCCCAGGAGCAAAAGTTGCGGATTGCCACGCCACTTCTGGACCCTCAGGGCAAGCGACACGGCGTCATGGTCATCGATCTGCAAGCCAGTGGCCTGTTCGAGACGCTCGGGCAGGGCCGTGCCGGACAGGCGCGCAGCCTGCATGTGCTCGACAACCGAGGTACGGTTCTGCGCACGCCGAAGGCCGCAGAGGACTGGCGTGGCGATCTGGAACTCGGGGGAGACTTCGGGCAGCGGTACGCTTCTGTCTGGCAGGTGATGGGCGGCAGCAATAAGGGGTCGGTCCAGCGTTCGAATGGCCTGTGGACCTGGCAAACCCTGGGCGTGCTGGATGAGTTGCGATCTGATATTTCCGGAACGCCTGTCTATCCGCGAGCCATGTCTGAAGATCCCGCCTACCAGTGGCGGGTGGTGACCCACCGGCCCGAGTCGTCCCTGCAGGCTGCCGCGTGGCTGATCTGGAACCCGGTGTTGTTGTCGATGTCGGCCATCGTTCTGCTGGCGATGGCACTCTGCGCCTGGCTGGCACGGGCGCAGTTGCGCATTACGCAGCTCAACCTCGCCCTGAGCGAGCGCGCCACCGCGGCCGAAGCGGCCACGATCGCCAAGTCCGACTTTCTCTCGCACATGAGCCATGAGATCCGCACGCCACTCAACGCGATCCTCGGCCTCGCTTATCTGTTGGAGCGGGCAGACATGCCTGCTGGCGCGCGTGGTCAAGTGCAGAAAATTCGCGTGGCGGGCCGTTCACTGTTGGGCATCATCAACGACATCCTTGATTTTTCAAAGATAGAGTCGGGTACGCTGAAGCTGGAGCACGCTCCTTTTTCGCTGCCCGAGCTGCTCGATAACGTCGCCACCATCATGGCGGTCAGTGCAGGCGGAAAGCCCCTGGAGCTGGTGATTGCAGCGCCCGATAAAGCGTTGCCGCGGTTGCTGGGGGATCGCCTGCGCCTCGAACAGGTCTTGGTGAACCTGCTCGGTAACGCCATCCGGTTCACCGACCACGGACATGTCGTGCTGGAGATCAAGTTGCTTCAGCAAGCCGAGAAGTCTCTTACCTTGCGTTTTTCCGTGCGCGACACCGGTATCGGCATAGCGGCCGAGAAACTGGCAGAAATCTTCCAGGCGTTTTCGCAAGCCGATGGGTCCACGAGTCGCCGCTTCGGCGGCACAGGACTCGGGCTGACCATCAGCCGCCGACTGGTGCGCATGATGGGGGCGGAAATCCAGGTCAGCAGTGTCGAGGGATCGGGGAGCGAATTCTGGTTTACGCTCGAGATGGGGCGTGCGGAGGTGGAACCAGGTCCTGCCTCGGCGCTGGGTGCCTTGCCCGTGTTTGTGGTGGATGACAGCGCGATTGCCCGTGATGCCGTCTGCGCCATCGCGCGTTCCCTGGGGTGGAGCGTGACATCGGCGGCCTCTGCAGATGCCGCGCTGAAGCAGCTCGAATCACAGCTTGGGCAGGACCTCGCCGCGGAGGTCTTTATTCTCGATTGGCAGATGCCTGGCAAGGATGGGCTCGCCCTTGCCCGCGAGTTGCGCGAGAAGTGGGGGCGGGCCAAGAACCCCGTCGTCATCATGGTGACGGCGCACTCGCGCGAGCAGTTCCTCGCCCTGCCCGAGTCCCGCGTGGCCGATGCGGTGCTTGAAAAACCCGTGACGCCGTCGGCCCTGTTTGAAGCGGTCAGCAAGGCCCTTGCGTCCCGCCGCAGCCAGGACCCGGGTATTCCGACGGCGGTGGTGCGCCGTCTGGCTGGCGTGCGAATCCTGGTCGTCGATGACAGCGAACTCAATTGCGAAGTGGCCCAGCACATACTCGAGCGCGAGGGTGCTCAGGTCACCCTGGCCGGCGATGGCAAAGAGGCCGTGGACTGGTTGCTGGGCCATTCTGGGGGCATCGACGTGGTGCTCATGGATATCCAGATGCCGGTCATGGATGGCTATCAGGCGGTGCGCCTGATCCGGGCAACGCCTGCGCTCGCAGCGCTGCCCGTGCTGGCCCTCACGGCAGGGGCCTTTGCCGACGACCAGCGGGCGGCCCGCGATGCCGGCATGACCGGCTACCTGTCCAAGCCTTTCGATGTCGATGTGGCGGTAGACCTGATTCGCCAGTCTGTTGCCGAGCGCGCAGCGGCGGCCCCTTCCGCGAGTCATCCCGGATTGGACGTGGCCCGCGGTGAGGCGGTCTGGGAAGACGCGGCGCTGTACCACAAGTACCTGCATCGCTTTGTGCAGGAGTACGACGGAATCGTCGAGCAGATGCGGGCCGCTGACCGCACCGTGGCCACAGCGCTGGCGCACAAGCTGGTGGGCTCTGCCCGCACCATGGCCTTGCCGGACGTGGCGCACTGCGCCCGCGAGGTGCACCGGGCGCTGGTCGAGGGGGAAGATCCGGCAGCGACCCTGGAGGTGCTGGCCGCCGCACTGCAGGTCACCCTGGCGTCCATTGCCCGCTATGCGGGCCCCGTGCCGCCAGCCACTCCGCAGTGACTGTAGCGGCCGTCAGGCCGCAACCGGCGTGCTGCGGATCAGGTGGTCAAAGGCGCCGAGGGCTGCGGTAGAGCCCGCGCCCATCGCAATGATGATCTGCTTGAAGGGCACGGTGGTGCAGTCGCCCGCGGCAAACACGCCCGGCACGGAAGTCTGGCCCCGTGCATCGATCTCGATCTCGCCGCGGTTCGATAACGCGAGCGTGCCCTTGAGCCAGTCCGTGTTCGGCAGCAGGCCGATCTGCACGAAGATGCCGTCCAGTTCAACGCGCTTCACGGCCTGGGTACTGCGGTCCTGGTAAAGCAGTCCGTTGACCTTGTTGCCGTCACCGGTCACCTCCGTCGACAACGCCTGGGTCAGCACCGTGACGTTGGGCAGGCTGAAGAGCTTGCGCTGAAGCACCGCGTCCGCGCGAAGCTGGCTGTCGAACTCCAGCAGCGTGACATGCGCCACGATGCCGGCCAGGTCGATGGCAGCCTCGACGCCGGAGTTGCCACCGCCGATCACCGCCACGCGCTTGCCCTTGAACAAGGGGCCATCGCAATGCGGGCAATAGGCCACGCCCTTGCCACGATATTCCTGCTCGCCAGGCACGTTCATCTCGCGCCACCGGGCACCGGTAGAGAGAATCACGGTGCGGCTCTTGATCGAGGCGCCGTTCTCCAGCTTCACTTCAATGAGCTCGCCGGGCACCAACTGGGTGGCGCGCTGCAGGGTCATGACATCCACGTCGTAATCCTTGACGTGCTCTTCCAGGCCCTGTGCCAGCTTCGGGCCGTCGGTGGCCTTCACTGATATGAAGTTCTCGATGCCCAGGGTGTCCATCACCTGTCCACCGAACCGCTCGGCCAGCAGGCCGGTGCGGATGCCCTTGCGGGCGGCATAGATGGCCGCTGACGCCCCGGCAGGGCCGCCGCCCACCACGAGCACGTCGAACACGCCTCGGGCGTTGAGCTTGACGGCATCGCGCGCCGCCGAGCCCGTGTCGATTTTTGCGAGAATCTCCTCGACCGTCATGCGGCCAGAGCCAAACTCCGCGCCGTTGAGGTAAACGGTCGGCACGGCCATCACGCGGCGTGCTTCGACGACGTCCTGGAAGAGCGCACCATCGACCATCACGTGGGTGATGCCGGGGTTGAAGACGGCCATGAGGTTCAGGGCCTGCACCACGTCCGGACAGTTGTGGCAGGTCAGCGAGATGAACGTCTCGAAATTCAGGCCGCCGGGCAGGCCCTTGATCTGTTCGATGACCTCGTCACTGACCTTGGGCGGATGGCCGCCCACCTGCAGCAGGGCAAGCACGAAGGACGTGAACTCATGGCCCATCGGAATGCCGGCGAAACTCACCCGCGCGGCCTCACCCGGCACGCCCACCGCGAAGGAGGGACGTAGCGGGGCAGTGCCGTCCTCGCGCAGGCTGACTTTATCGGACAGCGACACCACGTCCTGCAGCAGCGCGCGCATTTCCAGCGCGCCGGCGCTGTCATCCAGCGTGGCGATGAGCTCGATGGGGCGCTGCAGCCGTTCGAGGTAGCCTTTGAGCTGTGTGCTGATGGTGGCGTCGAGCATGACGGTTCTCGCTGTCGTATCGAATTCGGGTCCGTGCCGCTCCCCGAGGGGAGCGGCCGGAAGAGCAGTCTTAGATCTTGCCAACCA
>CANGFJ010000027.1 GCA_947453065.1 Pseudomonadota bacterium
AAGCCGCTCATCACCAAGCTCTCGCCCAACCAGACCAACATCCAGGACAACGCACGCCGCTGCATCGAAGCCGGCACCGATGCGTTCTCGGTCATCAACACGCTCATGGGCATGGCCATCGATGCGCGCACGCGCACCGCCGTCATCGGCAACCGCCAGGGCGGCCTGTCGGGCCCGGCCATCAAGCCCATCGCGCTGCTCAAGGTCGCGCAGGTCTATGAAGTGGCCAAAGCGCACAACGTGCCCATCATCGGCCAGGGCGGCATCACCTGCGCCACCGATGCCATCGAGTTCCTCATCGCCGGCGCCTCGGCCGTGGGCGTGGGCACCGCGCTGTTCTACGACCCGCTGGTGCTGCCCAAGATCAATGCCGGCATCGCCGACTACCTCGCGTTCCATGGCATGCAGTCGGTGAGCGAACTCACCGGCACGCTGCACGGCACGCACGGCCACTGAATTCACTTACGAAGAACGGAAACACTTCCCCCATGTCCGCACTGGAAACGATCAACTTCACCCGTGGCGTCCCGGCCATCGAATCCTTCCCCACCGCCGAGCTGGCCGCCTGCGCCACCACCGTGCTGGCGCAGAGTGGCGATGCCATCCTGCAGTACGGCCCGGCCGCGGGCCTGGCGCCGCTGCGCACCTGGCTGGCCGAGTGGCAGGGCGTGAAGCCCGAGCAGATCCTCACCGGCAACGGCTCGCTCGAGCTGGTGCAGTTCCTGTGCACGGCGATGATCAAGCCCGGCGACGTGGTGTTCACCGAATCGCCCAGCTACGACCGCGCCATCAACCTGTTCCGCCGCAATGGCGCCAACGTCATCGGCGTGCCGCTGCAGGCCGATGGTCCGGACATGGACGCCCTCGAGGCGCTGCTGGCCCAGCACAAGCCCAAGCTGTTCTACGTCATCCCCGATTTCCAGAACCCGTCGGGCGCCACCTGCTCCACGGCCAAGCGCAAGCGCCTGGTCGAGCTGGCCGAACAGCACGACATCCTGCTGCTCGAAGACGCACCCTATCGCCTGCTGCGCTATCGCGGCACCGAAGAGCCGACCCTGTTCGAGCTCGCACCGCACCGCGTGCTGCACATGACCTCGTTCACCAAGCTCATCGCCCCCGGCGTGCGCCTGGGCTTCATGAAGGGCGACGCCGCCATCCTGGCCAAGATCGGCAAGGTCGCCGAAGACACCTACATCTCGCCGGGCTACTTCGCGCATGGCGTGACCTACGAGTGGCTGCGCGCCGGCAACCTGGGCCCGCAGATCGCCAAGCTCAAGGCCCTGTACGCGCCGCGCCTGGAAGCCATCCTGGCCGCGCTCGACAAGTACATCCCCGATGCCGTGGCCACGCGCCCGGACGGCGGCTTCTTCCTGTCGCTGACCCTGCCCGAAGGCGTTTCCACCACCGACCTGCGTGCCGCAGCGGCCGAGCGCAACATGAACCTGGCTGATGGCCTGGCGTTCTTCCCGCAGGGCGGCGGTGAGCGCTTCCTGCGCCTGCCGTTCTGCGCCATGACCGCCACGCAGATCGAGGAGGGCATCAAGCGCCTGGCCGAGTGCGTCAAGGCCGTGCGCAAGTGAAGCGTTTCGCCGCAGCGCTGCTGCTGGGCCTGCTCGGCACCGCCACCGGTGTGGCGCAGGCGGCCAAGCCCGCCGGCCTGCGGCTCTACGTCCTGGACTGCGGCACCATCTCGCCGATGGACCCGGCCCTCTTCAGCCTGAAAAAAGAAGAGATTCAGGGCGACGCCAGTTTCGTGTCGCCCTGCTACCTCATCGTGCACCCAAAGGGCACGTTGCTGTGGGACGTGGGCCAGGTGCCCGACGCCGACATACCTGACGACGGCACCGAAGTCGCGCGCGGCATCCTGAAGGCCACGCGGCGCCTGTCGACGCAACTGGCTGCGCTGGGCTACCAGACCCGGGACATCGGCTTCCTGGCGATGTCGCACTACCACGCCGACCACACCGCCAATGCCAACCGCTATGCCGGCTCTACCTGGATCGTGCAGCAGGCCGAATACGACGCCATGTTCAGCACCGCGCAACTGGGCATCCGCACGCCCGAGAGCTACAAAGACCTGCAGGGCGCACGCCGCATCACGCTGAACGGCACCGACCACGACGTGTTTGGCGATGGCACAGTGGTCATCAAATCGGCGCCCGGCCACACGCCCGGACACCAGATGCTGTTCCTCAAGCTGCGCCACTTTGGCCCGCTGCTGCTCATGGGCGACCTCTACCACCTGCCAGAAGAGCGCTCACTCGACCGCGTTCCCACCTTCGACTTCGACGCGGCCGTGACGCGCGCCACGCGCAAGCAGGTCGAGGCGTTCGTCCACAAGGCCAAGGCCCAGGCCTGGATCCAGCACGATCCGGCCACCTATGGGCCCCTGAAGAAGGCGCCCGCCTTCTACGACTGAGGGCGCCCGCTCCGCCTTGCGCCCGTCAGGGCAAGGCGGAGGAGTGATGCGCGACGATCAGCCACTGGCCGTCACGCAGCGCATACACAAACGTAAAGCGCGCCTTGTTCTCCACCGGCTTGCCCGTGTCCAGGCTCGTGCGCGTGTAGAAGCCGCTGTTGATCGCGACCTGCCCCAGCACCTGCACGCGGTGTTCGCCCGTGGCCATGGTCGAGTTGCCCAGCGTCGCCAGACCCTTGAAGTACTCGCGCACCAGCGCCGGACTGTCGCGCAGCACCGGTGACGAGGTGCCATGGAACACGGCGTCGGGCGCGTACAACGCGACGATCGCGTCGGTGTCCTTGTGGTTGAAGGCACTGATCCACTTCTGGGTCGTGGCTTCGACATCACCCTTCACATCGGCCTGCGCAACCGGGGACAGTGCCGCGGCACACAGCAACACACTGGCCAACAAGCTGGGGTTCCGGCGGTTTTTCATCGTGGCATTCCTTCTGGTGGAGTGTGCCGAGTGTAGCGCCTCGCGCGAACCCGCCACGCGGTCCCCTGCTGTTGCAGGCATCGGTGCGCGGATAAGCCAGATGCTGACCCAGACCGCGACACTGAAATAGATCGACATCCATACGATCTCGCCACGCCAGTGCTCCCACCGATAGGAGACAACCTTGGGAGCCGAGGCATCCGCCAAGCCCTGCATCAGGGACAGGTACCTGCGCCCCTCCTGCTCCGCGTCGATCCAGCGAGACCAGTACATCGGGACGTCCACCAAGGCCAGGTAGGCCACATACGCCAGCCCGGCTGCACCAAGCCACACCGTCACCCTGCGCCAGTGCGCATCCCAGCGGGACCACCCCGCGAGCAGGCTCGCCACGATCAGGGCCGCCGCAACCCCCCAGAGTGATTCCTCGAATACGTGGCCAAGATTCGACGTGGTCAGCACGGAATACCAGGAGCAGGTTTCGGCGACCACGATCAAGGGCACCAGCACACGGGCAGTCACGCTGCCCACGACATTACGCGTGGCCATCGAGGTAGCCCGCAGCATCACGGCCCACTGCGCGATGAAGCACAACTCGGCCACGGTTGCGACGGAGCGTCCAAGCAAGGCGCTGGACAACACGGAATCGATGAGACCGATGCGGGGAACGTCGAAGACCGGCACCACAGAGCGAAACGCGCAGCCGAAAACATAGCCGGCCGACAGCAGCACTTGCTGCTGCCGCGAGCTCAGTGGCCGATGCGGAAGGGCAGACGTGTCGGGCCAGTGGCTGGCTGCCGTGATCGACCACGCCAGCATATTGACCAGCGCAATGACCGGCAGTATCGCGGACCAGACAACGACAGCGGTAGACATCGTGCCATCAGGGTGCCCTCAACGCCCCCAGACCCGCAGTGCGCAGTTCTACCTAGAGGACGGCAGACCTGCTGCGTCAGACGTTGCGCCGCGTCGGGTACGCAAACCCAATGCCTGCTGCCGCAAAGCGCGCCACGATGCCGCGGTTTACCGCATCGTTCACCTGCGCAATGTTCACACCCGGCTCATTGGCAACAAAGTAAGTCACCTCGAACTCCAGCGCATACACGCCCAGCTGCGCCAGCAGGCAACTGACAAACCGCGTGTGCGACTCACCGCGCACCACCTGCTCCACCAGCGCCGACACCTGCGCCACGGCCCCGGCAGGCGAGTCATATGCCACATACAAACGGGACAGGGTCCGACGCTCCGGCATGCGGCCCAGGTTGCGCACGCGGCTCTTCAGCACGTCGGCGTTGGCCAGGATGATCTGCTCGCCCGAAACGCTGCGCAGCCGCGTGCTCTTGATGCCGATCTGCTCGACGGTGCCTTCATAGTCATCGAGCTTCAGCACATCGCCCACGGCAAAGGGCTTGTCCAGGGCAATGGAGAGCGAGCCAAACAAGTCACCCAGTATGGTCTGCACTGCCAGCGCCACGGCGATGCCGCCGACACCCAGCCCGGCAACCAACGCGGTGATGTTGATGCCCAGGTTATCCAGCGCCAGCACTGCGATGATCGTCCAGATCATCAGTTGCGCGCAGAACATGAGCACTTCGACGGAGCTCTGCGACGCCAGGTCATCACGGCCACTACGCCGCTGCCGCTGCAGGATGTAGAACCGCAGCGCCGTTCCGGTCCAGATGCCGACCTGCAGCCAGAACCCCACGATCACGACGACACTGATGGCGCGGTCCATCTTCGCTGGCAAGGTCAGCAGATTGACCGCCAAATACAGGGCCAGCAGCAGCAGGAGCAGCGGCTGGGTGCGCGCCAGCAACAGGGCCAGCAAGTCCAGCGTGGGAGAGTCGCCCGGTGGGTCTTGCCAGCGAGCCTGCCGCGCACGCACCCTGCCGCGCAGGAACGGCAGCAGCAGGAAGGTCACCAGGAAGGCCAGTGCAGCCAGCAGCCAATCAAGCAGGCTGTTATGCAGGAACTGGGTAGCAAGCAGGGCGTTGAAGGCAGGCATGCCCTCGATTATCCCGCGTCAGTCCGGGATGTCATCCATCCCGAGCTCCTTGAGCTTGCGGGTCAGCGTGTTGCGACCCCAGCCCAGCAGCTTGGCGGCCGCCTGGCGGTGCCCCTGCGTGTGGCGCAGGGCGACCAGGATGAGGGCCCGCTCGAAGGCCGGGAGCGCCTCGTCCAGCAGCGGCTTGCCCGCGGCAGCGGCCGACCGCTCCGCCCAGTTTGTCAGCGCATCGGTCCAGTCCTGGGCCGGTGCAGGCGCGGCACCGGCTGCCGTGATCTCCGAAGGCAGGTCTTCGACATGCACTTCGCTGCCGGGCGCCAGCACAGTCATGCGACGGCAGAAGTTCACCAGTTCGCGCACGTTGCCCGGCCAGTTGTAGGCCGCCAGCAAGTCGCGCGCCGCAGGGGTCAGCGTCTTGGCATCAACGCCCAGTTCCTGGGCAGCCAGCTGCAGGTAATGCCCCAGCAGGTCCGGCACGTCTTCGCGACGGGCGCGCAGCGGCGGCAGTTCGATGCGAATGACATTGAGGCGGTGGAACAAGTCCTCGCGGAACAGGCCCTTCTCGACCCGCAGTTCCAGGTTCTGGTGGGTGGCCGCGATGACGCGCACATCCACGCGGATCGGCGTCTGGCCGCCGACGCGGTAGAACTCGCCTTCGGCCAGCACGCGCAGCAAGCGCGTTTGCAGCGACAGCGTCATGTCGCCGATCTCGTCCAGGAACAGTGTGCCGCCATCGGACTGCTCAAAGCGTCCACGGCGCATGGAGTCAGCACCGGTGAACGAGCCCTTCTCATGGCCGAACAGTTCGGACTCCAGCAACTCTGACGGGATCGCCGAGGTGTTCAGCGCAATGAAGGCCTTGCCGGCACGTGGGCTGTGCTCGTGCAGCGCGCGCGCCGCCAGCTCTTTACCCGTGCCCGATTCACCCGTGACCAGCACGTTGACGCTGGAGCGCGACAGGCGACCGATGGCGCGGAACACCTGCTGCATCGCCGGCGCATGGCCCAGCAGTTCGGGCATGCGCGCCACGACACTGCCGGCGGTCTCGGTCGGCTTGACCGCAGCCTGCGCAGCGCGGCGGACCAGGTCGACGGCCTGGTCAATGTCGAAGGGCTTCGGCAAATATTCAAACGCGCCGCCCTCATAGGCAGACACGGCACTGCCCAGGTCGGAGTGGGCCGTCATCACGATGACCGGCAGGTCCGGGTGCACATCGCGCACGCGCTTGAGCAGGTCGAGTCCCGACTGCCCCGACATGCGGATGTCGGTGATCAGCACGTCGGGCGCATCGGCCCGCAGCGCGGCGATCGCAGGCTCCGCCGCGTCAAAGGCGCGCGGCGTCATGCCAGCGTTGCGCAGCGCGCGCTCCAGGACCCAGCGGATAGAGGCATCGTCATCGACCAGCCAGACACGCAACGCAGGGTTGTTCATTCAGTGATCTCTAACGGCAGCAGCAAAGTGAAGACGGTGTGGCCTGGCTCGCTTTCGAACTCGACGATGCCACCGTGGCGGGTGACGAGGTCCTGCGCGACGGCCAGGCCCAGGCCCGTACCGGTGCTGCGACCGGTCACGAGCGGATAGAACAGGGTCTTGGTCAGCTCGGGCGGCACGCCCGGGCCGTTGTCCTCGACCTGCACAGCGGCCACGAGGCGATGGCGCCGCGAGCCGATGTTGACGTTGCTCTGCACGCGCGTGCGCATCACGATGCGACCCTGGCCACCCAGCGCCTGCATGGCATTGCGCGCCACATTGAGCAGCGCCTGGATGATCTGGTTGCGGTCAAACAAGCCGTCCGGAAGGCTGGGGTCGTAATCGCGGTCGATCACAACGCCCGGGGGCGCCTCGGCCCGCAACAGCCGCACGACATGCTCACACACTTCGTGGATGTTGACGGCCGCCTTCTGCGGCGGCCGGGTCGGGCCGATCATCGAATCGACCAGCGCCGTCAGGCGATCGGCCTCGCCGATGATGACCGTGGTGTACTCGCGCTGCCCCGGGTCGTGCAGCTCGCGCTCCAGCAGCTGCGCGGCCCCGCGCAGGCCACCCAGCGGGTTTTTGATCTCATGCGCCAGCTGCCGGATCATCAGGCGACTGCCATCCATGCCGGAGAGGATGTCGTTCTCGCGCGTGATGCGCTGCCGGGTGCGCGCGTCGGTCAGCTCCAGCAGCAAGTGCGTGCCTGTCACCTGGCCTTCCAGCGGCGTCACCATGAGGTCCACCACATGGGGCTCGCGCGGCGTCGGCGAACCAATCGGACGCAGCGTGATCTCGTGCTGGGCGCAGGGTTCCAGGCGGTCGAGCGAGCGACGCAGCGTGTCCTTGAGCTTCTGCGCATCGTGGAAGAGATCGCCGAACGGACGTCCGCGGGCCTTGTTGACGCTGACCGCCATCAGGTCCTGCGCGCCCACGTTCGCGTAGGTCAGGCACAGGTGAGAGTCGAGCATGACAATGCCCGTCGACAACGCATCCAGCAGATCTGCCGGATCGAAATGCGAGAGCGGCGAGGTGTAGTCGTGTTCAACCGCCATGGAGCACGCTCCGGGCAGTGGGTGAACAGGCAGCGATCAGCTGCGCGGCGCGGCCTTGTGGCCCGGCGTCAGCAACGAAGGCTGCTGCACATGGAATTCGACCGGTGCCGCCGTACACAGCGTGCCCTCGTCGGGTCCGATGACCTTGAAACTCAGCGTGTAACTGCCCCGGGCCAGGCCCGTGAGCGTAGAACGCGTGGCCGTCTCGGGCCAGGTCGTGATCCGTTGGCCGTTGAGCAGCGCTTCGATCCGGTCGCCCACCCGGTAACCGGGCAGCAACTGGAACGTGGCCGTCACGGCATCGCCGGCCTGAAAGACCTCGTCGTTCGACGGGCCTGACACGGCACAGCGTGTGTACTGAAAATTCGCATCGCGCGGCCCGTCTTCGGATTCTGATGCCGAACGCGCTGCACGATAAGGAGTAACCACAGAGCCCGGCTTGGGCGCTGCCTTGATCTGGACCTTGTCTGCCCCTGGCATGGGCTGGTCCGAAAAGTGAACCACTCCGTCCTTGTCGACCCAGCGCCAGGCGTTCATGGCACCACTCGTGGTGGCCCACAGCAGCAGCAGGCAGGTCGTCAGATAACGCATGGTGAGTCAGCATAGCCCCATTTCCCGCAGGTTCACACCTGAAGGGCGGGTGGCGGCGCAACACCGCCACCCGTCCAGGTCTTGCGACCGAAACAGCCTTTACAGGCTGTAGTACATGTCGAACTCAACCGGATGCGTCGTCATGCGCAGGCGCGTGACTTCTTCCATCTTGAGCTTGATGTACGCATCGATCACGTCGTCAGTGAAGACGCCGCCGGCCTTCAGGAAGCCGCGATCCTTGTCCAGGTGTTCCAGCGCCATGTCCAGCGAATGGCACACCTCGGGGATCAGCTTCGCCTCTTCCGGCTCCAGGTCGTACAGGTCCTTGTCCGCGGCTTCGCCCGGGTGGATCTTGTTCTGGATGCCATCGAGGCCGGCCATCATCATGGCCGAGAAGGCCAGGTACGGATTCGCCAGCGAATCCGGGAACCGCACTTCAATGCGGCGCGCCTTCGGGTTCGACACCCAGGGAATGCGGATCGACGCAGAGCGATTGCGGGCCGAGTAGGCCAGCATCACGGGGGCTTCAAAGCCCGGAACCAGACGCTTGTAGCTGTTGGTGCCCGGGTTCGTGAAGGCGTTGATCGCCTTGGCGTGCTTGATGATGCCGCCGATGTAGTACAGCGCGGTGTCCGACAGCCCGCCGTACTTGTCGCCGGCGAACAGGGCCTTGCCGTCCTTCTGCAGCGACTGGTGCACGTGCATGCCCGAGCCGTTGTCGCCGACGATCGGCTTCGGCATGAAGGTGGCGGTCTTGCCGTAGCGCGCGGCCACGTTCTGGATCGCGTACTTCAGGATGAGCACTTCGTCAGCCTTGCGCACCAGCGAGCCGGCGCCAACGCCGATTTCGCACTGGCCGCCCGTGGCCACTTCATGGTGGTGCACTTCGACGACGAGGCCCATCTCTTCCAGGGCGTTGCACATCTCGCCGCGGATGTCGTGCAGCGTATCGACCGGCGGCACCGGGAAATAGCCACCCTTCACGCCCGGGCGGTGGCCCAGGTTGTTCATGTCGCCGTAGTCCTTGTCGGAGTTCCAGGCGCCGGCGTAGCTGTCGACCTTGTAGGCGCAGCCGTTCATCTCGGACTTCCACTTCACGTCGTCGAAAACGAAGAACTCGTTCTCGGGACCGAACAGCGCGCCATCGGCGATGCCCGTGGACTTCAGGTAGGCCTCGGCACGGCGGGCGAGGGAGCGCGGATCGCGCTCATAGCCCTGCATCGTGGCCGGCTCGATGATGTCGCAACGCAGGTTCAGCGTCGGCTCATCGAAGAAAGGGTCCATGACCGCAGTGGAGGCATCCGGCAACAGGATCATGTCGGACTCGTTGATGCCCTTCCAGCCGGCGATCGAGGAGCCATCGAACATCTTGCCCTCAGTGAAGAGCTCTTCCTTCACCGTGTGGGAAGGCACGGTCACGTGCTGTTCCTTGCCGCGGGTATCGCAGAACCGGAAGTCGATCCATTTGACCTCCTTTTCCTTGATGATTTTGAGAACGTCGGCCGCTGTCGTCATAGCTCCTCCGATAGGATTGGTTATCTGGCCCGCGGGCACCAAAACAATGCATGGCCCGTGCCAAGGGTTGTGATCAATAAAATCAATGCTCTACGCGCCGAGGCCAGTCAGACGGGCCTTCTGCTGCGCAAAAATGATGCGTGACAAATCCGGTCGCATCATATCGGTGCAGGGGGCCGTCGCAAGCTGAAAAGTGCGCACCCGTGCCGTGCGCACCCGCCTCGAATCGTGCCGCTATACTGCCCGGTTTCCCGCAAGGCTTCATCCAGGCCAGGTCTTTATGGCGACTCCGAAAATTGGCAAACGACCGCAGACCTTCCAGGACCTGATCCTGGCGCTGCAGGGCTACTGGGCCGGACAGGGCTGTGTCCTGCTGCAGCCCTATGACCTGGAGGTCGGTGCGGGCACCTTCCACACCGCCACCTTCCTGCGCTCGATCGGGCCGGAGCCCTGGGCCGCGGCCTATGTGCAGCCCTCCCGCCGCCCGACGGACGGTCGCTACGGCGAGAACCCCTTCCGCCTGCAGCACTACTACCAGTTCCAGGTCGTCATCAAGCCCTCGCCGCTGGACATCCTCGACCTGTACATCGGCAGCCTGCGCCACCTGGGCTTCGACCCCGAGGTGCACGACCTGCGCTTCGTCGAGGACAACTGGGAATCCCCCACGCTGGGTGCCTGGGGCCTGGGCTGGGAGGTCTGGCTCAATGGCATGGAAGTCTCGCAGTTCACCTACTTCCAGCAGGTGGGTGGCCTGGACTGCCGGCCCGTGACCGGCGAGATCACCTACGGCCTGGAGCGCCTGGCGATGTACCTGCAGGGCGTCGAGAGCGTCTATGACCTGGTCTGGGCCGATGGCCCGCGCGGCCGCGTGAGCTACCGCGACGTGTTCCACCAGAACGAGGTCGAGCAGTCGACCTACAACTTCGAGCACGCCGACGTGGCGGTGCTGCTGCGGCATTTCGATGACCATGAAAAGGCCTGCACCGAACTGCTGGCCGCCAAGCTGGCCTTGCCGGCCTATGAGCAGGTGCTGAAGGCCTCACATACGTTCAACCTGCTGGATGCGCGCCGCGCCATCTCGGTGACTGAGCGCCAGCGCTACATCCTGCGCGTGCGCACGCTCGCGCGCGCCGTGGCACAGAGTTATTACGCCAGTCGCGAGGCGCTGGGCTTTCCCATGCTGGCCACCGCGCAGCGCAAGGAGCCCGCATGAGCCGCCGTGACGCCTTCCTGGTCGAACTGCGCACCGAGGAGCTGCCACCCAAGGCGCTGCGCGCGCTGGAAGAGGCCTTCTGCGAGGGCATACGCTCGCGCATCGAGGCCGCCGGCCTGCGCCATGGCGCCATCGAATCCTTTGCCACACCGCGCCGGCTGGCCGTGCTCGTCCGCAGCCTGGAGAGCCAGGCCCCCGACCAGAAGGTGCAGCGCCGCGGTCCGCCCGTGTCGGCCGCCTTTGATGCCGCTGGGGCGCCCACGCGGGCCGCGCTCGCCTTCGTGGCCAGCTGCGGCACGGAGTTGGCGCAGCTCGGGCGCGAACAGGACGCCAAGGGCAACGAATTTCTCAGCTACACCGGCCTGAAGGCTGGCGCGGCCGCCGTCGACCTGCTGCCAAGGGTTGTCAGCGAGTCCCTCGACGCACTGCCCATCCCCAAGCGCATGCGCTGGGGCACGAGCGAGGCGCAGTTCGTGCGCCCCGTGCATGGGCTGGTCCTGCGCTATGGCCGCGAAATCATCCCGGCCACGATCCTCGACACGGTGGCGGGCACCCACACCCTGGGCCACCGCTACATGGCCAGCCGGCCCCTGAAGATCGGCTCGCCCACCGGCTATGCGGCACTGCTGGAAAAGCGCGGCAAGGTCATCGCGCACTTCGCCACCCGCCGTGATCGCATCAAGGTCGGTGTCGAGGCGCTGGCCGCGGAGCTGGGCGGCACGGCCCTGGTGCTGCCCGCGCTGCTGGATGAGGTGACCGCACTGGTCGAGTGGCCCGTGCCGCTGGCCGGTCGCTTCGAAGAGCGTTTCCTGCAGCTGCCCCGCGAGGTGCTGATCTCCACGCTGCAGGACCACCAGCGCTACTTCCCGGTCGAGGATGCCGAGGGCCGCCTGCTGCCCTGGTTCATCACGGTCAGCAACATCGAGAGCAAGGATCCGCAGGTCGTGCGCGGCGGCAACGAGCGCGTCGTGCGCCCGCGCCTCTCCGATGCCGCCTTCTTCTACGAGCAGGATCGCCGTACGCCGCTGGCTGCGCGCGCCACGGCGCTCGACACGGTGACCTTCCAGGCCCAACTGGGGTCTATCGGCGACAAGGTCCGCCGCGTCACGGCGCTGGCGCGCGAGATCGCGGCCCGCATCGGGGGCGATGAAGCCCTGGCCGCGCGCGCGGCGCAGCTGGCCAAGTGCGACCTGGTCACGAACATGGTCAGCGAGTTCCCCGAGCTGCAAGGCACGATGGGCACCTATTACGCGCAGGCCGACGGCGAGCCGGCCGAGGTGGCGCAGGCCATCGCCGAGCACTACCTGCCGCGCGGCGCGGGCGATGCCCTGCCCGCCACGCTTGCGGGACTGGCCGTATCGATCGCCGACAAGCTCGACACCGTGACGGGCATCTTCGCCATCGGGCAGAAGCCCAGCGGCACCAAAGACCCGTTCGCGCTGCGTCGCGCGACCATCGGCCTGCTGCGCATGGTCTACGAGAAGCAGCTGCCGCTGGACCTCGTCGGCCTGATCGACCACGCGCTGCGCGGGCACGCTGTGTTCGAGGCACCCGTGGCGGCCGGGGCCAAGCCCCTGCCCTCGCGCGAGGACGTGGCCACGCAGGTGTATGACTACATCCTGGAACGCCAGCGCGGTGCCTACCTCGAGCCGCCCGATGGCGGTCCGTCGATGCCGGGGATGAGCACCGAGGCCTTTGACGCCGTGCTGGCCACGCGTCCGCGTTCGCCGCTGGACTTCGATGCGCGGCTGCGCGCCGTGCTCGACTTCCTCACGCTGCCCGAGGCGGCCAGCCTCACGGCCGCCAACAAGCGCATTGCCAACCTGCTCAAGAAGTCCGCCGGGGCAGAGCTGGGCGCCACCTCGATCAACGCGGCGATCCTGGGCGAGGGCGCGGAACGCAACCTCTATACCGCGCTCCTTGCGGCCGAACATTCGGTGCCGGGCAAGGTGGCGGTGGGCGACTACACCACCGCGCTGACCCAGCTGGCGCGGCTGCGGCCGGCCGTCGATGCCTTCTTCGATGGGGTCATGGTCATGGACCCGGATGCGGCCCTGCGCGCGAACCGGCTGGCGCTGCTCACCACATTGCGCGGCCTGTTCACGGGCATCGCCGACCTTTCACGGTTACCGGGGTAAACAGACATGAAGAAACAACGCACGCTGCTGGTGCCCTTTGATGGCTCGCCCTGCGCGCAGCGCGCGTTGGCGCTGGCCTGCCAGCGCTACCTGGACGGCGGCTATGCCTCGATCGTCGCGCTGAACGTGCAGACGCCCATGGCCTCGAGCCAGTTCGTCTCCGAGCACATGATCCACGAGCACCAGCACCACCTCTCGGAAGAGGCGCTGGAGAAGGCCCGCAAGGTGGCCGCGAAGTTCAAGATCACGCTGGTCTGCGCCACCGCCTGCGAAGAGCCGGCAACGGCGATTGTTGGCTTTGCGCGCAAGTCCAAGGGTGACGAGATCATCATGGGTACGCGCGGGCTGGGCCGCCTGGGCGGCCTGCTGCTGGGTTCGACGGCCACCCGCGTGGTGCAGCTGGCCGACGTGCCCGTCACCCTGGTCAAGTAAAGACCCCAGCGGCCGCAGGCGCCGCCGGGGCAGGGGCTGGGGCTAGCGGTCGCCCCAGACGTCCTTCGCAACGTCCATCACCAACCGCATCTTGGCGGCCTGCTGCGCGACGCTGACGTCATTGCCCTGTTCGGTGCTGGCGAAGCCACACTGCGGCGACAGTGCCAGCTGCTCCAGCGGGCAGAACTTCGCTGCCTCGTCGATGCGGCGCTTGATGCTGTCGGCCGATTCCAGTTCGCCCAGCTTGGTGGTCACCAGGCCCAGCACCACGGTCTTGCCCTTGGGCACATGGCGCAGCGGCTGGAAATCCCCCGAACGCGCATCGTCGTATTCCAGGAAGAACGCGTCGATGTCGAGTTCGTTGAACAGCACTTCGGCCACCGGCTCGTAACCGCCTTCGGCGGCCCAGGAACTGCGGTAGTTGCCGCGGCACAGGTGGATGGCCGTGGTCATGTCGGCAGGCTTCGAGGCCAGCGACGCATTGATCAGCTTCGCGTAGTCGCGCGGCAGGGCATTGGGGTCCTGGCCGCGGGCGGTCGCGCGCTCGCGCTGGGCCGGGTCGCAGAGGTAGGCCAGGTTGGTGTCATCCAGCTGCAGGTAGCGCAGGCCGGCGGCGCCCAGCTGGCGCACTTCTTCCTGGTAGGCGGTCACGACGTCGGCGAAAAACAGCTCGAGGTCCGGATACACCGTTTTGCTGATGCCCTCGCGGCCGCCGCGGAAGTGCAGCATCGTCGGCGACGGAATCGTGATGCGCGGTGTGCGCGTGGTCAGCCCACGCAGGTACTGGTAGTTAGCCGTTTCAATCGGATGCGCGTGCACCACGCGGCCGTTGACCACCATGACCGGCGGCGCGAAATCCACATCGCCCGTCGCCTTGTGGAACTTGGTGGCCAGGCCACCCTTTTCTTCCACGCCATCCAGCTGCAGCAGGAAGTCTGTGTGGAAGTGCCGACGGCGGAACTCACCATCGGTGATCGACTGGAACCCCAGCGATTCCTGGAACTGCACCAGCTCGGCAATGGCGCGGTCCTCGACCGTGCGCAGCGCGGCGGCATCGATCTGGCCGCTGCGGCGCAGTTCGCGCGCATCGAGCAGGGCCTTGGGTCGCAGGAAGCTGCCGACGTGCTCGGCGCGGAACGGAGGGTTATGACGGATCGGCGGGGTCAGGCTCACAGTAGATCTCAACAGTGTCAGGGGGAGTAGGAAGCATACTGTATTAGTTCGTGTTACGAACCAATGACGGCGACTGCGTATCGCGACTCAGCAGTGTTTCTGCGAAACTCGCGCACGCCCGCAGCGCCGGGCCATCCAATAACCGTGGGGAATCCGATGAGCGAAAAGCTGGACCGTCGTACGTTCATGGGCACGGCACTGGGTGCCGCCGCCAGCCTTGGCGCGGCCGGCGCTGCTGCCCAGGCCCCGGGCCCGATGGCCAGCGACATGCTCAACCGCTATGTCCCGACGCCCAGCCAGGGCAAGAAGCCGCAGCTGTTCCGCGCCGAGCTGGACATCCGCGACTGCGAAGTCGAAGGCAAGATCCCCAGCGACCTCAACGGCGCGTTCTACCGCACCGGCCCCGACGCGCAGTATCCGCTGGCCCCCGGCAACATCCCCTTCGACGGCGAAGGCCATGTCAGCATGTTCACGTTCGCCAACGGGCGCGTGGACTTCAAGAGCCGCTTCGTGCGCAACGAGCGCTATGTGGCGCAGGACAAGGCCGGCAAGATCCTCTTCCCGATGTACCGCAACCCGTACGTCAACGACCCCAGCGTCAAGGGCCTCAGCCGCGGCACGCACAACACGCACATCATCCATCACAACGGCAAGCTGCTGGCGCTGAAGGAAGACAGCCCGCCGGCCGCGATGGACCTGCGCACGCTCGAAACGCTCGACCCGGTCTACCGCTTCGACGGCCAGCTGCAGAGTGAGACCTTCACCGCCCACCCGAAGATCGATTCAGTCACCGGCAACATGATCGCCTTCGGCTACGAGGCCAAGGGCTTTGCCACCGACGACGTGAACGTCTTCGAGTACACCCCCCAGGGCAAGAAGGTGTGGGACGCCTGGGTCAAGGTGCCCTACGTCGGCATGCTGCATGACTTCGCCGTCACGCAGAACTATGTGGTGCTGTATGTCATCCCGCTGGCCTATGACGAGGCGCAGATCAAGCGCGGCGGCATCCACTGGTCGTGGTACGGCGGCCAGCCGACCTACTTCGGTTTCTTCCGTCGCGGTGGCGATGGCAAGGACGTCCGCTGGATCAAGGGCCCCGAGCGCAGCGCGACGCACGTCATGGGCTGCTTTGACGACGGCAAGCGCATTGTCGTGGACGTCGAGATGTCGGCCTCCAACCCCTTCCCGTTCATGCCGATGCGCGACGGCTCGCACTGGGATCCGGTCAAGGGCGCCAGCCGCATGACGCGCCTGTCGGTCGACCTGTCCAAGAAGACCCCGAAGGAATACGGCATCGAGGTGCTGTACCAGAACCTGCTCGGCGCGCTGCCGCGCATCGACGACCGCTACAACACCGTGCCCTACTCGGTCGGCTTCCTGCCCTGCCCGGATCCGGATCCGAAAGACCCGGCCAAGCGGCCCTCGTCCTGCTACGCGCGCATGGACATCCCCACGCGCACGGCGCAGATCTATCGCGGCGAAGAAGACGTCACGCTGGCCGAGGCCTGCTTCGCGCCGCGCAGCAAGACCGCGCCGGAAGGCAGTGGTTACCTGATGGGCGTGGCCAGCCACGGCAAGGAGAACGGTCGCTGCGACCTGGTGATCCTGGATGCCCAGCACATCGACCAGGGCCCGGTGGCCACCGTGAAACTGCCGACGAAGATCGTCGGCCAGATCCACGGCTGGTGGGTGCCCGAAGCCGAGCTGCCGCCGAAGAAGGCCTGAGGCTACACAGCCCGCAGGCCCAGCCAGCTGCGCAGTCCGCGACGACTGCGCAGCACCAGTCGCTCCAGCAGCGCCACCGCCACCAGCGCTGCACCCAGCAGCGGCAACAGCACGCCCAGCACGCAGATCAGGACCACCAGGGCGCGGCCCACGGGTGCCGGGACCGCGGGCACAGGCGGTGCACCCAGCACGCCGTCGGGCCTGCGTCGCCACCACATCACGACGGCTGAACCGCACAGGGTCAGCAGACCCAGCGCCGTGACCACCCCCAGCAGTTGGTTGAACAGCCCGAACAGCTGCCCTTCATGCGCTGCGACGCCGATACCCACGACACGGTCAACAACCGGCCGATCCTCGAAGCGCTCGAGGTAGCTGCGGTTGCCGGTGACGGCATCGAAACGCAGTTCTACGCGCTCGGGACGGTTCTGTGATTCGGCCTTCACGACCCAGGGCGCACCGGCTTTACGTGGCGGCTGCACCAGCACCGGCGAGGCCAGGTGCAGAGGCAGCAGCTGACCCACGACAGCGTCATAGCCGATCGGCGTCGCCGCGGCAGCCTCAGCGCCATCGGCAAGCGCAGTCCCCATCGCATGCTGATGCGCTGCCTGTTCCCCCTCATGCCCGGTGTGCCAGTCCTGCTTGATCGCAACCGGACTGCCCAGCGAGCGCACTGCTTTGAAGGCACCGCCCCAGACCGTGGTCCAGGGCAGGCCCGTCAGCAGCAGAAACAGCGCCAGCCCGCTCACCCACACGCCGGTGACCGCATGCACATCGCGCCAGAGCACACGGCTGCCGCGATGGAGTCGCGGATACAGCACGCCCGCGAGGCCGCTCGCACCGCGCGGCCACCACAGGCACAGCCCCGTGATGACCATGACGATGGCCCAGCAGGCGGCCAGCTCCACCAGGATCGCCCCGGTGCGGCCGAGCAGCAGTTCGCCGTGGATATCCTTCACAAACTCCGCGACGCGCGTGTCCGGGTCGATGACCTTGAGCACCGCCAGGCTTTCCGGGTGCACGTAGACGATGGCCTTGGCGCCCTGCGCGCGCACGACGTGCACTCGCGCAGCGGAGGCCGGCGTCCACGGCAACTCATACGCCGTGACGCGCGCGCCCGGCACGGCCTGCAAGGCCGCCGCCACCTGCGCCGTTGCGCTGGTGGCCTGTCCCGACAGCGACAGGGTCCGGACGTCGCGATCCGCAAAGGCTTCCAGTTGCGGCTTGAACAGGTACACGGAGCCGGTGAGCGCCAGCACGGCCACGAACGGAATGCAGAACAGTCCTGCGTAGAAGTGCCAGCGCCAGAGGGTGCGGTAGTCGGGCATGGGATTACATCCTGAAGCGGAATTCGGCCACGGCAGAACGTTGCGGCAGCGGATGTGCCACGTAGGACTGCGTGTTGCCGATGTTATCGATGCCCAGGCTCAGCTGGGAATGAACGCTGAGGTCCCAGGACAGGCGCGTGTCGACAAAGCAATACTCCGACTGGAAGCCGTAGGCATTGCCGCGCTGCAGACCGAAGAGGTCTGAGTTGGGACGCGTGGCGTAACGCCAGCCCAGCGATGCTTTCACCACCGGGCTGAGCCGGTAGCGCAGGTTACCGTTGGAGCGCCAGTTCGGGATACGCGGAAACTGCACGCCCTCTGCGGCGGGCGCCGCCACGTTGCGCACCGTACGCGCATCGAGATAGGCCACGCTGAAATCTAGGTCGAGGCCCTTGAGCAGCAGGTCCTGGCCTTCAAAGATCAACTCGGCGCCGTACTGGTTCACCGTGTCGATGTTCTGGTAGCGGGAGATGACGGTGCCAAACTGATTCAGCCCCGAAAAGCTGAATACCGCATCCGTGATGTTCTGGGCGAACACGCTGCCGGTCAGCTGCACCTTCTCAAACGAACGACGCACCATGACGTTGGCATCGCGCGAGCGCTCGGGCTTGAGGTTCGGGTCAAAGCTGCTGGGGTCGATCTGCCGGGTGATGTCGTCAATTCGTCCCTGGAAGAGTTCACCCACAGTCGGATAGCGCGTGGCGATGCCCACGCTCAGTTGCACGCTCAGACCGTCGCTGCGTGTCGACTGCACCGAGAGCTTCGGGCTCACCGAGGTCCCGGTGCGCGTGGCGTACGCATCAAACACCGGGGACGTGCCATACAGCTTGCCGATGCCACCCCCAAAGGCACTCCATTGCTCCAGCCGTATGCCGGTGGTCAGGGAGGTGCGCGCCGAGAGCTGCGCCTCATCCTCGACGAAAGCCCCCAGCAGACTGGTCTTGCCATAGGTCGCCGATGAAAACACGGGCGTTGCTGCCGTTCGCCAGTTCGTGGTGTTGAACGTATCGGTGCGCGTTTCATAACGGTTGGCGTTGAAGCCCATGGCCAGGGCATGCCCGTCTGTCTTGCGGACCATGCTGCTGTCGAAGGTCCACCAGCCCGGGTTATCGGCCAGCGCTTGCGTGCCCATGGTGTTGGCCAGGCCGGTGATCAGGTCCTTCGACGTGCGCGTGTCCTGGGAGGCGATCCAGTAGTGCGAGAGGTTGAAGTTCGACTCCCAATCGCCCATCAGCCCGCCAAGCTTCACGCCGGCCAGGTATTCCGTGCGATCCGTCATCGACTGCGTCAGGCCCGTGGCGTTGTAGGCCAGGCCATGAAAGGTCACCTTGCCTTGCAACACCGCTGCGCCCGTCGCAGCGTTGCGCAGGAAGCTGCGCGTATCGGTGAGGTTCTGCTGCGTGAGCCAGGTCAGGAACAGGGCATCGGCCTTCCAGCCACTGGCGAACTCAAAGCCCGCGCGCAGGCGGTACTGGTCCTGCGTCACCTCCACGGGCGAGGCGGCGCCAAACACCGGCGTTGCCAGGCGCGGATCGCCATAGGCACCCGTGACTTCCGGGGCGGTGCCGGTGGTGGGGGTCAGCAAGGTATAGGTCATCGACTGACCCACGTTCTCGAAGTGGCGATAGCCCGCGCGGATCGTCCAGGGACCGTCGTTCTGCTTCCAGCTAAAGCCAGCCTCCCCGCTGTATCCCTTGAACGTCTGCGTGATGCCATATTCCCTGAAGGGCATCGCGAGCCTCTGCAAGGTGGCATAGGCACTCGACTCCTTCGGATCGAGCGTCGTCACCGACACCACGCCACCCATCGAGTTGCCGCCATAGCGGGCCGAATACGGCCCATAGACGATGTCGAACTGGCGCACTTCGGAAGGGCCCACGACGTTCCACTTGGGCGGGAAGTCGTAGCGGTTGCCCAGGAAGTTGGAGACCAGAAACCCGTCTACCATCACGATGGTGCGGGCGCTCTGGACGGTGTTGGTGCCACGCAGGGCCACCACGGCGTTGTCATCGCCGGCATAGCGCTTGCGCACAAAGAAGTTCGGCGCGTACTTCATGAGGTCCTCGACGTTGACGGCATTGATGGCGTCAAAGTCTGCCTGTCCCAAGGAGACAGACAGGCCGCGGGGTACGACGGTGATGGGGGTGTCGCTGTGGCCGACGACGATGACCTCGTTGAGGTCCGCGTCATCGCTCGCGCGAACGACGGGGGGAAGCAGGACAACAGACAGCAACGCAACGGCGCCAGCGCGACGCCGCCTGAAAACGATAGACATGGTGTAACCCTAAGCAAGCGCAGGACAGCCAGGCTGCCCGCAAGACGAAAGGCCCCGGGGGCCGCTCAGTCATGGCTCAGGAATAGAAAGGCGGTCCACGTGCTGACTGGACACGAAGCAGCGCAAAGCGGGGGACCGCAACCGCAGAAGGTGGCGGCAGGAACCGCGCAACGGAAACCAGCGGCACGAACGCAAACGCGGCCGGCGACGAAACGGCCACGAGCGCGCCGGCCAGCGCGCAGTAACTCGTGTCGTGTTCGGCAGGCGCCCCAGGCTTGCCCGGGTGACCCGCTGCATCGAGGACCACCGACTGCAGGCCCTGGCCGGTACACAGCTGCACGGTCCATGCGCCGTCGGCACCCTGCGCCGGCATGACCCCCACGGGCAGCAGGGCCCTGAAGGCCAGGAAGGCCAGCAGGACGGCGGCGATGACGCCGCGCTGGCG
>CANGFJ010000028.1 GCA_947453065.1 Pseudomonadota bacterium
CGACTACTGGCAGGACCTGTTGCCGACGCGGATGACCAACGAGGTCAAGGCGGCGGTGCTTGCAGGGTCCGACGCCCAGACCGCCAGCTGGGACCTTGCCGCCGTCACGCGCGAGCGGGACGAGATGCTGGTGACCTTGCTGCAGCTCAAAGCAGGGCAGAAGCACCTGCCCTGAGCGCCTCAGGCGATCAGGTGGATCGCCAGGGCAACGCCCACACCTACGGCCGCCAGCGACGCGATGAGCACGGCGGCCGCGGCACAATCCTTCACGATCTTGATCTGCGGATGCTGCTCGGGGTGTAGCAAGTCAGCCAGCGCCTCCAGCGCCGTGTTGAACAGTTCGGCCGCCAGGACCGCACCACTGGCCAGCAGCACCAGAGCCGTCCACACCGCGCCGGGCCTCACGATGGCGAGCGCAAGCAGCACCAGCGTGAACACCAGGAGCTGAAAGCGCAGACTGTGCTCCGACACCACCGCATGCCGCAGCCCGGCCAGCGCGTTAGCCGTGCGTGCCAGCAACGTTTGGTTTTTCATGTGTTTCATGTTCAATGCACGCTACCACTCGCCCTTCACAGAGAGAAAGCCTCATGTCATTTCGTTTTCTGCCAGCCGCCGCGCTCGCGCTGCTGACCCTGGGTGTCTCTTCGCTGGCCTGTGCCGGCGGTGGCCCGCTGGGCATCGATCATCGCGTCACCTATGACGACAGCGGCATCTGGGCGCGCAACAACCAGCTGGGCCTGATGTACGCCATGATGGCCACCGAGGCGGGCATCGCGCTGTGGCAGGGCGGGGACGACCGCCTGGGCAAGACGGCCTGGCAGGCCATCGATTCCACCGCAGTGGCAGGGCTCTCGGCCTTTGCACTGAAAAAAGCCTTTTCGCGCGTGCGGCCGCATGACACCGCCAGCCCCAACCAGTGGTTCAAGGGCAGCGGCAACGAAAGCTTCCCCAGTGGCGAGGCCAGCGTCACCAGCGCCATCGTTACGCCCTTCATCCTGGAATACGGCAAGGATCATCCGGCCATCTATGCGTTGGAAGTGCTGCCGGTCTACGACGCCATTGCACGCGTCAAGACCTGGGGCCACTGGCAGACCGATGTCATCGCAGGCCTGGCCCTGGGCACGGCAGCCGGCTACCTGATGCACGAGCGCGAAGTGCCGCTGACCCTGAGCGTGCTGCCGCATGGCTTCGAGGTCGGTCTCAGCAAGCGCTGGTAACGCGCAGGCCCGCAGCGACCCCTCGCCGCGGGCTTCATTGACGGGTCCCGCGCGCCCCCCCAAACTTGCGCCAGCTCCACTCAGGGTCCACTTCCCATGCCTGTAATTACGCTGCCGGATGGCAGCCAGAAGACGTTCGATCAGCCCGTCACCGTAGACGCCGTTGCGGCGAGCATCGGTGCCGGATTGCGCAAGGCCGCCCTGGCGGGCCGCGTGAATGGCCAGCTTGTGGACACCTCCTTCGAGATCGCCACGGACGCCACGCTGTCGATCGTCACCGAGAAAGACCCGGACGGCCTGGAAGTCATCCGCCACTCCACCGCGCACCTGCTGGCCCATGCGGTCAAGCAGCTCTACCCTGAGGCGCAGGTGACCATCGGCCCGGTCATCGACGATGGCTTCTTCTACGATTTTGCGTATTCGCGGGCCTTCACCCCCGAAGACATCCTGGCCATCGAACAGCGCATGCTCGAACTGGTCAAGGCCGACCACCCGGTCAGCCGCCGCGAGCTGCCTCGCGATCAGGCCGTGGCACATTTCACGGCCCTGGGCGAGCGGTACAAGGCCGAGATCATCGCCAGCATTCCGTCTAACGAGCCCATCGGCCTGTACGGGCAGGGCGGCTGGGAAGACCTCTGCCGCGGCCCGCATGTGCCCTCAACGGGCAAGCTCAAGGCCTTCAAGCTCATGAAGGTGGCCGGCGCCTACTGGCGCGGCGATTCGCGCAACGAGATGCTCCAGCGCATCTACGGCACTGCCTGGCAAAACGAAAAGCAGCTGGCCGACTACCTACATCGCCTTGAAGAGGCCGAAAAGCGCGACCACCGCAAAATCGGCCGTGAACAAGACCTCTTCCACATGCAGGAAGAGGCCCCCGGCGCCGTGTTCTGGCACCCCAAGGGCTGGGGCATCTTCCAGCGCCTGATCGGCTACATGCGCGAGGCGCAGGAGCGCGCGGGCTTCCAGGAGGTCAACGCCCCCGAGATCATGGACGCCGTTCTCTGGCAGCAGTCGGGTCACCTCGAGAAGTTCGGCGAGAACATGTTCCTGACCCGCACGCCGGATGACCGGCTCTATGCGATCAAGCCCATGAACTGCCCCGGCCACGTGCAGATCTTCAAGCAGGGCATTCGCAGCTACCGCGACCTGCCGCTGCGCTTTGCCGAATTCGGCAAGGTGCACCGCTACGAGCCGTCAGGCGCGCTGCACGGCCTGATGCGGGTGCGGGCCTTCACGCAGGACGACGCCCACCTCTTCATCACACCCGACCAGATCACCGCCGAGTCGGTGGCGGTCACGCAGCTGATCCTCGATATCTACAAGGATTTCGGCTTCGACGACGTGCGCATCAAGTTCTCGGACCGGCCTACCAAGCGCGTCGGCGAGGACGCGGTCTGGGACCATGCCGAGACGGCGCTCAAGGCCGCGGCCACGGCGGCCGGCATCGAGTACACGCTGAACCCGGGCGAGGGCGCCTTCTACGGCCCCAAGCTGGAGTTCGTGCTGCGGGACGCCATCGGACGCGACTGGCAGTGCGGCACCCTGCAGGTCGACCTGAACCTGCCGGGGCGGCTGGGCGCCCACTACGTCGATGAGCACAGCGCCAGGCAGACGCCGGTCATGCTGCATCGCGCAATCTTTGGCTCGCTGGAGCGGTTTTTTGCCATTCTGCTCGAGCACCACGCCGGAAAACTGCCGGTCTGGCTGGCCCCGGTGCAGTGCGCGATCATGACAATTACCAGCCGCCAGGACGAATATGTGCAGGCAACCGTAGAACGCCTTAAAAATCAGGGCTTTCGGGCGACATGCGACTTGCGTAACGAGAAGGTCGGCTTTAAGATCCGCGAGCACACGCTGCAGCGCGTCCCGTACCTATTGGTGGCGGGCGACAAGGAAGTGGCAGCAAATCAGGTTTCCGTACGTTCCCGCAACGGCAAGGATCTGGGCACGATGACGCTGGAGACGTTCATGGAACGTCTGCGCATTGAGCAAGATAGCCGCGGTCGTACAGTTTTGGAGGATTGACATATAGCTACATCATCGAAGCGCGTCCGACGCAATGACGAGATCACGGCACTGCAAGTGCGTGTGATCGGCGCGGATGGCGGGCAGGCTGGCGTCATGTCACGCGTGGAAGCGCTGGCATTGGCTGCCGAATCGGCGCTGGACCTCGTAGAGGTATCTCCCACCGCAGAGCCGCCCGTAGTGCGGGTGATGGACTTCGGCAAGTACCTGTTCGAACAGAACAAGAAAGCCCACTCTGCCAAGCGCAAGCAGAAGCAGATCCAGGTCAAGGAAGTGAAGTTTCGTCCCGGTACGGAAGAGGGCGATTACCAGGTCAAACTGCGTAATCTGATCCGCTTCCTGACTGAGGGTGACAAGGCCAAGGTAACCCTGCGGTTCCGTGGTCGTGAGATGGCGCATCAGGATATCGGCCGCAAGCTCCTGGCGCGGGTGTCTGCAGACTTGGTGACGCATGCCGTCGTCGAGCAGCATCCGCTGATGGAAGGCCGGCAGATGATCATGGTGTTTTCGCCAAAGAAGAAGTGACCTTCGGCAGCCACTGGGCTGCGTGGGTCCGCCCGCAAACGGAAGGCGTCCTGCAATGAGGGGCGATCCTGTGACCGGGGCTACATAAACGAAGAAGGAGTTAGACATGCCCAAACTGAAAACCAGCCGGGCCGCGGCCAAGCGCTTTCGCAAAACTGCGAAGGGCTTCAAGGCTTATTCCGCGGGTCGTCGGCACAACCTCGGACACAAGTCTCGCAAGACCAAGCGCCACCTGCGCTCGGGCGGCTCGAGCCTCGTCCATGAGAGTGATGTCGGTCGCGTGACGCAGTTGCTGCCGAACCACTGACACCCACTTTCCGAGGATAAGAAACCATGGCACGAGTTAAACGTGGCGTCACTGCTGGACGCCGTCACAAGAAAGTTCTCAAGAAGGCGAAGGGCTATTACAACGCCCGTCGCAAGATCTATCGCGTCGCCAAGCAGGCGGTCATCAAGGCCGGCCAGTATGCGTACCGCGATCGTCGCACCAAGAAGCGCACCTTCCGCGCCCTGTGGATCGCGCGTATCAATGCCGGCGCACGCCTGCATGGCATCTCCTACAGTCGCCTGATCAATGGGCTGCTGAAGGCCGAGATCCGCATCGACCGCAAGGTTCTCGCGGGTCTCGCCATGCACGATCCGGCTGCGTTTGCCGCGATCGTCGAGCAGGCCAAGGCCAAGCTGGCTGCCTGAAGCGCTTTTCCTTAAAGCGCCCTGGCCAATCCCGTGGAGTCTCTCTCTGAGCTCACAGAACGTGCGCGCGCGGACATTACCGCGAGCGCCGATCTCACCCGCCACGACGAGGTCAGGGTGCACTGGCGTGGCAAGAAAGGACTGCTCACCGAGCAGTTGAAGTCACTCGGCGGCCTTCCCGCCGCCGAGCGACCTGCCGCAGGGCAGCGCATCAACGAGGCCAAGTCGCGTGTGCAGGTCCAACTGGACGAGCGCCGCGGGCTCCTCGAACACGATGCCGTCGAGCGAACGCTGTCAGCGGGCCGCATCGACATCACCCTCGAAGGACGTGGCGAACAATCGGGCGGCCTGCACCCGGTAACCCGCGCGCGCCTGCGTATCGAGAAGCTTTTCAGTGACGTCGGCTTCACCGTGGCCCAGGGCCCGGAGATCGAAGACGACTTCCACAATTTCACCGCCCTGAACGTGCCCGAGAATCATCCGGCCCGTGCCATGCACGACACGTTCTACCTGGAGCCCGGGCAGGCAGGCGAGGGCACGCTGCTGCGTACCCATACGTCACCTGTGCAGATCCGCGCATTGCGCGCGGGCAAGCCGCCGCTGGCGGTCATTGCGCCGGGCCGCGTGTATCGCATCGACTCCGATGCCACGCACACGCCGATGTTCCACCAGATCGAAGGTCTGCTGGTCGACACCGACGTCAGCTTTGCGCAGCTCAAGTCGATCCTGCATGGCTTCATGGAAGCGTTCTTCGAGCGTGACCTGGCCATGCGCCTGCGTCCCTCGTACTTCCCGTTTACCGAGCCGTCTGCCGAAGTCGACATTTCCTGCGTGGAGTGCGGTGGCAAGGGCTGTCGCCTGTGCAAGCACACCGGCTGGATCGAAGTGCTGGGCTGCGGCATGGTGCACCCGAACGTGCTCGCCTCCTGCGATGTCG
Source organism: Pseudomonadota bacterium (assembly GCA_947453065.1). Classification (GTDB taxonomy): domain Bacteria; phylum Pseudomonadota; class Gammaproteobacteria; order Steroidobacterales; family Steroidobacteraceae; genus ZC4RG30. The sequence goes on from CANGFJ010000028.1 coordinate 5,398, forward strand.
ACCCGGATCGCTATACCGGCTATGCCTTCGGCATGGGCATCGACCGCCTGGCGATGCTTCGCTATGGCGTCAACGACCTGCGCCTGTTCTTTGAAAACGACCTGCGCTTCCTGCGGCAATTCCGCGGCGGCTAGCCGCCCAAGGTCTCACACGTGAAACTGCCTCTGTCCTGGCTCAAGGAATGGGTGGGCATCAGCCTTCCGCCTGCTGAGCTCTCGAGTCGTCTGACGCTCGCCGGCTTTGAAGTCGAAAGCTGTGCCGCCGCTGCGCCCCCGTTCAGCGGCGTCGTGGTCGCCCAGATCAGCGAGGCCATGCAGCATCCGCAGGCCGACAAGCTGCGCGTGTGCACCGTGACCACGGGCGCGGCCAGCCCTGTACAGATCGTCTGCGGCGCCGCGAATGCGCGCGCAGGCATCAAGGTGGCCCTGGCGCAAGTCGGCGCACTGCTGCCCGGCGACCTCTCCATCAAAGCGGCCAAGCTGCGTGGGGTGGAATCGGCCGGCATGCTGTGTTCGTCGCGCGAACTGGGGCTGGCCGCCACGTCAGAAGGCATTCTGGAGCTGCCGGCCGACGCGCCACTGGGCGTGTCGCTGCGCGACTACCTCGACCTGGACGATCCGGTGATCGAGGTCAGCATCTATCCGAACCGGGGCGACGCGATGTCGGTTCAGGGTCTGGCCCGCGAGGTCAGTGCGCTGCTGCAGCAGCCGCTCACCGGTCCGGCCATCACGCCTGTTGCCGTGACCAGTGCGGCCACGCATGCCGTGTGCGTCGATGCGCCCACCGCCGCGCCGCGACTGCTCAGCCGCGTGATTGTCGGCATCGACAACACCCGCGCCACGCCCGACTGGATGCAGGAGCGGCTGCGCCGCAGTGGCTTGCGCCCGATCAGCCCGGTGGTCGATGTCACCAACTACGTCATGCTCGAGCTGGGCCAGCCCATGCACGCCTACGACCGCGCGCGCCTGACGGGCGAGATGCGGGTCCGCATGGCGAAGTCGGGTGAGTCGCTCGAACTGCTGGACGGCCGCACGATCGAGCTGCAGCCGGATGTGCTGGTCATCGCAGACAGTGAGCGGGCCATTGGCCTGGCCGGTGTCATGGGTGGCAACGGCACCGCCATCTCCGAGACGGCAACCGAAGTCCTGCTCGAAGTCGCCTATTTCACGCCGGACGCCATTGCCGGACGTGGGCGTCGCTATGGCCTGCAGACTGACGCCAGCCAGCGCTTTGAGCGCGGCGTCGATCCGCAGGGGCAGGGCGCAGCCATCGAGCGCGCCACGCAGTTGCTCATCGAGCTGTGCGGTGGAAGCGCAGGGCCCGTGACTCGCAACGAAGAGACTATTGCGCCCAGGGCTACGCTGACCCTGCGTCGCGCCAAGCTCGCGCGGCTGGTCGGCACTGCGCTGCCGGATGCCGAAGTAGAGGCTGCGTTTCGCGCCCTGCAGATGCAGGTCACCGCCACGCCTGAAGGCTGGCAGGTCACGCCGCCGTCGTGGCGGTTTGACATCGCCATTGAGCCCGACCTGGTGGAAGAGGCGATCCGTGTCATTGGGTACGACCGCGTGCCGGAAACACCGGCCCTGTTCCCCCAGCGCTTCCGTTCGCGGCCAGAGTCGGTCATCGACGAACGCGTCATGCTCGGCACGCTGGTCGACCGTGGCTATCAGGAGGCCCTCAACTACGCCTTCGTCGATCCGGTCCTGCAGCAGCAGCTGTTCCCGGACGCCAGCGCCGTGCGGCTGGCCAACCCGATTGCAGCAGACCTGGCGGTCATGCGCGTCTCCTTGTGGCCGGGGCTGCTGAAGTGCGCCCTGGAGAACCAGCGCCGCCAGCAAGAGCGCGTGCGCCTGTTCGAGCTGGGTGCCGTGTTCCTACGCGAAGCGGCGGGTACGGTCAGCGAATTACGGCGCATTGCCGGTGTCGTGCTGGGTTCCCGGTTACCGGAGCAGTGGGGCACACGCAGCGAAAGCACCGATTTCTTCGACCTGAAGGCCGATGTGACGGCGATACTCAACCTGAGCAATCAGGGTGAAGTCTTTGAATTCGCGCCAGAATCGCTGAGCTGCCTGCACCCCGGACGTGCTGCGCGGCTGCGTCGCGACGGGCAGGACGTGGGCTGGCTGGGTGAGTTGCATCCGGCACTCGTCCAGACGCTGGGCCTGCCATGCGCACCGCTGCTGTTCGAGCTGGAACTGCTGGCCGCCACCGCCCAAGCGCTGCCTAAGGCCGCGCCGATCTCGCGTTTCCCGCAAGTCCGCCGCGACCTGTCGGTCACCGTGCCCCAAGGGGTGTCTTTAAGCACGCTGAAAGGTCGTGCTACTGTCGCGGCAGGTTCCCTGCTGCGCGATCTGCGCGTCTTCGATGTCTACCAGGGCCAGGGCATCGAAACAGGACGAAAAAGCATCGCTTTCGGCTTGATTTTTCAGGACAATCACCGCACCCTGAAGGACGATGAGGCAGACCGGCTTGTGTCCGCGGTGGCTGCCGATCTGTTGCAGCATCTGGACGCGAAGATACGAGAGTAAGCATGGCTCTTACAAAAGCTGAAATGGCGGAAGCGCTATTCAACCAGCTGGGCCTCAACAAACGCGAAGCACGGGAACTCGTCGATCTGTTCTTCGAAGAGGTCCGTGGTGCGCTGTCCAATGGCGAGCAGGTGAAGTTGTCGGGTTTCGGCAATTTTGACCTGCGCGACAAGAACCAGCGCCCAGGTCGCAACCCCAAAACGGGTGAGGAGATCCCCATCTGCGCGCGGCGCGTGGTGACCTTCCGCCCTGGTCAGAAGCTCAAGGCCCGCGTCGAAGCCTATGCTGGAACCCCGGAACAATAACGAGCTGCCGGCGATCCCCGGCAAGCGGTACTTCACCATCGGCGAGGTCAGCGACCTCTGCGGTGTGAAGCCGCATGTGCTGCGTTATTGGGAACAGGAGTTCCCGCAGCTTTCGCCTGTCAAGCGCCGCGGCAACCGTCGCTACTACCAGCGGCAGGATGTCATCGTCATCCGCCAGATCCGCAGCCTGCTGTACGAAGAGGGGTTCACCATCGGTGGCGCCCGGCAAAAGCTGGGTGGCGAAGAGGCGCGGGTCGATGTCAGTCAGAGCCAGCAGATCGTTCGCCAGATTCGTGTTGAGCTTGAGGAAGTGCTGAAGATATTGCGCCGCTGAAGTATCATGCGCACCCGCGGATCAATCCCCAACCGCGGTTTGAGTTGAGTCGGTCGGAGCGTGGCGCAGTCTGGTAGCGCACTTGGATGGGGTCCAAGGGGTCCCGAGTTCAAATCTCGGCGCTCCGACCATTTTGATCTTGTCGTTCACGAGTCCGCGCGGTCCCGCGCCACTCGCTCGCGCTGTCAGCGAGCCCTAGCCCCGAAGCTGGCCACAAACAGCGTCTTCATGGCCGCCAGCGATGCCTGGCCCACGTCTACAGCCGTTTGACCCTGCTGGCTTTTGATATCCACGCGCGCACCCTGGTCAGCCAGCACTTGCAGCATGGCGCCGGTTTCGGGCCCCACGTCACCGGCAAGCAGCAGGTGCAGGGGCGTCTGGCCGTCCGGTGTCGTCACATTCGGATCAGGCGACAGCTGCAAGGCCAGTTCCAGCGCCGCCCGCTTTCCGCTGGTCACCGCAGCCAGCACCAGAGTCGTGCCATCCGCTGCGCGATAGCGGGGGTCTGCCCCGGCATCCACCAGTTGGCGCAGCAGGGCAGCCGAACCGCGTTCCGCGGCGAGCAACAGCGGTGAACGCGTTGGCGTCTCGTAATCCCCGGTCTTGAAGTTGACCTCGAAGCGCCGCTTGACGCGCGAGGTGCCGGTAAGCGCATTGGGGTCTGCGCCCTTGGCGAGCAACACTTTCACCAAGGAACTCTGGTCCGCCAGCACCGCGCAGTGCAGCAGGGCGTAGCCGTTACGATCCAGTGCCGTGAGATCGGCGCCGCGCTCAACCAGCAACGCTGCAAAGCCATAATCGTGCTGGTACATGGCCAGCTGCACGGCAGTGGTGCCATCGGGCGCGACCTGCGCGGCGTCGCCACCCGCCTGAAGTACCGCCAGCGGGGCGGCCGGATTGCCACTCTTGAGGGCAAAGAACAGCGGCGTAAACCCATTCTGGGACACGCGATTGACCTGGGCGCCGTGCTGGATCAACAGGCGCAACGTCTCCACCCGTCCGTAAGCCGCGGCCCACATCAGCGCTGACTGTCCGGTAGTGTCGACCTGATCAGCAGCGGCCCCGGCCGCCAGCAGGCGCTGCACCACGGCCGTGCTGCTGTGCCCGGCACAGAGGGACAACGGCGTGACGGCATCAGCCTGCGCCGTGGCGCTCATCGCCCCGGCATCGAGCAAGAGGGTCACGATGCCGGGATCACCGCGCTCACAGGCGAGCCCCAGAACAGACTGCGATGCCGTGCCACCGGCGGTGAGCCTGGCGCCATGCGTGAGCAGCCACTGCACCATCGACGGGTCCTGGGTCTCAACGGCCCAGGCCAACGGGGTTGATCCGTCCGGCAACGGCAGGTTCGCGCTGGCGCTGGCAGGCCCCGGCAGCAGTGCACGAACGCGGGCGTGATCGCCATCGCGCAGCGCGTGCACGAGTGCTTCCTGCGGTGTTGCAGCCTGTCCGCTGCCCCACAGCACGCCCAGGGCAGCCAGCGCACTGCCAGCAAGACACGTTGCGGTCCTGTTCATCGCGCTAAACCCGCAGGGCGGCAAGCGGGCCGGTGCTGTCGCCCATCTGTTGCTGGGGCATGTCCAGGGTCTCGAGCATCGACAGCAGGAGGTTGCACAGGGGCGTGTGTTTGGCGGTCTTGATGTGCTGGTTTCCGGGCGTGAGGCCGCCGGCCACGATGATCGGCAGGTTCATGTGGTCGTGCTCGTTGGGTTCCCCGAGGCTTGCGCCCGCGAGCACCAGCGTGCGATCCAGCAGCGAGCCTTCCCCGTCGCGGGTATCACGCAGCCGTTGCAGCAGGTAGGCGAACTGCGTCATGTGCAGGTGGTTGATACGCACCAGCTTGGCGATTTTCTCGGGATCGCCCCCGTGATGGCTGAGCATGTGGTGCGAATCCGGAACACCGATTTCCGGATAGGTGCGATTGCTGAGCTCGCGGCCGAGCATGAAGGTGCACACGCGGGTCAGGTCTGTCTGCAGGGCCAGGACCTGCAGGTCGACCATCATTCGCACATGGGTCTGGAAGGCTTCGGGAATGCCTGCGGGACGCGTGAGGCCCTGCGTATCCACGTTGCCGGCGCCCTGGCTGGCCCGCTGGATGCGAAGCTCGATGTCGCGGATGGCCTCGAGGTATTCATCGACCTTGCGTCGATCGGTCATGCCCAATCGCCCCGAAAGGCGCGCGGCGTCCTGGCGCACGAAATCGAGGATGCTGGACTGTCGGCGTAGTTGCTGCTGCCGACTGTGTTCATCCAGCGCATCGCCATCCCCGAAGAGGCGTTCAAACACATCCCGCGGATTCACGGTCACCGGCAAGGCAACCGTCGGACTGCGCCAGGACAGGGTGTTGGTATAGGTGCAGCTATAGCCGACATCACAGCTGCCCATGAGGCTGGGTGGATCGATACCCAACTCCAGTGACGCCACCTGGGTGGCCTGGCCGAACTGCCGCGCGACAATCTGGTCCAGCGACACCCCGCACTGCAGGTCAAACCCTTCCGTGCGCCGGGGATGGGCACCCGTAAGGAAGGCACCGCAACTGCGGCCGTGGCTGCCAGGACCATCACCCAATGCGCCGGCGTTGTAGTGGGCCAGGCCGCTGATCACACTGAAGTGATCGCGATAAGGCTCCAGCGGCGAGAGCGTGGGCGAGAGCGTGTAGCCGTGGCCGACGGTCTCCGGCACATAGCGGTCCATGATCATGCCGTTGGGCGTGTAGAAGACCTGCAGGCGCTTGGGTCGGGCCGCAGGCTCTGCAGCGCGTGCCGAGGGCAGCATCGCATCGAGCAGGGGCAGGGCCATGGCCGTACCCAGGCCGCGCAGCAGGGTGCGCCGATCCAGGAGTTTCCGCGGGATCATCATGTTTCGGGTGTCCGTCGCAAGGTAAAGGGTTCGCTGGTGACGATGCCCAGGATGAGCCGCTGAATGCGGTAGCCGTCGCGCGCAGTCGAACGCGCAATCGCGCGGACCGCAGGCATGTCATAGGCCTCTAGCCCGCGACCCAGCGCATAGGTCAGCAGGCGTTCGGTCAGCGCACGGGTAAATTCGTCCCTGCGCTCCAGCAGTACCTTCTGCAACCCCGTCAGGCCACTGAAGGTCGTGCCATCGGGCATGACGGCCGAGACGTCCAGCGTACGACCGGCATCCAGGTTGCGGAATGCGCCGACCGCATCGAAATTCTCGAGTGAGAAGCCCAGCGGATCCATCTTGACGTGGCAGGACGCGCAAGCCGGGTTCGAGCGATGCAGCTCCAGCTGCTCGCGCGCCGTGAGCGCGTGGCCGTCCTGGGTTTCTCGCAGCGCAGGTACATCGGCCGGTGGCGCGGGCGGTGGCGAGGCCAGCAGATTGTCGAGGATCCACTTGCCGCGTTTCACCACCGAGGTGTGATTGCCGTAGGAGGTGACGGTGAGAATGCTCGCCTGGCCCAGAAGGCCACCCCGATGCGAGGCCGGATCCAGCGACACCTTGCGAAACGCCGTACCGCGCACGCCCGGGATACCGTAATGCTCCGCCAGTCGCTGGTTCAGGAAGGTGTAGTCGGTGGCAATGAAGTCGAGCACGCTGCGGTTGTCGCGCACGATGGACGCGACGAACAGTTCTGTCTCGCGCAGCATCGCACTGCGCAGTCGCGTATCGAATTGCGGGAACAGGGCGATGTCGGGTCGCTGGTGTTCCAGGTTGCGCAGGTACAGCCATTGACCGGCGAAATTCCGGGTCAGGGCCTCGGCCCGCTGGTCGGTGAGCATGCGGGTCACTTGCTGCTCGAGGACCGCAGGCTTCCTCAGCTGGCCTGTGACGGCCAGGTCGAGGAGGGGCTGGTCGGGCAGGCTGCTCCACAGAAACAACGCCAGGCGCGAGGCGAGCTCCAGGTCGCTGACCGGGTGCACACTGCCTGGCGCGCTGCCGCGCGGGCTCTGCTCGTGCAGGAACAGGAACTGCGGCGACACCAGCACGGCTGCCACGGCAGCCTCGATGCCGTGTTCAAAATCTGCCTCTTCGCGCCCAGCGGCATACACCTTCATCAGCGGCGCGATGTCCGCTGCCAGCACCGGTCGGCGATAGGCGCGAGCTGCCAGGGACGTGAGAATCTTGCGTGCGCAGGCGGCTTCGGCCAGTGCGGGGGAGGGTTTGCAGAGCAGAAGCCGGCGCCGACTGGGCGTCTGGCCCGGTCCCGAGGCATCAAAGGGCCCTTCGACGTCTATCTGCAGCACATCACGGGGGAAGTTCGCCTGCGAGAAGCGGGGCGAGAGGTGATAGGACGGCACCAGCACGGACTTGACCCTTGCACCGTCAACGATGAAGTCCAAGGTCAACGTCGTAGCCGGTGCCGCCGGCATGACGATGATGTCGGTGGTGTTGGTGAGCGTCTGAACCGACTCATCCAGGCCGCGTTGCGGGCGAAATGCGAGGCCGATCGTGTGAGGTCCGGCCCTCAGCGGGAGCCGCAGAGTGACCTTGTTCTCTTTCAGGCGATCGACTTCATTGTTGGTGTTGGCGTTGAGGTAGCCACTGAGTTCATAGGTGGCCTCAAACGGGGCGTAGTACCGAAAGGCGCCGCCGCCACGCGAGTCCAGCGGCAGTGCATCGCTGGACCGCTCCTCATACGCCGGGATGCCCTGGTTGCGGATCGAGCCTTCCTTGGGCACCGGGTACGTCGTGACAAAGGGGTTGCGGGACCCCAGCCCCAGGGCCAAGCGACTGAGTTTGCCGGCCACCGCCAGGTAGCGATCCATGAGCGTGGGGGAGATCGTGAGCACATCGGCAATGTTGTCGAAGCCATAGCCGGAGTCGTCCGCAGGCAGCGCGTTGGCCAGGTCCACGTCCAGATCCAGCAGTTCGCGGACTGCATTGGCGTATTCGGCGCGGTTCAGGCGCCGCAGCGTGGCGCGACCCGGGTTCGGGTGGGCCGCGGCGTGCTGGTCGAGCGAGCCCTCGAGCCACTGCGTGAAACCCGCCATGGCTTCTGCCGTGGGTTGCGGGCGGTCTTTGGGTGGCATCTCACCCGTGCGCGTACGGCGCAGGATCTTTTCCCAGTCCGCGAGGTTGGCACCGGCCGGCACATCCGCCGCGCGAAAGCCGGCAAAGGAGAGGCCCGCCGAGAGGTCGTCATCGTTGTGGCAGCGGGCACAATAGCTGTCCAGCAAGCGCTCCGGATCCGGGGCCGCAGCGAGGGCCCCTTGAACCCCCAGCAGCAGCACGAGGACGGCTTCAGGCAGCCAACCCACCCGACCTGTGCGCAGGAACCCGGACTTCATCGGCGTTGTACTTCAGTGCTTGCCATGGCAAGGACTAAGCAAGAACCATTCCCGGACAGCCAAGGCGGGAGTCGCGCTTGGCGCCGTCCTGCTTGCCAGCGTGGTCGCGCGTCGCACCAAGTCAGGACGCAGTGCGCGCCAAAGCGGAACGCTTGCGGCATGCGCCACCGGTAAGTAAAGCTATGCCCATGACCACCAAGTATCACGAAGAAATCCTGCGCCATGTGGCCCTCATGCCAGACGGCCAGCCCTGCGAAATCCTCGAGCGACTCACCTTTGCGCGGGATATGCAGGCGGACGGCAGCCTGTCGGAAGCCCGGCAGGTCAACCAGCGGTTTGACCTGCAGACCGGAGAACGGGTCAATCACCTTGGCGGCGATGACTACGAGCTGGATTTCACCGGCGAGAAACTGCGCGCCGTCCAGGCTTGATGCGGGAATAAAAAAATGGCGACGGTGTGATTCACGCCGCCGCCAAGTGAAGGGCAGGGGGGGCCTGCCCAGATCGAGTCGAATTAAACGTAGAATCAAACAGAACTGTCAGGGCCGCAAGCCGGGCTAGTACCTAGCGAACTTCGTGAAAGGATTCACCATGCTCACCCCTCGACGGCTGACTGCCCTGTGCGTCGGTATCGCCGCCACGACCCTCAGCGTGCTGGTCAGCGCAGCAAACCTGCCCTCCGCCACGATCGGCCGCTTTGGGGTGGACACCGCCGGCGCAGATCTCGCAGTGCGGGCGGGGGAAGATTTCGTGAAACACTCCGGCGGCCAGTGGCAGGCCACCTCGCAGTTGCCGTCCGACCGCACCCGCTGGGGCAGTTTCGACAAGCTGGCCGACAAGTCCCAGTCCGATGTGCGCGACATCCTGGAAGCGGCCGCCGCCACGGGCGCAAAGGCCAGTGGCGTGGAGCGCCAGATCGGTGATTTCTACGCCAGTTTCCTCGACACCGCGGCCATCGAGGCCCGGGGCCTGGCGCCGGCCGCCGCAGGGCTGGCTGACATTGCCGCGGCCCGCACGCATGACGACATCGCGCGTTTGATGGCACGGGCCGACCTGGGCCTGCCGGCACCCATCGACCTGTCCCTCTCCCTCGACGAGAAAAATCCGAATCGCTATGTCGTGGCAGTGAGCCATGGCGGCCTGGCCCTGCCGGAGCGCGATTTCTATCTGCGCGATGACGAGCAGTTCAAGACGATCCGCAGCCAGTACGCGCAGCACATCGAGCGACTGCTCACTGTCGCGGGCCAGCCCGAGGCAGCCGCCAGCGCCCGCGCGATCCTTGAACTGGAAACCGGGATCGCGCAGCGGCACTGGCCCATCGCAGAGCGGCGCGATCGCGACAAGACCTATAACGCGCGCACGCGGGCTCAGCTGCGGCAGCTCGCGCCGGAATTCCCCTGGGATGCCGCGCTGACGACGGCGGGCCTGGCAGGGGCCAAATCTGTGGTGGTGTCGGAAATCACGGCCATGGCACCGTTGGCGCAGCTGTTTCGCGCCACGCCGGTGTCCACCTGGCAGCAGTACCTGACCTATCACTACCTGCGGCAGCGTGCCTCGGTGCTGCCGGCAGCCATCGACAACGAAGTGTTCGCGTTTTTTGGTCATACCCTGGCGGGCCAGCCCGAACAGCGCGCGCGCTGGAAGCGCGCCGTCGATGCGACCAACCGTGGCCTGGGCGAAGCCGTCGGCCAGGTCTATGTGGCGCGCCATTTCACCCCTGCGGCCAAGGCCCAGATGCAGCAGCTGGTAGAGAACCTGCGCCAGGCTTACGGCACACGCATTCGCGGCGTCGACTGGATGTCGCCCGACACGAAGAAAACCGCCTTGCTGAAGCTGGCCACCTTCCGGCCCAAGATCGGTTATCCCGACAAGTGGCGCGACTATTCGGCGCTGCAGGTCAGCCGCGGCGATGCCTTTGGCAACGCTGTGCGGGCCAGCGTGTTCGAGTGGCAGCGTCAGCTGCAGCGCCTGAACAAGCCGACCGATCGCGAGGAATGGGGCATGTCGCCCCAGACCGTGAACGCCTATTACAACCCGGTGTTCAACGAAATCGTGTTCCCCGCCGCCATCCTGCAGCCGCCGTTCTTCGACCCAGCTGCCGATCCGGCCGTGAACTATGGCGCCATCGGTGGCGTGATCGGTCACGAGATGGGTCATGGCTTCGATGACCAGGGCGCCAAGTCCGACCAGAACGGCGTGCTGCGCGCGTGGTGGAGCGATCGCGATGTGGCTGCGTTCCAGAAGCTGGGCGACCGCCTGGCAGACCAGTACAGCGCGTTCGAGCCGCTGCCCGGCATCAAGGTCAATGGCCGGCTGACGCTGGGCGAGAACATCGGGGACCTCGGCGGTTTGACGGTGGCCCATGCGGCCTACCGCCTGACCCTGGCCGACAAGCCTGCGCCGGTGCTCGACGGATTCAGCGGGGACCAGCGTTTCTTCCTGAGTTGGGCACAGGTCTGGCGCACGCTTTACCGTGACCAGAGCCTGCGCAACCAGACGCTGTCAGACCCGCACAGCCCGGCCATGTACCGGGTCAACGGCGTGGTGCGCAATGTCGATGCCTGGTATGCGGCCTTTGGGGTGCAGCCCGGCGACGCGCTCTACCTGAAGCCTGAAGACCGCGTGCACATCTGGTAGCTAGTGCTGGGCCTCGTAGGCCTGCAGTTGGCACCAGGCCAGGCTGAGCGTGTCCACGGGCACGCCCAGGGCCAGTCCCCGCTCGCGCAGGTCGCCGATGATCTGCCAGGCCTCGATACGACCGCCGGCGCGCAGGTCGCGCAACATCGAGGCTGTGAACGGTGAACCGGTGGCCAGCAGGGTGCGACGCGTCATGGCCTGGGCCGACTCGCGCACCGGGTGACCGCTGGCGGCAGCGATGCCCTCGCATTCCTCAATCATCCGCACGGTGAGCGCCTGGCCGCCTTCGGTGGCCATGATGGCGCCTACCGGAGCACGCAGCAGGCAGGTGATGCCGGCCGCAGCGGCCAGGAAGGCGAACTTCTCCCAGCTGTCCTGCGAGATGTCGGGGCTGTAGTGGCTGTCGAAGGCCGCCTTGGCAAGCAGCGTAGCCAGGGTGGCGCAGCGGTCGCTTTGCGGCGCTCCCTGTCGCTCCCCGAAAGTGAGCCGGTGCAGGGGACCCAACAACCGGATGTCGCCCTCGGACTCCAGCACTGCGCTGAGGTGGCACAGGCCACCCAGCACCCGCTCAGCACCAAAGGCCTGTGCCAGCGGCGTGTAGTGCGCCAGGCCATTGAGCAGTGGCATCACCAGGCCCGTCTGGCCCAGCGCGGGCTGCAGGGCGGCGATGGCGCTCTCCAGGTCGTAGGCCTTGCAGCTGAGGATCGCCAGGTCATAGTCCCCCTGCAGGTCCGCTGCGGTGACCACGGTTACCGGGAGATGGTCCCGGTCCTTCGGGGTCTGGATCACCAGGCCGTTTGCGCGCAGCTGGGCGGCCCGGCGTTCCCGGACCAGAAAGCTCACGTCCGCACCGGTCTGTGCCAGGCGTCCGCCGAAGTACCCGCCAGTCGCACCCGCGCCAAGGACCAGGATGCGCATGGCTTAGCGGGGCGGGAACGAGGCGAGGATGGCCGTGATGGCACGCGGCAGGCGCTCGCCGGCGGCGTCCAGGTCTTTAGCGCCCAGGCTCTGGCGGGAGACGCCGTGCCAGATGGGCTGCCGCGTCGGGCCATCGAGGATGTCGATCGACAGGCTGCCCTCGGTGTAGCTGAAGACATCGACGTCGCGACGATAGGACGACCAGCCCCAGGGCCAGGGATGCAGGAAGGGCTCCGGGGAGCTCATCACGCTGAGGCGCTCGCGCGTGCCAAGGGTATAGGCCACCGTGAAGTCAGCCGCCTCGCGGCGCTCGGCCCGCACGAAGCCCTTGGCCAGCAGCGCCGCTTCGATGCCTTCGACGAGACGACGGCGGTTGAGCAGGCTGACCGAGGTATCGCTGTCGCGTGGCTGGAAGAGCGGATCGTCCGCCAGCCAGGCAAACGAATGCAGCCGCGCGAAATCGGCCTTGGGGTCGAAATCGAAGCGGGGCTGGGGCGTCGCGCAAGATGCCAGCAGCACGGCTGTGCAGAGGATGAGCCAGGTCTTCATAGCGGTTGCCTCGTTACTTCGCTTGCAGGGCCTCAGCCAGGTCTTTGAGCAGCTTGGCCAGTTCGCCTGCCATGACCGTGAAGTCGATATCGAACTGCTCAGCCTCGTCGACGTCACCGCCATCGGCCGTGTCTTTGTCCATTTCCAGGAACTGCACGCGCTTGACCTGCAGCTTCTCGGTCAGCACCAGCGAGATGCGGTCTTCCCAGGTCAGGCCCAGGCGGGTGGCGTAGAGCCCACTGGCAAGGTGCGCCTTGACCTCCTGGCTGTCCAGCGGATGACGCGTGTAGCGGATCGTGGCCTTGGACTTGTCGAGGCCCTTGAGCTCCAGGTCATCGTCGATGCGGAAGGGCGCCGGGGCCGCGTCCACCTGCAGCCAGGCCGCCATGGACGCCTGCGGCGAGCGCTCGGTATCCAGCGGCAGCACGGCAAAGCTGCCCAGCGTGTCGCGCATCGTTTCGACCACTTCGTCGGCCTTGGCACCGCCCGGCGCGTCGACCACGAACCAGTCATTCTCGGGGTCGATCCACGCGCGGGTCACGCGGCGACGGGTGAGGGCGCGCGCGCGCAGCTCTTCGGTGACCTTGAGCTTGATGTCGCGCATCTGCTTGCGGCCCACCGGGAAGCCCTGCTCGACGGCCTGCGCCTCGGCACGTTCGAGCGCGAACTGGCGGATGACCGAGCCGGGCAGGATCTTCTGGTCGACGCCCAGGGCAATGAGCTGCTGGTGGCCCACGCTGTGGACCAGGCGTTCGTCGGCGGTGACGCGCACCCAGCCACGGCTGGACATGTCGAAGTGGCCGCAGGGCTGCAGCCGCCGCGTGATGAGTTTTTCTTCCAGGTCTGCCGGGGACATCTTCCAGTCGGCAGGCAGGCGATAGACAGCGAGGTTCTTGAAGAACATGGGGTGCGCTTGAGGCCGTGAAACGGCAGCGGAGTATATCGGGTTGGTGGTGTCTTCAGTCCGGGAAGCGCAGCCTGGTCAGCCGCTTTTCAGAATTGCGCCTGAAGCGTCAGCCGCACCGCCCGCGGCGACCCCGGGGTGATGTTGGTGTTGCTGTTGGCCGATGCGAAGTAGCGACGGTCCAGCACGTTCTCTGCATTGGCCTGCAGGCGCAGGCGACGGCTCACCTCGTAGAAGAGCGCCGCGTCCAGGCGCAGGTACCCAGGCAAGACGACATCGGCTTCCGGCAACAGCCGGTTCTGGGTGGCGGCAAACATCCGGGCGCGGTAAGACAGCCCCAGCGCGAACCGTCGCGGACTGGTCGCTCGCGATGTGGCCGTCCTGCCAGGCATAGGCGGCCACCATCCGCCAGCGGTGCGTGACGCTGCCGGTCGCGCCCAGTTCCAGTCCCTGTACGCGCTGGCCCGCCACCAGCAGCAGGCGGGTGCTGTCGGCAGGGTCCGCAATAGCCACGTTCTGGCGATCAAGGCGATAGATCGCGGCAGTGAGGCTCAGGCCCTGCAAGGCCTGCCACTTCACCCCCAGTTCCTGGTTGGTAAAGCGCTCTGGCGCCAGGGCTGCATTGCCCAGGGTCAGTGACGAGAGCTGTTCGCCAGCCCGGGGCTGGAACGACAGGCTGTAGCTGCCATACACCGAGACGTCGTCGCTGGGCGTGTACACCAGGCCTGCGCGGGGCGAGAGCAGGCCATCCTGCGTGCGGATCTGTGCGCCACTGCGGCGGTTGCGGAAGTCCACGGTAAACCGCTCATACCGCAGTCCCAGCAGCGCAGCGAACTCGGGCGTGAGCTGCAGCTGATCCTGCGCGAACACGGAGGCAAACCGCGCCGTGCCCCGATTGCTGGCATCGGTGGCGCTAGGCCGGAAGGCCAGCGTGGCGTTTGTCCGCGGGTCAGACAGCGGCACCAGCACCGCGGTGGTACTCGGTGAAACGTCGGTGAAATAGCCGGTCTGGCGCAGGTTTTCGGTGGCCTGCTGGCCCAGCTCCAGGCCCACCAGCACGGCGTGGCTCAGGCCGCCGGCGTCAACGGTGTACACCAGGTCGGTCTGGTTGAGCAGGTTCTGCCGTTGCGTCGCGTTGTTGTAGGCGCTGACCGACACACGCGTGCCACTGGCCTCTACAGCCCCTGCAAAGACGTTCTGGTAGAACTTGTCGTAGTCCGCCAGACGCATGCGGTTGCGCAACGTCAGCGAGGGGCTGAACACCTGCTCCAGCGAGGCGGTGAAGGCGTGCACCGTGCTGTGCGTCGGACTGCGGGCCGGATCGCCGATGAACAGGGAAGGGGCGGTATCGAGCGGACGCCCCTGGAAGGCGGAGACG
>CANGFJ010000029.1 GCA_947453065.1 Pseudomonadota bacterium
GCCCGACTCCACCGACACCGCGAAGGCATCGTTCTCGCCAGTCATGATGTAGACCACGCCGTCGTAGATCAGCGGCTGGGCCTGGTTGCCACTGCGCGGCGTCATGCCGGAGCCATGCAGCGACGTGCGCCACTTTGCCTTCAGCTCACCGACGTTCTCGCGGTTGATCTGCGACAGCGGTGAGTAGCGCTGGTTGGCGAGGTTCCCGCCGTTGGTCAGCCAGCCTTCGCTGGGCAGGGCCATGAGCTGTTGCGCGGTGAAGGCGGGTGAGGCAGCCGGCAGGGATTCTGCGCCCGGCGCCATCGCGGCGGCCAGCAAGCCGGTGATCAGGGCCGAGGCCAGGGAAACAACGCGGAATGCGAAGCGGCGACGGGACATCGGCCTGCCTTTCTAGTCTTGTGCCAGGGAGGGAGAACTGTAGGTTGCCATCAGGGCAAATGCCAGCCAGGGCGAAGGCGTCTGTCGTTGTGGCTTCAACGATGTGATGGCACTTGCCGCAGGCGGTTTGCCGGTGCAAAGTGTCGCCCCAAGTGAACGTGGGTTTCACTGTCTACAAAAAAAGCAAAGCATCTCGGGGGACTCTCACATGAAGACGACGACTCGTTTTGGCCGCGGCATTTGGCAGGCATCGCCGGTGGCACTGGCTGTCGCTGCAGCGCTCGGCGCCGCAACGCCAGTGTATGCCGCGGATAAGGCTGCCGCGGATGACCTGCAGGAAATCGTGGTCACGGCCCGTTTCCGCGAAGAAAACCTCCAGAGCACGCCCCTGGCCATCACGGCGCTGAACGCCGATGCCCTGGAAGAGCGCAGCTTCAAGAACCTCGATGACATCGGCGCCGCCATCCCGAACGCCTACTTCCGGCAGCCGGTCAGCAACTACGGCCCGACCCAGACGGTTGGCCTGCGCGGCATGATCCAGGTGGATTTCAACTACGCCTTCGAGCCGGCGGTCGGCGTCTATATCGATGACGTCTACCACGGCAGCCTCACCGGCTCTTCGATGGACCTCATGGACCTGGAGCGCGTCGAAGTGCTGCGCGGTCCGCAGGGCACCCTGTTCGGCAAGAACAGCATGGGTGGCGCGATCCGCATGATCTCCAAGAAGCCACAGGGTGACGGCAAGGGCTATGTCGAGGCGACCTATGGGGCCCGCAACCGGGTCGACGTCAAGGCAGTCGGCGACTTCACGCTGGTGGACGACACCCTGTTTGCCCGCGTGTCCGGTGTGTCGCGTCGTCAGGACGGCTACGGCAAGAACCTGGACTTCACCTGCGAAATGATCCGTCGCGGTACGCCCACGCTGGCCGGTATCGGCGATGGCCTGGGTGCCCCGACGACCGTGGGGGGGCTCCCCACCCCGGTCACCGCCGGCAGCGCGGCCGACAACGCCTTCGCCGTGCCGATGACCATCGACCCGCGCCAGGGCAGTGGCTGCGCACTGGGCTCCCTCGGTGGCTCCGAGTCCCAGGCCGTTCGCGCGATGCTGCGCTTCCTGCCCACGTCGGACCTCGAGTTCAACCTGTCGGCCGACTACTCGGCCCAGTTGTCCGAGCCGCCGGTGGAAACCTTGCTCACCGACCGCGGTGATACCGACGGTCGCGTGGCCGCCACCACCTACGCGCCCCTGGCCATCCCGACGGCCGGCTATCCGCTGACCATCTACAAGAAATACGGCATCAACTACCAGACGCAGAAGCGTTTCGTCACCGGCAACCCGTACACCAATTACTCCACCTACGGTGACATCACCTCCGGCGTCAGCTACGACCGCTTCACGCACCTGAAGGCCTGGGGCCTGTCGGCGTCGATGGACTACAACGTGGCCGAGAAGACCCACCTGAAGGTGCTGGGTTCCTACCGCACCTACAACACCACCTGGGTCAACGACAGCGACGAGATGCCGTTCGAGCTCACGCAGACCAACTACCTGCAGCAACACGAGCAATCGCAGCTGGAAGCCCAGCTCACCGGTTCGCTGCTGGATGACAAACTGCAGTGGACCTCGGGCCTGTTCTATTACAAGTCCAACAGCCGCGCCTACAACACGGCCAACTTTGTGACCTTCGGCCTGCAGTTCGTGGCCGATGACACGTTCTCCTCGGAGAACAAGTCGGCGTTCGTGCACCTCAACTACAAGTTCACCGACAAGCTGTCGCTGTCGGGTGGCCTGCGCTACACCGACGAAGCCAAGGTAAACAACTTCCGCCACTACGGCCTGGTGGTTCTGCCGGCGCCCCTCAACTATGGCGGCAGCCGCCCTGACTACAAGATCGGCCTCGACTACCAGGCCACCGACAGCCTGTTCCTCTACGGTCAGGTGTCCACGGGCTTCACCTCAGCGGGCGTAACGCCGCGCGTGTTCACCATCGGCCAGGTGCAGGGCCTGCCGGGCGAAGAAGTGGTCAACTACGAACTGGGCGCCAAGGTCGAGTTCTTCGACAAGAAACTGCGCGTCAATTCCGCCGTGTTCTACATGGACTGGAAGAGCCGCCTGGTCAACCGCACGGCCAGCCAGTGCACACTCAGCAGCAACCCGAGCGCCGGTACGCCGTACTTCCTGAACGGCGCCACCTGTCCGGTGGGCACCGAGCGGGCTGGTCTGGCCGGTACGAGCTGGTTCCTGTACCTCAACGAGCCGGGCAAGACCAAGGGTTTCGAGACGGAGATTTCCGCCTTCCCGATCCAGGGCCTCATGCTCAATGCGTCGCTGGGTTACCTCAGCTTCGAGGGTGATGCCGCCCCGGGCACGATCAGCTACCGCGACTCCAGCGCCGTCATCCAGCCGAAGTGGAACGGCAGCGCCGGCATCCAGTACCAGGTCGCCTTCAGCGGTGGCGCCAAGCTGACCCCGCGTCTGGATTACTTCTACCAGGGCGAGCGGACCAACGGTAATCCGGCCCTGGTGCAGCGGGATCCGCAGGACATCAACCCGGCCTACGGCATCTTCAACGCCCGCCTGGCCTATGAGCCGGCCTCCGGCGACTGGCAGGTGGCGCTGTCGGCCAACAACCTGTTCGACAAGTTCTACTGGAACCAGTTGGGCAGCGCCACGATCCGCGGTGGCGCCCTCGACGGCAACCCGACCTATGCGCGCGTCGGCACGCCGAGCCGTCCGCGTGAGTGGGCGCTGACGGTCAAGAAGAGCTTCTAAGGGACGTAAGGGAAATCCCGCTGGCAGCGAACCTGCCAGCGGGTAATCCTGTAGAACGGTAAAGCTGCCCGGTACGGGCAGCGATGCACAAAGCGATCTTTCGGGGGTGTGTCATGGCAGTCGATTTTCGCGGTCATCCGATGTTCCCGCAGACGGGCTTCAACGCCCCGACGCGATTTGAAGCCGACGTCTACGACTGCGAGGTCTGGGGCAAGATTCCCTCCGACATCGAAGGCACTTTTTATCGCATGCAGTGCGATTTCCAGTACCGCCCCCCACAGAACGAATGGCCCACGGGCTTCAATGGCGACGGCCATGTCAGTCGCCTGACCTTCCACCATGGCAACGTCAGTTACCGCAGTCGCTATGTACAAACGTCGCGGCTGCAGGCCGAGCGCGCGGCACACAAACGCCTGTTCGGTGTCTATCGCAATCACTACACCGATGACCCAAGCGTGGCCAAGCTGGAACGTTCAGCGGCCAACACCCACATTTACTGGCATGGCGGCAAGCTGCTCGTTCTGAAAGAGGACTCGCTGCCCTGGCACATCGATCCGCATACCCTGGAGACCAAGGGCTTGTGGACCTTCGACGGTCGCTACACAGCGACCAGCATGTCGGCCCACCCGAAGATCGACCCGATAACGGGCGAGATGATCGCCTATGGCTACCAGGCCAAGGGTGACCTCTCCAACGACATTGCCGTCTATACGATCAACAAGAGTGGCGTGGTCACCAACGAGGTGTGGTTCAAGTCCCCCTACGTCGGAATCATGCACGACATGGCGCTGACCCAGAAATACATCATCATCCCGCTCATTCCCCGTACGACGAGCGAGGCGCGCCTGAAGTCCGGCGAGCCCATGTGGGAATGGAACGGCAACCTGCCGACGATGGTGGCCGTGCTGCCGCGCAACGGTACCAGCAAGGATGTGCGCTGGTTCAAGGGCCCGGCCCGCAACACGCTGCACTTCCTCAATGCCACCGATCATCCCGATGGTCGCATCACCATGGAGCTGCCGACCTCCAGCGGCGAGCGCGACCCGTCGCAGATCCGTCGCTGGACCTTCAACATGAACTCCAAGAAGGACAGCTTCGACGAAGAAGTCGTGTCCACCGCCAACGGCGTGCTGGCACGCATGGACGACCGCTACCTGTCGCTGCCGTACCAGTACTGCTATGTGGGCAACCGCGACCCGAACCAGCCCTTCGACAAGACCCGCGCCGGCGCCATGGGTGGCTTCGTCACCAACCAGTACCAGCGCGTCGATGTGAACACCGGCAAGACCAGCGCCTACTTTGTCGGGCCCGTGCAGAGCCTGCAGGAGAGTTGCTTCGTGCCTCGCAAGGGCAGCAAGGGCGAGGGCGATGGCTACCTCATGGGCATCGCGAGCAACTACGAATCCATGTCCAGCGACCTGGTCATCGTCGATGCCCAGCGGCTGGAAGAGGGCGCCGTGGCCACCGTCAAGCTGCCGTTCCGCCTGCGCGGCGGCACGCACACCAACTGGTTCTCGGCAGAAGAATTGCCGCCGATCATCGTCTGAGCCCGGAGATCTGCATGAATACGCCAGTGTCTTCGGTCTTTGGTCGCCGGGAATTTCTTGGCCGCTTTACGTTGACGGTGGGGGGCTCGCTGGTAGCTGCCGCCTTGCCCGTCTCCTTGTTGCAGGCCGCGCCAGCCGGTTTGGCCTGCACCTTCCGCGATCCCTGCGGGGATTGGCACGTTGATGACATGTGTGCGGCGTACCCGCCCTATGCGTTCCGCGTCGACGCGGGTGTGCCCAGTGCGGGGCGCATGACCGCCCAGATCGCGCCGATTGACCAGTATTGGGTGAGCTGACCGCATCACGGGTCCGCATTCGTTCAGGGGGGAGCAAATGAAGCATCTACGTGTCGTGGCCGGATGGGTCGCGATGATCGCGCTGGCCAGTGTCACCGTGCCGCCCAGTGCGCTGGGCGCCTCTCCGGATGCTTCTGTCCTCAGCGGCCGTGTCGCGCGGTTGGCCGCCGAAGTGCAGGCCGCCGAAGACCTGCGCGCCATCAAGCGCCTGCAACGCACTTATGGCTACTACCTCGACAAGGGCATGTGGACTGACCTCGCCGAGTACTTCACCGACGACGCCGTGGCCAACTATCCGGCTGGCGTTTACGTCGGCAAGGCCAGCATCCGCACTCACCTCTATCGCAATGTCGGCAACGTGCAGATGGGTGAAGTGGGGCTGGGCGACAACCGGCT
Source organism: Pseudomonadota bacterium (assembly GCA_947453065.1). Lineage (GTDB taxonomy): Bacteria > Pseudomonadota > Gammaproteobacteria > Steroidobacterales > Steroidobacteraceae > ZC4RG30. Next base: position 5,391 of record CANGFJ010000029.1, read on the forward strand.
CTACAACCACATGAACATCCAGCCCGTGGTGCACCTGGACCCGGGCGGCCAGACGGCCAAGGGCCGTTGGCGTGCCTTTGCCTATTTCGGTAGCTACGGCACGCCCACCGGCACCTGGGCCGAAGGCGTGTACGAGATGCAGTACGCCAAGCACAACGGCGTCTGGAAAATCGCCAAGCTCGATTACCACTCAGGGTTCGGTGCCAGCTACGCGGCTGGCTGGGGCGTCCTGGCGCCGGCTGCGCCGGTCGGTGCCAGCATGGCGCCCGTCACGCGCGCGCGTCGCCCGCTGGCCCATCCTGCGGACATCGAGCGCAACACTGCCTGCGAAGGCTTTCCTGCCGCCTGTCTGGCGCCTTTCCACTACGCCAATCCATCCACGCTCTCCGGCGGTCAGGCCTGGGTTGCAGACAGCCTGCCGGTCAAGCCGCTCAAGGGCGATCTCAAATCCGCGCTTGCGCAGCTATCGCAGCGCGCCGCACGGCTGGCCGACGAGCAGCAGATCGAGAACCTGCAGCGTATCTATGGCTACTACCTGGACCGCGCCCAGTGGGACCAGGTGGCGGACCTCTTTGCCCAGGACGGCACGATCGAATTCGCCCAGCAGGGGGTCTATGTCGGCAAGCCGCGGGTTCGCGCGTTTCTCGGCCTGCTCGGGCCTCACGGCCTGGTTCCCGGCTGGCTCAACGACCACCTCCAGCTGCAGACCGTGGTCGATGTGTCAGCCGACGGCCGCACTGCGCGTGCACGCAGCCGCGAACTGAGCATGACGGGTCACTACGGCCAGTCCGGCCAGTGGAGCGAGGGCATTTACGAAAATGCCTACGTCAACGAGAACGGCGTGTGGAAGTTCAAGTCGGTGCATTACTACCCGACTTTCATCACCGATTACGACAAGGGCTGGACCCAGGACGCCCAGCCGGCACCCGGCATCGATGCCCGGTTGCCGCCCGATCGTCCGCCCACCCAGGTCTATGCCATTTTCCCGAAGGCGCAGGTGCCGCCTTATCACTACCGCAATCCCGTTAACGGTGCGGCGCCGACTTATCCGGTGAACGGGGGGCCCGGCCCGGCGCTGGCCGCGGCATCGCTGTTCTCGTCAGGCAAGGCCGTTGCGCCCCCTGTCACGGATGTCAGTGCCGCGCTGGCCGCGACCGAGCGTACGGTGGCTCGGGCAAAGGACTTCCACGAGCTGGAAAACCTTCAGAGCGCCTACGGCTATTACCTCGACAAGAACCTCTGGACAGACCTCGCCGATCTGTTTTCAAAGGATGCAATGATCGAGCTGGCACAGCGCGGCGTGTACAGGGGGCCGCGTGTCAGGTCTTTCCTGCAGACCGTGTTCGGTCGTGGCGAAGAGGGGCCAGTCGCCGGCCGACTGGGCAATCACCTCCAGCTTCAGCCCGTTATCCACGTGGCCGATGACGGTCGCAGTGCCAAGTTGCGCGTGCGCATGCTGCAGCAGATGGGCATGGGCGGACGTTCCTCGATCGGCGCCTCGATCTACGAGAACGAAGCCGTCAAGGAAGATGGCGTCTGGAAGTTCAGTGTCGATCACACCTACAACACGCTCTCGGCCAGCTACGCAGGTGGCTGGGCCAAGGGTGCCAGCCGGATGATGCCGGGACCGACGCCGGGCTTCGAGCCGGACGCACCGCCTTCGATGGCGATCGCCATGTTCCCCGTGGTCTACGAGATTCCCTACCACTACGCCAATCCGGTCACCGGGCGTACCGCACTGCCGCCGCTGCCTTCGCTGCAGGCACAGTTGCAGCAGTTCCCGCTGCCGCCACCTCCCGCGCCGGTGCCAACCGCAGTGGTGCCCTATGGCATGCCACCGGCGATTGCTGCCGCCTTGCGCGAAATCGGTCCGCGGATAGAGGGCGCTAAAACCGCTGTCCTGTACGCGCCCCTGCAACCCAAGGAGCCCTACACCGGCGTGACCTTGCAGCGTGACGTGGTCTATGGCCCGCACGAGCGACATCGCCTGGATGTGTTCACGCCCCCGCAGGCCGGCAAGGGCAGGCCGGTGGTGGTGTTTATCCACGGCGGTGGTTTCAGTCGGGGTGCCAAGAGTGCCGCGGGTTCCCCCTTCTATGACAACGTCGGATTGTGGGCGGCCTCGCAGGGGCTGGTAGGCATCACCATCAACTATCGTCTGTCGCCGCAATTCCCTTACCCCGCTGGGGTAGAGGACCTGACGCGCGTCGTCAGCTGGGTCAAGGCGCATGCCAAGGACTACGGCGGCGACCCTTCGCGCATCTTCCTGTGGGGTCATTCCGCCGGCGGTGCCCATGCGGCCGATTACATCGTGCGCGCCGCAAAGCCCGGCATTGCCGGCGCCATCCTGACGTCCGGCATCTACACGCTGGGCAACACCGTGTCAGTCTGGAAGGACTACTACGGCGATGACGTCACCCAGTACAAGGCGCGAGAGTCCCTGCCGCTGCTCGCCCGTTCGCCAGTGCCCTTGCTGGTCACTTATGGCGAACTCGATCCCGAGTCCTTCGTTGCCGATGCCGAAGCACTGATTCGCGCGCGCGCGCAGACGGGCGCGCCGCTGAAACAGTTGCGCCTCGCCGGACATTCCCATATATCCGAGACCTACGCGGTGGGCAGTGGCGATGCCTCTTTGTCCGCACCGGTACTGCAGTTCATACGTACGACAGCGCCTGCGCGCTGACCTGTCCTTCATCCGAGCGGAGACAAGAATAATGACCAGGGGTTTTTCAAAGTTCGCCAGCAAGGCTGTCGTGCTGGTGATCGCAGGCCTGCTGCCTGCCTGGGCTTCGGCGCAGCAGGCTGCCCCGACGCCCCCACCCGGCCGCACGGCCAGTGGCGGCATTACCCAGGACCGTATGGATGAACTGGCCCACAAGCATCCCAAGTATCTGGGTGCCCTGGCGCCTGAAAACCTCAACAAGAAGCGCCCCAAGGCACCGTTCGACCTGACAGGCACCTGGTTTGTCGATCTGCGTCGCGCCTATGCCGACTTCCGTTTCGGGCCGCCGTACCCGGAGTTCTACGAGCCCGGTCAGACGGCCTTGCGGGAAGCCGATGAAGCGCGCAAGAAGGGTGTTTCCTACCGGGATGCCAGTGGCCAGTGCTACCCCATCGGCATGCCGATGATCATGACGCGGGTCTGGCCCACCAGCATGATCCAGAAGCCGACCATCATCTACATGCTGTTCGCCTTCACCAACAGCATGCGCTTCATCTATCTCGACGGCCGCCCGCACTCGGATCCGGATTACTCCGTGCCCACCTATAACGGTGAGTCCATCGGCCGCTGGGAAGGCGACACCCTGGTCGTGCACAGCAAGTACTTCGAGACTAACGAGCACTACATCGACTCGGGCATTCCGATTAGCGATGAGTTCGAAATGGTCGAACGCATCAAGCTCCTGGACAAGGGCATGACGCTGCACATCGACTACACGATGACTGACCCGAAGATGTGGAAGGGCGAGTGGAAGAGCAGCAAGAACTTCATTCGCCAGGACTACAGCGACATCCCGGAAGTGGAATGCCTGCCCAACCTCAACCAGAACCTGCCGAGCACGGGCGCCGGACAGAAGGCCGTGGACGATCGGGCGAAAGCTGCGAAATAACGGTCAGCAAGGCCCGGCGGTTGAAACGCCGCCGGGCCGGTCTCGATGCCGGGCTTCAGCGCTACTTGGCGGGCGCGGCGTCGTAGGCAGCATTCTGCCCAGGGCCGGTGCCCTTCAGCGTGGTGCCGTCGGACAGTGTGACGGACACATACGATCCACCCGGCTTGCCATCGCGCAGCGGGTGAACCACCGCGGTGATCTTGTCGCCTGGCTTGATCGAGCTGCGCTTCCAGCCGTCATGCATGAGGTTCTGCGGACCGTTCATCTCGACCGCCCAGATTTCGCTGTTGCCCTTGGCATCGGTCACTTCGACCTTGAACGACGAGTGCGGGTTGGTCCAATTGAACTCGCGGACGGTGCCCGCGATGGTCTGTTCACGCGTGCCATCGAACATCGCACCGGAATGGTGGACGAAGGCGGGCGTGGAGAAGGCCAGCAGGCCTGCGCCATACAGCGCGAGATTGAGTTTTTTCATGGTGCCGCTCCGGTGGCTCAGGGAACAGTGGGTACGTTGACAGGTCCGCCACCAGCTCGGGTGGCATCGCCCAAAATGGTGCCGTCTGCCAGGGTGACCGCAACAAACAGGCCGCCCTTGTGCGTCAGATCGCGCAGCGGGTTGGCGACCAAGGTCACTTTGTCACCGACCTTCACGCTGCTGGAACTCCAGCCCTGGCGCTTGAGGTTGTTCGGGCTGTTGAGTTCGATGTCCCAGGTTTCCTTCGTGCCGCCGTCGGCGCTGATCTCGACGTGGATGAAGGCGTGTGGATTGGTCCACTGGAACTCCTTCACCGTGCCTTTGAGCGAAACCTGCTTGGTCTGGTCGAACATTGCGAAGGAATGGTGCGCGAGGGCAGGGAGCGCAAGGCTTCCAGCTGCTGCGAGTGCCCATCCTGCCAGTGTGCTTTTTCTCATCGAATCCCCCGGCTTGAACGTTGAACACGTTCTACTTGTACTCTGAACATTATATGCTTCTTCCAGCCCTCGCTGCACAGTGCCAAGCGGCCCTGCGCAACCGATGCGAGGTCGCTTGTGGTGGACAATTAAAATATTAGTCGGGGGAAGGCGTCATGAAGTTCCGGGCTCTGTTCTGCGCGGTGACCCTTGGTTTGGCCGGGCATCTGTTGGTCCCGGGAGTGGCCAGTGCGGGTGCGCCTGCGGCACCGCAGAAAATTGGCGCCGCCTACCCGAAGGGTGCTTATGCATCCCTTAACGTCCTGCCTGACTGGGGCGGCGTCTGGGTGCTGAGTCGCCCCAAGCCGCTTGCCCCGGGTGAAACGCGCGAGCGGCCGGTCCTCAAGGGCGAATACGCCAAGCGGTATGAAGCCTGGCAGCAGGAAGTCCGTGACAACAACGGCGTGGTCCGTAAAGAGACCTCCAACTGCATGCCGCCGGGCATGCCGAACATGCTGGCCACCGCGCAGTACCCGATTGAATTCCTGTTCACGCCCGGCCGCGTTACCACGCACCATGAGGCCTGGATGCAGTGGCGCAGCATTTACACCGATGGCCGTCCGCATCCCGAAGACCTGGAACCGGGTATCTTCGGTCACTCCACCGGTCGCTGGGAGGGTGGCACGCTCGTGGTCGACACCATCGGCATCAAGACCGTCACGGAGCTTGGCGCCGGGATCAAGCACAGTCCGAAACTGCACATCGTCGAGCGCATCCACCTCGATCCCAAGGACGGCAACACCCTGATGCTGGAAGTCACGATGGACGACGCCGAGGCGCTGCAGCAGCCCTACCATGTCACGCACACCTTCAAGCGCGAGCGTGACTGGAGCCTGATGGAGTTCATCTGCGCCGAGAACGACCGCAACCCGGTCAACGAGTCCGGGCAGTCTTCCTTCCACTAAGGAGCGACATTCATGGCATTTTCAACGAAGCTTGCGGGCGCTTTCCTGATGCTTGCGCTGGCAGCAACCCTGCCAGTTGCTGCGCACCATTCCGTGGCCGGCCAGTTCGATGTCGACAAGACGGTCAAGCTCAACGGCACGGTGAGCCGCGTGGACTGGATCAATCCCCATACCTATGTGTACCTAGACGTCAAAGAGTCCAGCGGCAGCATCACGACCTGGAAGCTGGAGTCGTTGCCGGTTGCCATGATGCGCAAGGCGGGGCTGTCGCGGCAGTTGATCCTCGGCGAGGGTCAGAAAGTCGCCATTTCCGCCCATCCGGCCCGCAACGGCACGCCGGCGCTGGGCTACATCCTCTTGATGAACTACGAGGACGGCCGTCACTACCAGTTCGGCCGCGACCCCAACGACAAGCCGATTTTCGTCGAATGATTTCCCGAAAGCCATTCGAGGTCCGCACCATGACACACCCCTCCCGCATCCTCTGTCTTGCTGGCCTGGTCGTCTCAGGGCTGGCTGCGGCGGCTTCCGGCACCCCACGCTTGGCCGACGGGCATCCCGACCTCAACGGCACCTGGGAGAATGGCGGCGGCATCGATTTCCTCCAGCCGAAGAAAGGCCCTAATGGCTCCGTGTGCGTCACCGCCTGCGGGCCGCCGCCTGCGCCGGGCGCGGTAGATCCGTCAGCCGTGCGGCCGGTGCCCGATCGTCCGCGCTACAAGCCTGCGTTCGAGCCGAAGGTGCGGGACCTGGCCGCCCGGCAGGTGCAGTTGGACCCCGTCCTGCGCTGTCGCCCCCCTGGCGTTCCCCGTATCGGGCCGCCCGACAAAATCGTGCAGACGGCCCGCGAGGTCGTGTTCCTCTACGAGGATGTGTCCGGGCCGTTTTTCCGCATCATCCCGCTGAACCCCAAGGCGCAGCGCAACGACGACAGCGAGTCCTACCTGGGCGACGCCATCGGGCGTTGGGAGGGCGACACGCTGGTGGTGCAGTCACAGAATTTCAACGACGAGACCTGGCTGACCGATGACGGCGCCTTTCATACCACGGGGCTGAAAGTGACCGAGCGGCTGCGCCGGGTCGGCGACGCCATCGACTACACGGCGGTGGCGGACGACCCAGCAGTCCTGGCCGAGCCCTGGGCGCTGCGGCCGCGCAGGTTGCAGCGCACCGAGGTGGAAATGGGCGAGCCGGCTCCCTGTGTGGAGCAGGATATGCAGCACATGGTAGATGACACCCACCATACCAATCCTCGCTAGGTCAGGCGGGGCACCGTGCTGCGGTGCAAACGCGGCCCCCGGAGGCAAAAAGCCAAGCGGTCACTGGGGTTTACGCGGGACCGTGTATTCCGTAAGATACGCGGCCCGGCCGTCTGGCCCGATGGCTCGCCATTGGGGCTGTGGCAGGTTGATGTGAGGTTGTTTCGCGCCTGCTACGCGAGGGGCGTTTGTCAGGGCCCCCGTGAGGGGCTTTTCTTTTGCGGTCGCTGGCAAGCCGCAGCGGGAGGGCCTCTTAAAGGCCCTTTTTTGTTTGTTGGGATGGCACATGGTTGCAAGCCTTCGTGATCGACTGATCAGTCTCACCGAGCCCCTGCTGGAGGGGCTGGGTTACGAGCTCGTGGACGTTGAATATGTCCCGGGTCTGTCACAGGCGATGTTGCGCGTGTATATCGACTGGCCAGGCGGCGTGGCGCCGGCCGGCGTAGGCGATGAAACGGACGAGAACCGCTCCTTCGAGGGGATCGGTGTCGAAGATTGTGAGAGGGTCAGCCATGAGCTGTCTGCCCTGCTGGATGTGGAAGACCCGGTTCCGGTGGCCTACACCCTCGAGGTGTCGTCGCCGGGTGTTGACCGCATCCTGCGCACCGCGGCCCATTACCGGCGTTTTGTCGGAGAGCGGGTGCATGTGGAGCTGGGCGTTCCGCGAGACGGACGCAAGCGGTACACGGGCCAGCTGACCAAGGCTGATGATGAAGGGATCGAACTGAACGTAGACGGCGAACCGGTGACCATGACGGTGGCGGAGATTGGCAAGGCCAGACTCGCTCCGGACTGGTCGCGGAAAAAGTCCGCGCGGAGGTAGGAGACAGATGAACAAAGAAATCCTGACTGTGGTCGATGCCGTATCCAACGAGAAGGGCGTCGAAAAAGAAGTCATTTTCGACGCGCTTGAAGCTGCGCTGGCTGCCGCCGCGCGCAAGAAGCACGGCGAAGACTGGGACGTGCGCGTTGCCATCAACCGCAAGACCGGTGACTACGAAACGTTCCGTCGCTGGAAGGTGTTCGCTGACGACTCCACCGAGCTGGAGAATCCGGAGGCCGAGCTGCGGCTCGAAGATGGCCTGGATGTCAGCAAGGACGCCGAGCCGGGCGGCTACGTCGAGCAGCCTATGGAATCGGTCGCCTTCGGCCGCATCGCTGCCCAGCAGGCCAAGCAGGTCATGGTGCAGAAGGTCCGCGAGGCGGAGCGTGCCCAGGTCGTCGAGCAGTACCAGGAGCGCGTTTCCACGCTGATCAGTGGCGTGGTCAAGCGCGTCGACCGCAACGGCATTTTCGTGGACCTCGGTAGCAATGCCGAGGGCTTCGTGCCCCGCACCGACATGATCCCGCGCGAAGTGCTTAAGCCGCAGGACCGCGTGAAGGCCTTCCTCAAGGAAGTGCGTTCCGAGCCGCGTGGCCCGCAGTTGTTCCTGTCGCGCACCTGCCCGGAATTCCTGATCGAGTTGTTCAAGCTCGAAGTGCCGGAAGTGGGGCAGGGCACGATCCAGATCCTGGGTGCCGCCCGCGACGCGGGTGTTCGTGCCAAGATCGCTGTCCGCAGCACAGAGCCGCGCATCGACCCGGTCGGTGCCTGCGTTGGCATGCGCGGTTCGCGCGTGCAGGCCGTCTCCAACGAGATCGCCGGCGAGCGCGTGGACATCATTCCCTTCGACGAGAACCCCGCGCAGTTCGTCATCAACGCGATGGCGCCTGCCGAAGTGCTCTCGATCGTCGTGGACGAAGACTCCCACAGCATGGATATCGCGGTGGCCGAGGACAAACTGTCCCAGGCGATCGGTCGCGGTGGCCAGAACATTCGCCTCGCCAGCCAGCTCACGGGCTGGGACCTCAACGTCATGACCGAGTCTGACGCAGAGGCCAAGAGCGAGTCCGAGTCTTCCCGCCTCGTGCAGATGTTCATGAAGCAGTTGGACGTCGATGAAGACGTTGCCGCGATCCTGGCGCAGGAAGGCTTCTCGACCATCGAGGAGCTGGCTTATGTGCCGGTGAGCGAACTGGCCTCCATTGCCGAGTTCGACGAGGAAATGGTCCAGGAGCTGCGCAACCGCGCCCGCGACGTGCTGCTGACGCAGGCCATCGCGAGTGAGGAAACCCTCGAGCAGACGATGCCCGCGGATGACCTGCTGGCGATCACGGGCATGAACCCCGATCTGGCGCTGTCGCTGGCTCGCCTTGGCGTGCGTACGCGTGAACAGCTGGCAGAACAATCGATCGATGACCTTTCGGGCATAGATGGCCTGGATGAACAGGGCGCTGGCGTCCTGATCATGAAGGCACGCGAAATTTGGTTCCAGGCCGAGAAATAGGCCCGGAGAGCGAGAAAATATGGCTGATGTCACCGTTGCACAATTTGCTGATGTATTGAAGGTCCCTGTCGACAGGCTGCTTGTGCAGCTCGAACAGGCTGGCATCACGGTGACTGGCGAAAACGCCGTCATCAGTGATGAGGCGAAGCTCGAGTTGCTCACGCACTTGCGCCGTAGCCACGGAAGCGGCGAAGAAGCCGCTTCTCCCAACAAGATCACGCTCAAGCGCAAGACGCAGAGCGAGCTGAAGCTGGCCAGTACGCAGGGCCGGGCGCGCACCGTCAACGTCGAGGTTCGCGTCAAGCGCACCTACGTCAAGCGCGACGTCCTTGAGGAACAGGCCCGGGTGCAGCAGGACCAGGTCGACCTCAAGCGCAAGGAAATCGAAGACGCGCAGAAAGCCGAGCAGGACCGTATCGATGCAGAACGCCGCGAGGTTGAGCGTATCGAGCTTGAGAACGTTCGCCGGCTCGAGGAAGAGCAGAACCGCACTCGCGCCCAGGAAGAGTCCCGTCGTGAGGCGGAGCAGCGTGCGAAGGAAGACGCCGAGCGTGAACGTGAGCGCGAGCTAGCCCTGAAAGCGGCCGAGCAGGCCAAGGCCGAGCGCCCCCGCACCGGGTCTACGGCGGCTGCAACGGCACCGACGCGTCCCATCATTCCGCCCCTGTCCCCGCGTCCCGGCAACTTCACGCCGCTGTCGCCCCGGCCGGGTAACTTCCCGCCCGCCGTGCCGCCTCGCGGCGCAGCGGCAGCCGCCCCGGCTCGGGGTGCTGCGCCGTCGCGTGGTGCCGCGCCTTCGGCCCCAGCTCGTGGTGCCGCGCCCTCCGCGCCGCCGCGCGGTGGTGCCGCGCCGGCGACCCGCTATGGTCGGCAAGAGCTGCATGTGTCGGGTGACGCGAGCGCGCGCTTCAAGAAGAAGAGCAAGCAGCGTTTCCGTGGCCGCCCGACCGGTGGCGACGATGCCAAACACGGGTTCGAGATGCCGACTGCGCCGGTTCGGCGCGAAGTCGCCATCGGCGAGACCATCACGGTTGCCGAGCTTGCGCAGCGCATGGCCGTCAAGGGCACTGAAGTCGTCAAGGCCCTGATGAACCTGGGCGTGATGGCCACGATCAACCAGCCCATCGACCAGGACACTGCGGTGCTGGTCGTTGAGGAAATGGGCCACGAGGCCAAGCTGGTCAAGGAAAATGAGATCGAGGAAGGCCTTCAGGGCGCCGCGAGCTCCGAAGACAACTACATGGCGCGTCCGCCAGTCGTCACGGTCATGGGCCATGTCGACCACGGCAAGACCTCGCTGCTGGACTACATCCGCCGCACGAAGGTGGCCTCCGGCGAAGCCGGTGGCATCACCCAGCATATCGGCGCTTATCACGTCGAAACGCCACGCGGCATGGTCACGTTCCTCGACACCCCCGGCCATGCGGCGTTCAGCGCCATGCGTGCCCGCGGCGCCAAGGCCACTGACGTGGTCGTGCTGGTCGTGGCCGCCGATGACGGCGTCATGCCGCAGACGATCGAGGCCATCGAGCATGCGCGCGCTGCGGGCGTGCCCATCGTGGTGGCGGTCAACAAGATCGACAAGCCGGGTGCGGACCCGGATCGCGTCCGCACCGACCTGTCCAAGTACGACGTCATTTCCGAGGAGTGGGGCGGTGCGAACATGTTCGTGCACGTCTCTGCGAAGGAAGGCACGGGCGTTGACTCGCTGCTCGACGCCATCCTCCTGCAGGCCGAGGTGCTGGAACTGCGCGCTCCGCGCGAAGGGCTGGCCTCCGGCATCGTCGTCGAGTCGAGCATCGAGAAGGGTCGCGGCGCCGTCGCAACCGTGCTGGTGAAGAGCGGTACGCTGAAGCTGGGCGACCCCATCCTGGCCGGGCAGCAGTTCGGTCGCGTTCGCGCCATGTTTGACGAGACGGGCAAGTCCGTCGACAAGGCACTGCCGTCCATGCCGGTGGTGGTGCTGGGCCTCACGGCTGCGCCGAACGCCGGTGATGAGCTGTTGGCTGTCGAGAGCGACCGCAAGGCACGTGAAGTCGCCCTGTATCGCCAGGGCAAGTTCCGCGACACCAAGCAGGGTCGCCAGAGCGCCAAGCTCGAAGACGTGTTCTCGCAGATGGAAGAGGCCAAGGCCGGCGTCATCCCGATTCTCATCAAGACCGATGTGCAGGGCAGCGCCGAGGCCCTGCGCGACGCGCTCAACAAGCTCTCGACCTCCGAAGTGCAGGTCAAGGTGCTGGGCTCCAACGTGGGCGGCATCACGGCTTCCGACGTTCAGCAGGCGGCCTCGTCCAAGGCTCGCATCATCGGCTTCAACGTGCGTGCAGACGCCGGTGCCCGCGACCTGATCAAGGAAACCGGGCTCGACGTTCGTTACTACAGCATCATTTACGAAGCCATCGACGACGTGAAGGCCGTCATGAGCGGCATGCTCGCGCCCGAGATCAAGGAACAGATCGTCGGCATCGCGCAGGTGCGCGAGGTCTTCCGTTCCAGCAAGTTCGGCGTCGTGTCGGGCTGTCTGGTCGTCGAAGGTGCCGTCAAGCGCAACAACCCCATCCGCGTTCTGCGCGACAACGTGGTGATTTACGAGGGAACCCTCGAGTCACTGCGTCGCTTCAAGGACGAGGTGGCCGAAGTGCGCGGTGGTACCGAATGCGGCATTGGCGTGAAGAACTATCAGGACGTCCGCGTGGGCGACCAGATCGAGTGCTTCTCGCGCATCTCCGTCGCCCGGACCATTTGAGGGTCTGCTGATGGCACGTTCCGGTCCCAGCCAGCGTCACCAGCGTATCGAGGCAGAAATGCTCCGTACGCTGGCCGAGCTGCTGAGCCGTGAAGTCAAGGATCCGCGCGTTGGCCAGGTCACGGTGACAGCGGTCACCATGAAGGCCGACATGAGTGAAGCCAAGGTCTATGTGCTGCCGTTTGGCGGTGCGCAGGCCCCGCCAGAGATGCTCGAGGGCCTCGCCCGCGCGGCAGGGTTCCTGCGGGGCGAGGTGGGTCGCAGGGTCGGCTTGCGCCATGCCCCGCGACTGGAATTCGCCATCGACGAGACCTTCGACCGGGCTGCACACCTCACCGCACTGATTAGCGCGGCGGTCAAAAGCGACCAATGACCAGCGGCATCCTGCTGCTGGACAAGCCTCGGGGTCTGTCTTCAAACGGGGCGTTGCAGCGCGTCCGCCACGCACTGGGCCGCATCAAGGCTGGCCACACCGGCAGTCTGGATCCGCTCGCCACGGGCATGCTGCCGCTGTGCCTGGGCGAAGCCACCAAGGTGGCCGGTGATCTGCTGGAGGGCCGCAAGGCCTACCTGTTTACCGCTCGCCTCGGCGCGCGCACGTCTACTGGAGATCTGGAGGGCGAGGTCGTCGAGACATTGCCCGTCCCGCCAGATGCCGAGGTCCTGCTGCGTGCCGCCGCGGCGTCACTCCTTGGCCCCAGCCAGCAGATTCCGCCCATGTATTCGGCGCTCAAGCGCGACGGCCAGCCACTCTACAAGCTCGCCCGCCAGGGGCTGGAAGTGGAGCGGTCAGCCCGGGACATCGAGCTGGCGTCGCTGGAACTGCTCGGGATGGATGGCGTAGACAGCCATTGGCGGGTGTTGTGCTCCAAAGGGACCTATGTGCGCGTCCTGGGAGAAGATCTGGCGCGGCTGATTGGTACCTGTGCCCATCTGAGCGCCCTGCGTCGCGAATATGTGGAGCCCTTTGAGGGCCAGCCCATGGTCACGCTGGAACAGGTGCTGGCCGATCCAGGGGCCGTCACCTTGCTGCCTGCCGACGCCGCCTTGCCGCAGCTTCCGGCCCTGACGCTCGAGAACGACGCGTTGCGGCATCTTTTTCAGGGTCGGCAGATTGCCGTGGGCGATGTCGCGCCCAGCGATCGGACCCGACTTTATGCTCGCGATGGCCTATTCTTGGGCATTGGCGAGATCCAAACGGGTGGCGTATTGCAGCCACGCCGTCTTTTCAACGATTTAGGCCTCCAATTTACTTGAGGAGGCCGCTCTCTGCGGTTAGAATGCCGCGCTTTATACAAGGGCCCATCCATGGCGTTATCGACTGAAAAGAAGAGCGGAATCCTTGCGCAGTTCCGCCGCGATCCGACCGATACCGGTTCGCCCGAAGTGCAGATCGCTCTTCTGTCGGAGCGCATCAGCGGCCTCGGCGGACATTTTGCTGCTCACAAGGGCGACCACTCTTCCCGGCGTGGCCTCGTGCGACTGGTCAACCAGCGCCGAAAGCTGCTCGACTATCTCAAGTCGACGCAGCCGCAGAAATACCAGGAAGTAGTCGAGCGGCTGGGACTCCGCCGCTGACGTTCAACCGGGCCGCGCAGTTCTTCACAGACCGCGCGGCCCGATTGCTTTCTGGGACTGGTATTCAAATAGAAACCCCTTTCTTCGAGGTCATTCAAGCGTGAGTGTTGCCAAGCAGTCTTTTCCCTTTGGTTCGCATACGGTCACGATCGAGACCGGCGAACTTGCGCGCCAGGCCGATGGCGCCGTTCTCGTCACGATGGGGCACACCGTTGTCCTGGTCACCGCGGTCGCGCGCAAAGCGGCGCAGCCCGGTAAGGATTTCTTCCCGCTGACCGTGAACTACCAGGAGAAGACCTACGCTGCTGGCCGTATTCCGGGTGGCTTCTTCCGCCGTGAAGGCCGCCCCAGCGAGTCTGAGACGCTCACCTCGCGCCTGATCGACCGCCCGATTCGTCCGCTGTTCCCGGACGGCTTCTTCAACGAAGTCCAGGTCGTCGCGACGGTCGTCTCGATCGATCCGGACATTCCGGCTGATATTCCGTCGATGCTCGGTGCATCGGCTGCGCTGGCCCTGTCGGGCGTGCCGTTTGCCGGCCCCATCGCTGGTGCGCGTGTTGGCTACGTCAATGGTCAATACCTGTTGAACCCCGGTCGCGAAGCCATGAAGGCGTCACAGCTGGAGCTGGTTGTGGCGGGCACCGCGCATGCAGTGCTCATGGTCGAGTCGCAGGCCGACAGTCTTTCCGAAGACGTCATGCTGGGCGCCGTGGTCTTTGGCCATGCCCAGATGCAGGTGGCCATCGCCGCGATCAACGAAATGGTGGCCCAGGCCGGCAAGCCGCGCTGGGACTGGAAGCCGGCGGCCGATGACGCCGATCTGGTGGCCTTCGTCGATCAGCAGGTCAAGGCCAAACTGGCCGATGCCTACCGCATCATCGAGAAGCAGCAGCGCTATGCGCGTGTTGGCGAGATCAAGGCCGAGCTCACGGCCGCCGTTCCGCTGGTCGGCGAGGCGCCGAAGTGGAAGGCCGACCAGCTGGGTGTTCAGGTGCACCGTCTCGAGAGCACGATCGTCCGTGATCGCATCCTCAATGGCGAGCCGCGTATCGATGGCCGTGACTACAAGACGGTTCGTCCGATCTCGATCCGCGTCGGCGTGCAGCCGCGCACCCACGGTTCGGCGCTGTTCACCCGCGGTGAAACGCAGGCCCTGGTCACCACGACGCTGGGCACCACGCGTGACTCGCAGATCATCGACGCGCTGGAAGGCGAGCGTCGCGAGCCGTTCATGCTGCACTACAACTTCCCTCCGTTCTCGGTGGGCGAGACGGGCATGATGGGTTCGCCCAAGCGCCGCGAAATCGGCCAC
>CANGFJ010000030.1 GCA_947453065.1 Pseudomonadota bacterium
CTGCGGATCCGGAGCGGACCCGCCGGCCAGTCAATGCAGTTACCAGCGACCGCCGCCGCCGCCACCGCCACCGCCGCTGCCGCCGCGGAAGCCACCGCCACCGCCGCCGCCGCTACCGCCACGGAAGCCGCCGCCGCCACCGCCGCCACCGCCCGTGCGGGGCTTGTCCTGGGCCTCGTTGACACGCAGCGGACGACCACCCATCGAGTAGCCGTTCAGCGCCTGGATGGCGCGAGCCGCGTCGGCCTGCGGCATTTCCACGAAGCCAAAGCCGCGCGGGCGACCCGTCTCGCGATCGGTCGGCAGCGCCACGGACTCGACCGTGCCGTGCTGCGAGAACAGGGTGCGAACGGCGGCTTCGTCTGCCGTGAACGGCAGGTTGCCAACGTAAATCTTCGCCATGAGTATCGATCTCCAACAGTTATTGATCTATCACCTGATCGGAGACCCTTCCACGGACGGACGACCAACGATCGGCAACTATTCTATACGCGGCTTTACCCCGGAAAGAAGCCCCTATCTGCGGAAGTCAATGCATTTTTTACTTTTCGTTACCGGGCCCTTAAAATTTACGGATCGTGGCGTATCGAAGTGGTTCTTTCTCTTTTCATTCAAGAGCTTAGTGTCCGGAAATACCCCGAGAAATACCTACAGCGATTGTTCCTAACCGTTCTTTCCACCGTGAGCCAAAGCCGTAGTCTAGCGACCGCATGAATCCCAGCCTCCCCGCGCCTGCCACGATTGCCATCGGCGAGAACCACCCCGATCTCGCGCTGACGCTCTCCGTGCTCATCGACCTCCAGGACGACCTGCGCTGCATCGGCCACGCCCCCACCGGCAGCGGCCTGCTGGCGATTGCAGAGCGTGAGCCGGCCGACGCCTATCTGGTGGATCTCGCGCTGGACGATGGCTCAAGCGTCCCGATGATCCAGACGCTGCGTTCACGGCAGCCCGCTTGCGTGATCATCGCGTTCACGGGTTTGGGAAACCCCTCACTGGCCGAGCAGTGCCAGCGCGCCGGCTGCGACGCGACCCTGGAGAAGAACGGCAGCGTGACGCAACTGCTGGAGACGCTGCGGGGTCTGCTAGGCTGAATCCCGCCACCCTGTGACGGATGACCACCCCGATGACCGACGACGATGACGCCATGGCGACGCTGACCAGCGAGATGCGTCAGCTACTGGAGACCTTGCGCACCCTCGGCTGGCAACCCGTCGAAACCCTCTCCCCCGACACGGCGCGCCATCAGCCCACGCTAGCCGACGCGGCCACCAGGCTGCTGGAACAACGCGGCAAGAAGGCGCCGCCCAGTGGGGTGAGTACACAGGATCTGGCCTTTGGGCCCCGGAACACGCTGGTCCGCCTCTATCGGCCAGACGGCATCGCGGCCCGCGCGCCGCTCATCCTGTATTTCCATGGCGGTGGATGGGTCGATGGCGACCTGAGCGACTTTGCCGGCACCGCGGCGGCACTGGCCCGCAGCACCGGCGCCCTCGTCGCAGCTGCAAACTACCGCCTGGCACCGGAGCATCGTTTCCCCGCTGCGCATGAGGATGCCCAGGAGGCCTATGCGTGGGTGGTGTCGCAGGCTGCAGCGCTGGGCAGCGACCCGAAGCGCATTGCCGTGGTCGGCGAAGCGGCCGGCGGCAACCTGGCCCTCAACGTGGCCGTGCAGGCCCGCAATGCGGGGCTGACGCAGCCCGTGGCCCTGGTGTTGATTCATCCGATCGTCGGCACGGACACGGGTTCTTACTCGTACAACCGCAATGAACAGTCCCAGCCCCTGAGCAAGGCCAGCATGCGCTGGTACCTGAAGCAGGCCATCAACGAGAAAGACCTTGAAGACAAACGCCTGAACCTGGGCGACTTCACCCTGCGTGGCCTGCCGGGCACCACGGTCATCACCGCAGACGTCGACCCCCTGATGTTCGAAGGCAAGCTCTTCGCGCACAAGCTGGAGTCCAGCAACGTGCCGACGCGCTACGTAAACCTTGACGGGGTGACCCACGGGTTCTTTGGCCTAGACGCAGTGCTCAAGGAAGCGCGCACTGCGCAGGCCGTGGTCGCCGAGCAGCTGGTCGCAGCGTTTACCGCCGCCGCGAACCCCCGCAGGTAACGCCGTCAGAGCGGCTTGATGTGGAAAACCCGCTCGGCGTTGCCGTGATAGAGCGCGTGGCGCTGTGCGTCGGTGACGTCCACGCCATCCATGAAGGCCACGGCGGGCGCCGAGGGCTGGTACGGGTAGTCGATCGCCCACATCACGTTGTCGATGCCCAGCTGCTTGATCGAGAACTCCAGCGCCAGCGGTGACTCCTGCCCGCTCGTCGTGATGACGAAATTGCGGCGGAAGTAATCGCTGGGCTTGAGCTGCAGGCGCGGCACGTCGCCGCCCTGGGCGCGCGCGCTCATGAAGTCCAGCCGCCACAACCAGAAGTGGACGGCCTC
Source organism: Pseudomonadota bacterium (assembly GCA_947453065.1). GTDB lineage: Bacteria > Pseudomonadota > Gammaproteobacteria > Steroidobacterales > Steroidobacteraceae > ZC4RG30. Next base: position 2,446 of record CANGFJ010000030.1, read on the forward strand.
GCCCATGTGGCCCAGGCAGATTTTCAGCTTCGGGAAACGGTCAAAGACACCGGAGAGAATCAGCCGCACCGCATGCGTGCCCACCTCCATGCCATAGGCCCACAAGGCGGCGAACATGCCGTAATCGCGCAAGGGCCCTGCCATCAGGTCCGAGGGGCCGCGCGGGTGGATGTAGAGGCAGCGATCCAGCGCCTCGGCCGCTTCGAGAATGGGCCAGTACTTCGGGTCGTCGAGGTATTCGTTGTTGGTGTGCGAATTGACCACGAAGCCGTTGAGGCCCAGCTGATGCACGCAGCGCTGCATCTCGCGCACCGCGCGCTTGGGCGAATGCGGCGCGAAGCTGCCCAGGCCCGCAAAGCGTGTGGGATGACGGCCGATGACAGCAGCCAGATGGTCATTGGCAACGGTGGCCAGTTCGGTGGCCGTGTCGGCATCAAACAGCTGCACGCCAGGCGCCGTGAGCGACAGCAGCTGCAGGTCCACACCATTGGCATCCATGTCGCGGAGGCGCTCGCCCTCGATGTCGAGCAGCGGCGCGAGAAACTGACTCTGGTAACCGGGCGCATTGGCCGCGTCGTAGATCTTGCGCACCAGCGTCAGGTCGATGCTGTTGCCCGGACTGCGGCTCAGGCGCTGCAGTTCGGCGGCGACTTCGGGAACCGAGAACGCCTCTTCGGTGGCGATGCGACGAATCTTGTTTTGCATCCTACCGATCATACCCGCAGGCCCTGCACGATGAACCGCACGATCTCCTCGACCACGCGATGCCAGTCCGTGCCCTGCAGCGACTTGTCGAGCGCGAAGGCCACGCGGTCACCGAAGGACTGCGCAAAGATGAAGGCGCCCAGCGCGCAGGTGCAACGCCAGTAGAAGGCCTCCTCGTCCAAGTCCGGGCAACGCTCACGCAGCAGCGCCAGAAACAGCGTGGTGTTCTCCAGGAACATGTCCTTGACCAGTTGCTTCACGACCTCGGAAGGCTCGGTCAGGATGCGGCCGTACAGCAGCCGCACGGCCTGCTGCTGCGCGGGGCTGCTGGCCTCGGCCAACATCGGCGGCTCGACCAACGCACGCACGACCGACTCAGTGCTTCCTGCCTTGCGCAACCGCCGCAGCTGCTCGGCCTGGATGGGGGCAAAGCGCCGCTCGCACACGTCGCGGAACAGCGCCTCTTTGTTGCCCCAGTAGTGATGCAGCGTGCCCAACGGCGCCCCGGCGTCCGTGGAGATCCGGCGAATCGAGGCGCCCTCGTAGCCATAGCGGATAAACGCCTGCTCGGCCGCATCCAGGTAGCGGTGGTAGGTCTCGGTACGTTCGGTGGGTCGTGGACGGGTCATTGCAATTGGACTTGTACGCTCGTACAGTCCGGCGATCAAGCGCCACAGACGCAGGGGAAAGCCACGATGTTCATGCGACCCAGCACGCCCGAGGTGCACGCCCAGCGCACGCCCGTCGAGGGCCCCTGCCCGGCCTGCGGCACACAGAATCTCTCCCAGTACCGCGTCCTCAGTGAGGGCGGCTGGTGGGAGGTGGTGAAGTGCCGCCACTGCCTGCACTCGGTCAGCCGCGAGCCCGGGCCGTTGTTCGGCACGCTCACCACGGCCATCCAGTCCCTGATTCCCGGCAGCCGCCGGCCGGGGCGCTGAGCCATGTTCGGCGTCGACGTAGGCGGCACCTTCACCGATGTGGTGGCATTCCGCGACGGCAAGCTCACGGTCACCAAGGTCCCCAGCTTCCCCGAAGACCCGCAGCGTTCCGTGGTCGAGGGCGCGCGACGACTGGGCGTGGCCGGCAGCGCGATGTTCAATCACGCCAGTACCAAGGGCCTCAACGCCATCCTCACGCGCAAGCTGCCGAAGATCGGCTTCCTCACCACCGAGGGCCATCGCGACATGCTCGATGCCGGGCGCGCCTGGCGTCCGTTTGATGGGCAGCTGGATCCGCGCTGGCGCCGCTCCTTCGGCGATGCGTCCCGGCCGCTGGTGCCGCGCTACCTGCGCCGTGGCGTGCCGGAGCGCGTGCTCGCTTCGGGGGAAGTGCTGCAGCCGTTCAATGCCGCGCAGGCGCGCGTGGAACTGGAACTGCTGCGCGACTGCCACGTCGAGGGCGTGGCCATCTGCCTGATCAACGCGTACGTCAACGATGCGCATGAGCGAGAGCTCAAGGCGCTGGCGCGCGAAGTGCTGGGCGACATCCCGATCTCGGTGTCCTCTGAAGTCTCACCCCGCGCCAAGGAGTTCAGCCGCGCCTCGACCACTGTCGTCGATGTGATCATGAAGCTGATGTACGTCGAGTACGCGCAGCGACTGGATGCCGGCCTGCGCGGCCTGGGCTTTGACGGTGACCTGAACTTCGCCGACTGCACGGCCTCGCTGCTGCCGTGGCAGGAAGCCCTGCGGCAGCCTTACAAGATCCTCTTTGCCGGCCCCGCGGCAGGCACGGCTTCCTGCCGCCGCCTGGGGCAGGAAATCGGCGAAGGCCGCCTGATCTGCTGCGACGTGGGTGGCACCTCCACCGACGTGTCACTCATCCTCGATGGCGAGTCCTTCACCAACGACAGCTTCGAGATCGAGCACGACCTGATCATCAGTGCGCTCTCCACCGAGGTGTCGAGCGTGGGTGCGGGCGGCGGCAGCCTCGTGGCCGTGTCGAGCGCCGGTGACATCACCGTCGGCCCGCAAAGCGCGGGCGCGATACCAGGCCCGGCCTGCTATGGCCGCGGCGGCACGCTGCCCACCGTCACCGACGCCTGCCTGCTAATGGGCATCCTTGAGCCGCGGGGCTTTGCCGGCGGTCAACTGGAACTCGACGTGGACGCCGCGCGCCGCGCCTTCGAACAGCTGGACACGCCGATCCCGCTGGCCCAGCGCGTGGGCTATGCCTACCAGATCGCCGTCAACAACATCGCCGAGGAAGTCACCAACGTCGCCATTCGCCATGGCTGCGATCCGCGCGACTTCAGCCTCGTGGCCTATGGCGCCGCCGGCCCGATGCTGCTGGGCTCTGCACTCGACACGCTCAACGTGCGCCGCGTGATCGTGCCCCCGCACCCGGGCCTGTTCTCGGCGCTGGGCCTGCTGAGCACCGACCTGGTGTTCAGCGACAGTCGCAGCCGCTACCTGCTGCTGACGCCCGAGGCGGCACCAGAACTGGCGCGCCTGTTCACCGAGATGGAGCACCAACTGCTCGACAGCGTCGGCGCACAGGCACAGGGCGCCACGATCCGCCGCAGTTTCGACGGCCGCCTCATGGGCCAGACCTGGGAAACCCCGTTCGTTGAAATACCTGACGGCCCCGTCACCGCCACCACCATCACAACCATGGTCGAGGCCTTCCACGCCGAGTACCTGCGCCGCAACGGCCTGTCGATGCCGATGATCCCGGTGCAGGGCGTCAGCTACCGCGTGCAGGCGGTGCTGCCCGCTGCCAAGGTGGAGTTCCCCCGCCTGCCAGACCCACCACCCGGCGCCATGCCGCAGCCCATTGGCCATCGCACGCTGCGCGAGCTCACGCCAGTGCCTGTGGAGGCCGCGATCTATGAGCGCGAGGCGCTGCCGCGCGGCAGCTGCGTCGCGGGCCCGGCCATCATCCAGGAAGCGCTCTGCACCACGCTGGTGGGCCCGGGACAGCAAGCCACGGTGGGCGCGCTGGGCGAGCTCTACATCGAAAAGTGCCCCACGGAGGCCGCATGAACGCCCGCATCCGCGACCTGAGCAACGAAGCGTTCGCCGCCCGCTACGGCTGCGACCGCTTTGTCGCCACCGTACTCGGCAACCGCCTGGAGTACGTGCTCGAGCACGTCTGCCAGAAGCTGCTGGCCTGCGCGTTCTCGCCGCTGCTGCGCGACTTCTATGACTTTGCCGCGACGATCACGGGGCCGCCGGAAGCCGGCTACCCCACGCCCGTCGTCAGCAAGACCTTCATGGCCTTTACCGGCACCATGACCGAGTCGGTGCGCAATACCATCGAAGAATATGGCCCGGAGCGGCTGCGCCCCGGCGACGTCATCATCGCCAACGATCCCTACCGCACCGGCACGCACGTCAACGACGTGCTGTTCTGCCGCCCCGTGTTCCATGACGGCCAGCTCACCGCCTTCGTCACCATCAAGGCGCACCAACTGGACATCGGCGGCGCCGTGCCCGGCGGCTTCAGCGCCAACAAGACCAGCGTCTACGAGAATGGCCTGGTGCTCTCGCCGCGCGCGCTGATGCTGGGCGGCGAGCCGGTGCGCGAGACCTGGACGCTGTTCATCGACAACGCCCGCTTCGCACCCGTGCTGGTCAATGACATGCAGACCCTGGTGGCCTGCCTGGACCTGGGCGAGCAGCTGGTGATGGCCTCGCTGGCGCGCTATGGCCGCCCGGCCTTGCTCGGTGCCATGCACTACGTCTGCGACGCCGATGCCGAACGCATGGCCAGCGCACTGGCACGCCTTCCCGATGGGCAGTGGAAGGGCGAGGCCCTGGTCGACTGCGATGGCATAGACGACAAAGAAGAATTCCCCGTTCGCTGCACGATCACCAAACACGGCGAGCGCATCGAGGTCGACCTGTCGGGCACTTCGCGCCAGGCACGCACCTCGATCAACGGCACCTTCCTCGACGTGAAGGCCACCGTGGGCGTGGCGCTGAAGTTCCTGTTCGACCCGAACGGGCGCTTCACCTCGGGCATGTACCGCTCGGTGGACATCGTCATTCCCGATGGCGCCATCTGCAGCGCGCTGCCGCCGGACGGCGTGGTGTTCGCGTATGGCGAATCCACCAACGCGCTGCTGCTGGCCATGCTGCAGGCCATGTCCGAGGCAGTCGGTGAAGATGCCGTCGCCGGTGACGTGGGCTCACCCAACCTGCACACCGCACGCGGCTTCCACCCCGATGGCTCGATGTGGATCGCCGTGGGCGTGGCGGGCGGCGAACGCGGCCCCTGGGGCGCGACGCGGGCCGGCGATGCCGACAGCTTCAGCATCTTCTACCAGGCCAACAGCATCGACACCGCCATCGAAGTCAGCGAGACCGACTCGCCCGTCGTGATCCTGCGGCGTGAGTACGTCACTGATTCGGGTGGTGCGGGTTACAACCGCGGCGGTGCCTCGGTGCTGAAGGATTCCACCTTCCTGCAACCGGCCGCGCACAACCTGATCACGCTGCGCCTCAAGCAGCCCACCGGCAAGGGCGTGCGCGGTGGCGGTGACGGCGCACTGGGCGGCGTGTGGCTCTGGCACACACGCGACGGTGAACGCGTGGCCCGACAAGACACCAGCGCCGCCAGCTACGGCACAGCACTGCGCGTGGCTGGGCGCTTTGATCCAGGCACGGGGCTGCCCAGCCTCACCGGCGAGTACTACTGGTACGGTCGCGACCGCGACTGGGCCACCGAGTCCGGTGCCGTGTGGCGCTATGTCACCAATGGCGGCGGCGGGTGGGGTGACGCGTTTACTCGCGAGCCGGCACGCGTGCTGCGTGACGTGCGCGATGGCTATGTCAGCCTGCAGGGCGCGGCGCGCGATTACGGTGTCGTCGTCACAGGCGACCCGCTGCGCAACCCAGAGGGACTGGCCCTGGACCTGGAGGGCACGCGCACGCTGCGGGAGCGCAAACAGCCCTGACGCAGCGGCAGCGAGTTAAACTGTCCCATTCATTGGTGGGACAGTATTTTCTACATGCCGACACACGACAAGGCCCTTACGCTGCTGCAGCCCTGGCCTGGTGCCCTGCAGGCACCGCCTTTCGACGCCGTGGAAACCGCGGCGTTCGAGCCGGCCTTCGACCTGGCCTTCCCCGAGCACCTGCGCGAAGTCGAGCACATCACGCGGCAGACGGAAGCGCCCAGCTTCCACAACACCATTGCGGCCCTCGAAGCCTCTGGCAGGCGCCTGAACCGCGTGGCCAGCCTCTTCGGCGCCCTGACCGGCACCGTGGCCGACAAACCGCTGCAGGCGGTTGAGCAGCGCCTCTCGCCACGCTTTGCCTCCCACAGCGATGCCGTCGCCCTGCAGCCCGGACTCTACGAGCGCATCGCAACCATCCATGGCACGGCTGCACAGGCCGGGCTCTCGGCCGAAGAACAGCGCGTGGCCGAGCGCTATCACATCCAGTTCATCCGCCGCGGCGCGCAGCTCGACGCCACGGCCAAGGCCCGCCTGACGCAGATCAACCAGCGCCTGGCCACGCTCTACACCACCTTCACCCAGAACCTGCTGGCCGAAGAAGAGACCGGACTGCTGCTGGCGCAGGTCGCAGATCTGGCCGGCCTGCCGCAGGCCCTGATCGACGCCGCCGCCACCGAGGCCAGCGCGCGCGGACACGCCGGCAACTGGATCATTGCCAACACGCGCTCGGCCATGGAGCCCTTCCTCACCCATGCAGACCGGCGCGATCTGCGCGAGTCGGCCTGGCGCATGTGGACCAGCCGTGGCGACAAGGGCAACGCCTACGACAACAAGCGCGGCATCACCGAAATCCTGACCCTGCGCGCAGAGCGCGCGCAGCTGCTGGGCTACACCACGCACGCCGACTATCAGCTTGCCGACACGATGGCCAAGACGCCCCAGGCCGGTCTCGACCTCCTGCGCCAGATGTGGACGCCGGCGCTCAAGGCCGCCGAGGCGGACCGCGACGCGTTCCAGCAGCTCATCGATGCATCCGGCGGCGGCTTCCGCCTGCAGCCCTGGGACTGGCGCTACTACGCCGAGAAAACCCGCAAGGCGCGCTTCGACATCGACGAAGCGGAGATCAACCCGTACTTGCAGCTGGCCAACATCCAGGCCGCGGCATTCTGGGTGGCCGGCCAGCTCTATGGCCTGCACTTCGAGCCGCGCAGCGACGTGCCGGTCTATCACGAGGACGTCAGCGTCTACACCGTGAAGGACCGCGACGGCTCTACGCTCGGCCTGTTCTATGTCGACCCTTATGCCCGCACCGGTAAGAACTCCGGCGCGTGGATGAACGAGTTCCGCGCCGCCGAGTCCTTCCAGACCCACGAGCTGCCGCTGGTGGTCAACGTCTGCAACTTCACGCGCCCGCCGGCCGGCCAGCCTGCCCTGCTGGGGCTGGATGACGTGATCACGGTGTTCCATGAGTTCGGGCATGCGCTGCACGGGCTGCTGAGCCGCACCGCCTATCCGCTGTTGGCGGGCACCAACGTGTCGCGCGATTTCGTGGAGTTCCCGTCGCAGATCAGCGAGCACTGGGCCACGCGACCGGAAGTGCTCTCGCGCTTTGCACTGCATTACCAGACCGGCGAGGCCATGCCGTCGGCGCTCATCGAACGCATCCTGCGTGCCCGCCAGTTCAACCAGGGCTTCACCACCCTGGAGTTCCTGGCCTCGGCCTGGGTCGATATGGACCTGCACCTGAGCCGCGAACAGAACATCGACATCACCGTCTTCGAGCAACAGTCGCTGGCGCGGCTGGGCATGCCCGAGGAAATCGTGATGCGGCACCGGCCCACGCAGTTCGCGCACATCTTTGGCAGCGATGGCTACTCGGCCAGCTACTACGCCTACCTGTGGTCCCAGGTGCTCGACCACGATGGCTTTGCGGCCTTCGAAGAAGCCGGCGACCTGTTTGACCCGACCCTGGCGCAGCGCCTGCGCAGCGAGGTCCTGGAGCGCGGCAACAGCCGCGACCCGGCTGAAAGCTACCGCGCCTTCCGCGGTCGCGACCCGTCGATCGAGGCGCTGCTGCGCAACCGCGGCTTCACCGCCTAGACCACAGGCTCAGGGCAGCCGTGCCTTGAGCCAGGCCGCCAGGTCGCTGACCTCGGCCGGACAGAGCGAGTGCTCCATCGGGTATTCGCGCCAGTCGATGGCATGGCCCGCCGCCACCATCGCGTCGCGTGACTGCTCGCCGAACGGCAGGCTGACCACGCCATCGCGCACGCCATGGCACATCAGGATGGGCACCTTGCGATTGGCCACCGAGGCTTCGGCCGACAGTTGCGACCGCAGTGGCAGGTAGGTCGACAGCGCCAGGATGCCACCCAGCGGCTCGTCATGACGCAGCCCCGTATAGAGCGCAATGGCGCCCCCCTGCGAAAAACCCGCCAGCACAATCCGCTGCGAAGCGATGCCCTGGACGCGCTCGCGCGTGATGTAGGCCTCGATGCGCTGCGCAGACTCGCGGATGCCTTCCTCGTCATCGCGCCCTTCGGGGGTCAGCGACTTGATGTCGTACCAGGCACGCATCGAATAGCCCGCATTGACGGTCACCGGCCGCACCTCGGCATGCGGAAACACAAAGCGGATGGCCGCCTGCGGCGGCAGGCGCAGCTCAGGCACCAGGGGCACGAAATCATGGCCATCGGCGCCAAGGCCATGCAGCCAGATCACGGCAGCATCCGCGGGGCGTCCGGCGGGCGAGAGGATGACGGCGTCTTCGGTTTCAGTGAGCTGGGTTTTCATGGGGTGCTATTGAAATGCACCGGGCACGTTCCCAGCTAGTGATTTCATGCATCACACCAGTGAAAAGGGCGCATGCCCCTGCTGATCGCCCTGGCGCTGATGGGAGGCGTGCTGCTGTGGCTGGCCGGTGCGCCGTTGCTGACGCGGTTACGTCGCAAACGGTTGCTGGCCCAACCCTTTCCACCGGCGTGGCGCGACATCCTGCGACGACGCCTGCCCTACTTCCGCCTCATGCCCGCCGACCTGCAGCTGCAGCTGAAACGTCACATACAGGTCTTTCTCGCCGAGAAGCCGCTGCTCGGTTGCGGCGGCCTGAAGCTCACGGACGAGATGCGCGTGAGCATTGCCGCGCAGGCCTGCCTGCTGCTGCTCAATCGTCGTGCCGATTATTTTCCGGGCCTGCGCCAGGTGCTGGTCTACCCGGCTGCCTTCTTCGTGGAGCGGGGTCAGGCCGATGCCAACGGCCTGCAGCGCGAGGAACGCCGACTGCTGGCCGGTGAGTCCTGGTCGCAAGGACAGGTCATCCTGTCGTGGGAAGATGCGCTGGCTGGCGCCGCCGATGCGACAGACGGCCGCAACGTGGTCATCCATGAGTTTGCCCACCAGCTGGACCAGGAGTTCGGCCACGCCAACGGAGCGCCCGCCCTGCGCAGCAAACGGGCGTATGAACGCTGGTCAGCGGTGCTGGGTGCGGCCTACGCGAAGCTGCAGCAGCAGGCCGAACACGGCGAGCCCTCGCTGTTCAGCCATTACGGGGCGACCGATCCAGCGGAGTTCTTTGCCGTCGCGTCCGAGGTGTTTTTCGAGCAGGCCGCCGAACTGGCTGCCGAAGACCCGGCGCTGTACCGCGAGCTCAGCCAGTTCTACTGCGTGAACCCCCTCAGCTGGCGCTGAAGGGACGGGGTCAGCCGGCCTCGACCTTCAGGGCCTGCTCCAGCAGGAAGACATCGGTCAGCAAGGCCCGCAGATGGACGGAGGCATTGAGGTTGTCCACCAGCAACGATCCAATTTGAGCACGCCCGAGCACCAGGGCCATCGCGCCACGCGCCGTCACGGCATCACGGGCTACCGCATCCAGGTAGGCGCTGACATCGCCACTGACCGCCACACCCAGTGCTGCGCGCGCCAGCGCGGCAATCTGCCCCGCTGCGCCGTGCATGCTTTCCAGCGTGCCGCGGGCTTCCGTGCCGCCTTCGTCCTGGCGGCCCTGTGCGGCATAGGCCAGCAGGTATTCGTAGCCGCGTTCAATCATGTCGATGCACTGCGCCAGCTGCGCGGGTTCAGTCACGGGGGACCCCGTTCGCCATCGCGGTGATGGGCACGCAGTTCCGCGCGCGTCATCCAGCCCTTGGCCATCGAGCGCAGGTAAGCGCGCTTCTCCGGCAGCAGGCCGAAGTACACATGCACCATGATCAGGAACACCGACAGCAGCGCCGCCAGGTCATGCAGCAGCGTGAGGTAACCCCAGGTGCCCAGCGTGAACACATAGGGGTTGCGCACGAAGAACGGCGTGCCGGCCTTGATCATCAGCAGCACGCCGGTCACGGCCGCCGCCACCACGGCCAGCGCCCAGGCCAGATGCATGAGCTTCTGCGGCAGGGAATACTTGCCCGGGCGTGCGCCGGAGAATTCGGCCAGGTCGGCCGGCCGCGGCACGATCACCATCAACTGTTGCCAGAAGGTAGCCCGCACGATGTGCAGCACAATGGCCACCGTCAACAGCACACCGGCCATCCAGTGCAGGTCGACCCAGGCGAAGCGGATGCCGATGATCGGCAGCAGGCTGGTCGCCAGCAGCACGACCATGGTCGCTGCGGTCACCCAGTGGAACAGGCGATCGATGCCTGCGTGCCGCTGCACTTTATCGAGAGGTTCAGTCGCCATGCGTCAGTTCCCGCGGTTGCGGCCAGAGGTCTTGCCGATGGCGCGGTAGATCGCATGGATCACGATCACCGCGGCACCCGCCCCTACGGCCAGGCCAAGCAGATCCCAGGACACGCCGTTGATCACGACCTGTCCCCAGGCGTCGTGACCGTATCGGAGGAGTTCCATGGCTTCACGCCCCCCTGATCGCGCGACGGACGAGGTTTTCCATCAGCGGGATCTTGAAGTGATTGAAGTTCAGCGGCGTCGCACCCGACACCGCCAGCTTGCCGGCGCGCTCGCCAGTCTCATCGTTCTTGGGGCTGCCCTTGATGGCGGCTTCAACGGCCTTCAGGCGATGCGGCACGCACTCCACGGCCCCACACACCAGGCTGGATTCGGTGATGCGCTCGCCGTCGACGCGGAACGCGGCGGCGATGCTCACCAGCGCAAAGTCCCACACCGCCCGGTCGGCCACCTTCTCGAAGTAGAACGTGGCACCGGCCCACTTGGCCGGAATGCGCACGGCCACCAGGATTTCGCCCGGCTCCAGCACCGTCATGCGCTTGATGTTCAGCGCGGGACCGACAAAGAACTCACTGGCCGGCACGATGCGCTCACCTTTGGCGCTACGGATGACCATGCTGCCTTCCAGCGCCACCACCGCGTTGGCGGTATCCGAAGGCTGTACGGCCACGCAGCGACTGGCGCCGAAGATCGCGTGCTCGCGGTTCTGCCCTTCGGGCGTGTCCGCGTAGCACATGTTGCCGCCGGCGCGGTAGCAGTCCACGCCATAGCGGTAGTACCAGCAGCGCGTGTCCTGGCAGAGGTTGCCGCCAAAGGTGCCGGCGTTGCGGATCTGCGGACTGGCGACGCGGCCAGCGGCCTGCGCGAGCAGCTGGAACTTCGCCTGCACCAGCGGATCGTTTTCGATTTCGGTCAGCGTGGTCAGGGCGCCGATCTCAAGGCCGCCTTCGTGTTCGCGCACGCCCTTGAGCGCCGCGATGCCCGCCAGCTCAATGACGGCCGGCGTGCGCTTGGTGCGGTTCTTGAACCAGTCGTAGCTGTCCTGCCCGGCGCCGAGCAACCAGCCATCAGGGCCCAGTCGGGCAGCCAGGTCCACGGCAGCGTCGAGGCTGTCGGGCTGGTACAGGTCGAAATGCGGCATCATGTCTTTAGGCATGTCGACCTCCTTACTGGCAGTTGGCCTGCAGGGGACGGTGCGAAGGCGCACGTCCTGCAGCGTGGTTGAGGATCATGTCGGGCATCACCGGTGTGCGGTTGAAGACATGGCCGCCGAGCGCATCGGAGATGGCGCACAGCAACGAGGCGGCGGCGCAGCCCAGCAGCGGTTCGCCGATGCCCTTGGTGCCCAGCGCACCGGTCGGATCGGGCTTGTCGACGCCGGAGACCTGCATGACGCGGGCGATGTCGCCATAGGTCGGCGGCTTGGCCTGGTAGAACCCCACGCTGGCCGGCAGCCCGTTCTGCGGGTCATAGACGATGCGTTCCAGGCCGGCCACGCCAAAGCCCTGGATCGCGCCGCTCTTGATCTGCGTCTCCAGGCCCGCCGGGTGGATCACGGTGCCGCAGTCTGCGACGCCGACGTAATCCAGGATGCGGTACTTGCCGGTTTCCAGGTCGAGCTCGATCTGCACGAACCCCACCGCATAGGCCGCGATGGCGCCGTCCAGCGGCAGCTTGTCCTTGGCCACGCCGATGAGGCCCGTGCCCGCCAATGCGGTGGCCGAGGCCTTGGTCATCGGGTTGATGTCTTCGGGCAGCTCGTGCCCGTCGAACTTGCCGCCCAGTTGCATGGCACGCTGCGCCGCCTGCGCATAGGTCATGCCCGTGCCGGGGCTGGCCTTGCTGAAGACCCGCTTGCCGTCGATCTCATAGCCCTCGGGACTGCCACCAAACTGCTTGGCGGCGATCTCCTTGAGCTTGTTCACCGCATCGGTGGCCGCGACGAAATTCGTGCGCGTCATCGTGTAGTTGGTGTTACTGCCGAACTGGCCGATGTTCCAGGGCAGGTGCTTGCGGCTGTCGCCCCGGATGACCACGCAGTCTTCCCAGTCCATCTTCAGCACTTCGGCCGCCACACGGGAAGTGCTGGAATGCGAGAACGTGCCCAGGTTGCCGACGCCGCTGTGGATGAACAGCTTGCCGTCCGGCGCAATGCGCAGCAGACCATCAAAGCCATTGAAACCGGCGGGGTGATAGGCCTGCCCCATGCCCACGCCAATGACCTTGGAACCCGTGCGCTGGCCGCTGAGCTTTTTACGCTCCTCCCAGTTGAACTGGGCGGCACCCTTGGACAGCGCGTCCTTGAGGTAACAGCTGGACACCGGCGTGCGCTTGGGGCCGACCGGCGAGCGGGTTTCCGGCGCGTTCAGCAAGCGGATCGCCAGGCGATCGACCTTGAGTTCACGCGCGGCCTTGTCGAGCAGCGGCTCGATGATGTGCACGAGCTGGTTGTAGCCAGGCCCGCGCTGCGCGGATCGACGGATGGAGTTGCCATGCACCGGCATGCCGCGCCAGCGCATCGCCTCGGGCTGATACACCATCGAAAGTGCGTCGGCCGCGTTGCGGAAGTCGGGGAAGCTGTTGTAGCCGCCGTTCTCCTGCACGATGTACAGGTCAGCCGCCAGCAGCTTGCCGTTCTCGCCAAAGCCCAGCTTCACGCGGCCCTGGAACCCGTTGCGCGCGGAGCCGTTGAAATATTCCTCGGCGCGGCTGATGCGCATCATGACCGGACGGCCGATCTTCTTGGACATCAGCGCCGGCAGCGCCTGCAGCGCATACGCGCCACCCTTGGAACCAAAACCACCGCCGCAGAACTCGGCGATGACGTGCAGGTCCGTGGGCGGGATGCCGATCATGCCGGCCAGCGCGGGCACGATGAACGACTGGCTCTGCGACGACACGTGCAGGAAGCACTTGCCGTTCTGCCAGTAGGCCATCGCCGAGCGCGGCTCCATGCTGTGGTGTGAGTTGCTGCCGTGGACGAAGCTCTCGTCATAGACGAGCTTGCACTTGGCAAACGTGGCCTCGAGATCGCCAAACGCCCATTCCTGCGCGGCCTTGCCCATGGGCATTTTGCCGGGCTCGGCGGCGGCGAAGTCTTCTTTGGTCCACTTGAGGGTCTGGAACTCAACGCCACCCGCGCCGACGTTGCCGTCGCTGCGGGCATTCGGGCGATCCGGATGCAGGCTCTGCAGCGCATCCACATGGAAGGGCAGCGGTTCCCAGTCGATCTTGATCTGCTCGATGGCGTCCTGGGCGAGGGTCTCGCTCTCGGCAGCCACAAGCAACACCGGATCGCCGACATACACCGGCTCGTTGGTGAGCAGCGCCTGCTCGGGTGCCGGCGGGTTCTTGACGTCATCGGCGGTGAGGATGCCCAGCACGCCAGGCATCTTCAGCGCTTCACTGGCATCGATCTTGCGCACGCGCGCATGCGGATAGGGGCTGTTGAGCAGGCGGGCGAACACCATGCCTTCGACGCGGAAGTCTTCGGCGTACTTGGCCTCGCCCGTGACCTTGGCCACGACGTCGTGCGGCAGGAAGTCCTTGCCGAGGTGCTTATACGCCATGGCTGATCTCCGCGGTGTTGCCGCAGGCGCGCATGATGCCATTGAGGTAGTTGTCGTAAGCGCCACAGCGACACAGGTTGCCCGACATGGCGTGGCGGGCCTGCTCGCGCGTGGGCTTGGGGTTCTTCTGCAGCAGGGCCACGGCCGCCACCACCTGGCCCGGCGTGCAGAAGCCACACTGCGGCGAGAGCTCTTCGACGAAGGCCTGCTGCACCGGATGCAGCTCGCCGTTGGGGCCGCGCAGGCCCTCGATGGTGACGACCTTGCGCGCGCGCACGCTGTGCGTGAGCGTCGAGCAGGCGTAGACCGTCACGCCGTCGATCATGACGGTGCAGGCGCCGCACTCGGCGCGGTCGCAGCTGAGCTTCGTGCCAGTGAGGCCCAGCTTGTAGCGCAGCGTCATGGCCAGCGTCTCCTGCGGCAGCACATCGACCCGGCGCAGCTGGCCGTTGACGTTGACCGAGAGGAGCCGCTCGACGCTGCCGGCGACTGCGGCCCGGCGCGGCGTACAGCCGGCCATGCCGCCCACCATGAAGCTGGCCGAAGAGGCCACCGCACCGGAGGCGATGACCCGTTTGATGAACTCGCGCCGTGACAGACGTCGCGCCTCGCCCTCATCCGGGCCAGACGACTCGATCAACGGGATGCCTTTGAATTCCGCCATGCTGCCGCCGCAGTGACTGTATTTATGCGCTGCAGCCTACGCGCCCGCGTTAGGGGCGGCAAGCGGCCACCAGGAAGGCGTTCAGCGCGGGGGAATCACGCCCCCGGGGGTCATCTTGTCCACCGTCTGCGGCAGCAACTGCGCCAGCTTCTGCAACAACTGCGGCGCCGGCACGCCCAACTTGCCCGAGAGCTGCTGCACCAGGTCGCTGCCCAGCACCTGCTCCAGCTGGCTGGCAGACACCGGCAGGTTGCTGCCCGTGCCGATCCAGGACTGCACGAGGCCGCCCAGTCCCTGCTGCTCGAACTTCTGGACGACGGCCGGCAGGCCGCCCTCCTTCTCGATAAAGCCCTGCAGGGCCGTGGTCAGCCCCGCGCCCACGACACCGCCCAGAATCCCGTCAAATAAGCCCATGCTGTGCTCCTCAGTGTTGGATGGCGTCGTAGATGGCTTTGCCACCTGCATTGCGTGCCACCAGCGAGCCAGCGGCGTCAGTGCCCGGCACCCAGGCGCGCTGGATCATGCCGACCACGATCAGGTGGTTTGCCGGATCGATCCAGAAATACGTGCCATTGACACCCGACCAGTAAAACGTGCCCGCGGGCCAGGGCTCTTTTGTGGTCGACGGATCACCGGCGATCGCAAAGTCGAGGCCAAAGGTCGTGCCCGGACCTGCCATGCCGACGGTCACACCGGGCGGCAACGCGTTCTCGTGCATCAACTTCACCGTCGCAGGCTTGAGCAAGCGCACGCCGTCGAGCTGGCCACCGTTGACGATCATCTGGCAGAAACGCGCGTAGTCCAGCGCCGTGGAATACAGCGAGCCACCGGGTGACGGCAGGCGCGGCACTGCCTTGGCCACCGCATCACGACCACCGGCGGGCAGATAGGGCAACTGTTTGCCCGTGGCATCGGGCGCGTGCAGGAAGGCCATACGCTCGCGGGCCTTGCCGAACACGGCGAAGTCCGAGTCCTTCATCTTGAGCGGCTTGAGGATCTTCTCGCGGATGAACACGGCATAGGGCATGCCCGAGAGCTTCTCGACGATATAGCCCTGGATATCGACGCTGACGCTGTACTCCCAGGCACTGCCCGGCTGGTTCTTCAGCGGCAGCTGCGAGAGCTTACCGATCAGGCCCGGCAGGCTGCTGTCCGGATCGGTGGGTTTGGCAGCCTGGTAGAGCTGGTCGACGGCGGAGTTGCCGAAAGACCCATAGGTAAAGCCGGCACTGTGGCTCATCAGCTCGCGCATCGTCGGCTGATGCGCAGCGGGGACCAGCTTGCCGGTAGCGTCCATCACCTTGAGGTCAGCCAGCTGCGGCACATGCTTGGCCACCAGGTCGTCCATCGACCACTTGCCCTGCTCGTACAGCATCATCATCGCCACGCCCGTCAGGGGCTTGGTCATGGAGGCCACGGCCATCACTGAATCCGGGCCAATGGGCCGGCGTGATTCGGTGTCGGCATAGCCATAGGCGTCGAGCGTGACGCGCTTGCCGTCCTGGAGGATCAGCGTGACAACGCCGGCCACCTCCTGGCGGTCGACGAGCGCATGCATCGACTGCTTGATGGCGGCCACGCCAGCGGGGGTGAAGTGACCGGGGCCCGCTGCCTGGGCCACCCAGGACAGCGGCAAACAAAACAGCGACAGTGCCAAGCCGTGAACCCTACCCATGCAGCAAGCCCCCGGGGCGTGATCGCCCGCGTGTTGTGGTGACAGGCCCGGAGCATCGTTCAGCGACCCGCCGATGTCCAACCGGGCGCTGACCTAGGGCTGCGTACGAGCCTGGCGCGCAGCGGGTGCACCCGCCGGGTCCTTGCAGGCGTAGGGCGCGTACGGCACGTCGGCCTGCATCACCACATCTTCGCCGCGCCAGACATCGGCGAAGTACTCCGGGTCCCTGGCCTCATAACGACGCGTCAGACGCGTGCCCGTGGCATCCAGCGAGAAGCGCTCGGTGACCTGTAACTGGGCGCCATGCAGCAGGCGCAGGTTGGCGTTGAGCACGCCGGGCAGAAAGCCGCTGGTTTCCACGACCAGCACATCGCCCTCCCAGTGGCCCAGGGCATGGCCCGATCGACTGGGCTTGAGCCTGGGCGGCAACGACTGCTGGCCCAGCAGGATCTCCCGCTGCAGGTCCATATGCCCGTACTGCAGGGTGATGCGCGAGGGCGACTGGGTGATGCGGTTGACCACGCTGTCGAAGGTCCAGTCGAACACAATGCTCGTTGGCTCGCAGCGCAGGCGGGGGTTGTCCTGCGAGGCAGGGTTGAATCGCTGCAAGGCACGGCGGGCCGTGTCGGTCAGCTGCAGCGGGATCGGCCGATCCCAGGCGGCACGCACCGGATCCGATGCCAGCGATTCGGGCGTACCGCGGGCACCGGGAAACGCGCGCTGCCCGGTGGGCACGTCACCCGGCTTCATCCGCGCCGCATCGCTGAGCGGCACCAGGGTGCCGCTCTGGCCGCGGGGATC
>CANGFJ010000031.1 GCA_947453065.1 Pseudomonadota bacterium
GCCTTTGGCCACGTGCAGCTGGTCGCCTTTGGCTGGATCTGGCTGGCGCTGGCGCTGTTCTCGGTGGATGGCCTGCGCCGCTATGTCCGGCGCGTCGCGCTGTAGAGGTCAGGCCGAGGCGCGGTGTTCGCGTGCCAGGTAGTCGCGGCTGCGCATTTCGATGAGGCGGCTGGCGGTGCGCTCAAAGGCAAACTTCAGGCGCTCGCCCTGGTACAGCGCGGTGGGTTCGGCCTCTGCGCCGACCACCAGCTTTACCCTGCGGTCATAGAATTCGTCGACCAGTGCGATGAAACGCCGGGCCGCGTCGTCGCACAGCCCATCCATCACCGGTACGCCGGTGAGAAACACCGTGTGCAGGGCGCGGGCGATCTCGATGTAATCCGCGGCGCTGCGCGGCCCTTCGCACAGGGCCTGGAAGTCGAACCAGCCCATGCCGCTGGCGGCGCGGCGCAAGGGGATGGCGCGCCCTTCGATCAGCATCGAGTCGGTCGACACCCACGCGGGGTGCTGCGCCTCACCCTCCTCGTCGTTGGCCAGTCGCTCGAACAAGGTCTGCAGCCGCGCCGCCGCGCCAGGGCTGTCTGCCAGCACATAGGTGCTGGCCTGCTCCAGCTGCCGCAGGCGGTAGTCGATGCCCCCATCCAGGTGCACGACGTCCAGATGCGCTTCGAGCAGCGCGATGGCCGGCAGGAAGCGCTCGCGCTGCAGGCCACCTTGGTAGAGCCCCGATGGCGGCAGGTTGGACGTGATGACGAAGGTCACGCCCTCCTGCAGCAGGGCCTCGAACAGACCGTGCAGGATCATGGCGTCGCCGATGTCCGCGACGAACAGCTCGTCCAGGCAGATCAGGCGCGTCTGGGCGGCGATCTGCCGGGCGACGTGCTGCAGGGGGCGCGAGCGGCGGTCGAGCCCGGCCAGCCGCGCCTGCACGTCGCGCATGAAGTGGTGGAAGTGGCTACGGCTGCGTTCCGTCACATTGATGTGGGCGTAGAACAGGTCCATCAGCCAGGTCTTGCCGCGGCCGACGCCGCCCCACAAGTACAGGCCGCGCGGCGATTGCAGCGCTAGCCGCGAAGGAAACCGGTGGGCGAGGGCGCGGCGCAGTCGACCGGGCACCGGATGCTGGGTCAGCGCCTCGCCAAGTTGCGCCAGCTGGCCAATGACGGCGCGCTGTGCGGGGTCGATGGCCAGTCCCCGTTCGCGCACCAGGCGCTCGTAGGCGCCCCGCAGCGGCAGGGCCGGTGTCACGCGCCGACGACGGGCTGCGCGGTTGGCAGGAAGAGGTCCGCGCCGGGCAGGTTGGAGTGGCGCGCCGACACGCTGGGGTGCTTGGCCGCGAACAGCGTGGCCAGTTGTTCGACGAGATAGACCGACCGGTGACGTCCGCCGGTGCAACCGACAGCGACGGTGAGGTAGCGGCGATTGCTCGCGTGGTACTCGGGGATGCGGGCTTCGATGAAGGTTTCGATGTCGCGCATCAGTCGCGCCACGGCATCGTGCTTTTCAAGGAATCGCACCACCTCTGCGTCGCGGCCGGTCAGCCCGCGCAGCGCCGCATCCCAGTAGGGGTTGGGCAGCGTGCGCGCGTCAAAGACGAAATCGGCATCGCCGGGAATGCCGTGCTTGAAGCCGAAGGATTCGAACTGGATCGACATGCGCGACTGCTTGCGCTCTTCCACGCGCCGGCGCATGAGTTCGCGCAGGTCGTGCACGCCAATGCGCGAGGTGTCGATGGTGAGGTCGGCCGCGTTGGTGATCGGGTCGAGCAGTTCGCGCTCGATGGCGATGGCCTCGCGCAGGCTCTCGCCGTGTCGGCTCATCGGGTGCTTGCGGCGCGTCTCGGCGAACCGCCGTAGCAGTTCCTCGTCGTTGGCAACCAGGTAGATCAGTTCGCACTGGATGCCGGAGCGCTTGAGCTCGTCGATGAGCATGGGCACCGTGGCGATCTCCGCCTCGGTGTTGCGCGCGTCCAGCCCCACCGCCGTGCGCCGGTAGACCGGGTCGTTGCTTTGCACGGTGTGGGAGATGAAGGGTTTGAGCAGCGCGGCCGGTATGTTGTCCACGCAGTAGAAATCAAGGTCCTCGAGCATGTGCAGCGCCACGCTCTTGCCGGACCCGGACAGTCCGCTGACAAATACCAGCCGCATTGCGTGTGCCTCAGGACCGCGCGATCGTGCGCGCCTGGCTGGCGTGGACGTCCTGGGACTTTTCCTTGTGCTTTTTCACGGCACGGTCGAGCTTGTCTGCCAGTGCGTCGATCGCCGCGTACATGTTGGCATCGACCGCCACGGCGTGCAGGTTGGCGCCGCTGACGTGCAGCGTGGCCTCGGCCTTCTGTTCCAGCTTTTCGACCGTCAGCACGACATGCATGTCGATCAGCTGGTCGAAGTGGCGCGAGATGCGCTCGAGTTTCTTTTCCACCGCGCTACGGAGGGCGTCGGTCAGTTCCACATGGTGTCCGGTGAGCTTCAGCTGCATGAGCTTCTCCTGGGGTTATGCGCGCGTTCCGGCGCGCTTGCGTTCATTCGACGGGGCAATTCCCATGGCTTCCCGGTACTTGGCGACTGTACGCCGGGCTACCGGGATGCCTTCCTTCGAAAGCAGGTCTGCGATGCGGCTGTCACTCAACGGCGCACCGGCGGATTCTTCGCGGATGAGCTTGCGGATCTTGGCGCGGATGGCGGTGGAGGAGGTCTCCGACCCGTCAGCGCTCTCGACATGGCTCGAGAAGAAGAAGCGCAGTTCGAACACGCCGCGCGGCGTGTGCATGTACTTGCCCGACGTGACGCGCGAGATCGTCGACTCGTGCATGCCGATGGCCTCGGCGATGTCGCGCAGGATCATCGGCTTCATGTATTCGTCGCCGTGCTCGAGGAACTCCACCTGCCGCTCGACGATGGAGCGGGCGACTTTCATCAGCGTGTCGTGGCGGATTTCCAGGCTCTTGAGCAGCCAGCGCGCCTCCTGCAGCTGCGCGCGCATGGTCGCGTGGCTGGCGGCCCGGCCGATGAGGTTGGCGTAGCTCTGGTTCAGTCGCACGCGTGGCAGCGTGGCCGGGTTCATCTCGACGGTCCAGCCGGTCGGGCTGCGGCGCACGAACACATCGGGCACGACGTATTCGGCCTTGGCCGAACTGATCTGCGAGCCGGGACGCGGATGGCAACCGCGCACCAGGGCCAGTGCCTGTTCCACTTCTTCGTCCGAGCAGCCCAGCTGGCGTCGCAGCGTGGCCAGTTCGCGGTGGGCGACCAGTTCCAGGTGGCTGGCGGCGATCTTCAGCGCACAGTCGCGGCCGGGTGTGGCCGGGTCCAGCTGGCGCAGCTGCAGCGTGATGCACTCGCCGACCGAACGCGCGCCCACGCCCAGTGGGTCGAAGCCCTGCACGATGGCGAGCATCGCGCTGATGTCGTCTTCGCTGGCCTCGATCTCGGGCTTGAGGGTCGCGGCAATCGTGTCCAGCGGATCGGTGAGGTAGCCGTCTTCGTTGATCGCATCGAGGATCGCGCGCCCGATGCTCAGCTGCCGCGGCTCGAGCTTGGCCATCTCCAGCTGCCAGACCAGGTGTTCCTGCAGCGTCTCGCCGTTGGCATCCTGGAACTCCTGCTGACGGTCATCGTCATCGCTGTTCCAGGGCGTGTCGGACGGATTGGCCGAGCGGTCCTCCCACGCGTCATCAATGACCTCGACGGTCGTCGGCTCTGCGTCGGGGGTGCCGCTGGAGGGGCCTTCGCCCTCTTCGCCCATCGGCTGGGCGGCGGGCTGTTCGTTCGGGCCGGCGCCAAGCGCCTCGAAGCTGACCGTGGAGTCGTTGTCGTCCTCGGCCTCCAGCATGACGTTGGATTCGAGCAGTTCGCTGATGTGCGCCTGCAGTTCCAGCGCCGGCATTTGCAGCAGGCGGATGGCCTGCTGGAGCTGGGGAGTCATCGTCAGCTGCTGGCTCATCCTGAGCTGCAGCGAGGCTTTAAGCATGATCCGTGCCTGACTCTGGGGCGCCTGGCGCGCCAGCGGTCATGAGGGGGCTTTTAACCCTTTGAAAAGGAACGGATTCTGGCAACTCTTGAAACCATTACATTCGGAAGTTCTGACCCAAGTACACCTCACGGACTTGGGCGTTGGCAAGGACTTCTTCCGCAGTGCCGGAGGCGATTACCGTACCGCGGTCCACGATGTAGGCACGACCACAGACGCCCAGCGTTTCGCGCACATTGTGGTCAGTGATCAGCACGCCGATGCCGCTGGCCGCCAGCTCCCCGATGATGCGCTGGATGTCGAGCACCGAGATCGGATCCACGCCGGCGAAGGGCTCGTCGAGCAGGATGAACCGCGGCGAGGCAGCCAGCGCCCGGGCGATCTCCACCCGCCGCCGCTCGCCGCCCGAGAGGGCCTGGCCCGCGCTCTGGCGCACGTGGCCGATACGCAGCTCGGCCAGCAATTCCTCCAGGCGTGCCGCGCGTCCGGCCGAGTCCAGGTCTGCGCGGGTCTCCAGAATGGCCAGGATGTTGTCCTCGACCGAGAGTCGGCGGAACACCGAGGCTTCCTGTGGCAGGTAGCCGAGGCCGCGCTGGGCACGGCGGTGCATGGGCAGGGCGGTGATGTCCTCGCCATCCAGCTGGATGCTGCCCGCGTCGGGGCTGACCAGCCCGACGATCAGGTAGAACGCCGTGGTCTTGCCAGCGCCGTTGGGTCCCAGCAGCCCGACCACTTCGCCGGAACGCACTTCCAGCGACAGGTCCTGCACGACGCGGCGTGCTTTGTAGGCCTTCTGCAGGTGGTGGGCGCTCAGGACGCTCATGGCTTGCCGCCTGGCGGCAGCGGCGTCTCGCCCGTGGCGTCGGAGCGGATGGTGATGTGCACGCGTCCCGTGCTCCCCGGTTCAGTCTCGTTGCGGGCGAGCTGGTCGCGGATGCTATAGAGCAGCGCCTGGCTGCTGATCTCGTTGCGGCCGTCAAACAGC
This sequence comes from Pseudomonadota bacterium, assembly GCA_947453065.1. Taxonomy (GTDB): domain Bacteria; phylum Pseudomonadota; class Gammaproteobacteria; order Steroidobacterales; family Steroidobacteraceae; genus ZC4RG30. The sequence goes on from CANGFJ010000031.1 coordinate 4,955, forward strand.
CAGGCATCCTGCGACAGGCGGATGGTCTGCTCGAGGATGTTGAAGTCGATGTGCCCGGCATGGCCGCGCACCGGTCGCGCCATGCTGGGCAGCTTCTGCTCGAACTCCGCCGGCGCGCCCTGGGCCAGAGCCTGGGCGATGCGGTTGCCCGCAAAACGCACGCTGGCCTGGCTGGCGCTCAGCGTGCCCGTCTCGAAACGAATGCGCACGTTGCCGCTGAATTCCCAGCGGCTGTCATCAAAGCGCAGGCCTGTGCCGCTGGCCACGGCCTTGTCGGCCTGGATGCGCAGCGCCCCCTGTGCGATGGATACATCGCTGAAGGTCAGCCGGTTGGCGCCATAATCGATTTGTGACGAGCTGGCATCCAGCACGATGTCCTGGCCAAGGCTGGCAGGCGGGCGCGGCGGGGTGGCCGCCTGCAACAGCGGTGCGCAAAGCACCAGGGCAGCCAGCAACAGCCTGCGGTCAGCGGGAAAAGCGGCCATGTACCGATGACTCCAGGTGCAGGTGGTCCTGCTTCAGGTTGGCGGTGAGTCCCTGCGCGGAAAGCTGCTGCCCCGACCAGGTGATGCTGATGGGCTGGCGCGTGCTCACATCCTGTGTTCGCGTATCGAAATCCAGGCGCTGTGTATTGATCTGTGCGAACTGCTCGCTGCCTGGCGGCTTGCCGCGCAGCTGCACGTTGCCGCTCAGCCGGATGCGCGTGCTGCCCGCCGGCAGCAGGGCCTGGTCGGCTCCCAGCGTCCAGCGCCGCGCCGGGTCGGCGCCGTAGCGCAGGGTCAGCGTGCTGGCCGCCACGTCGCCACTGCCGGGGTTCTGCTCGATCCTGGCCGCCTTCAGCGCATACAGCCGCGACCCATCGTCTGCGGTCTGCAGGACGTCGGCATCCAGCGCGACAAACCCATAGTCAGCTTGCTGGGGCGCTGCATCGCGCCGCACGCCCGGGGTCGTGCCCTCTCTGCCGAGCAGGAAGGCCACACCCAGTACCCCGATCGCGCCGCCGCCGAGCAGCAGCGGCACCTTCATTCGCGGCTCCGCGCTTCCAGCAGCCAGTCGCAGACTTCGCGCACCGCGCCGCGGCCGCCCGGCAGCGTCGTCAGCCGATGCGCCGCAGCCCGCGCGAGCGGGTGGCCATCTACAACGGCCACGGCAAAGGCCGCCCGTGCGAACAGCGGGATGTCCGGGGTGTCATCCCCGATGCAGGCCATCTGCTCGGCGCCGAGCTTCAGTCGTTTCAGCAGGATGTCGAGCGCACCGGACTTGTTGTCGATGCCCTGGAACACATGGCGGATGCCCAGGTCGCGGCAGCGCCGCGCCACCGCCGCCGACTTGCGGCCCGAGATGACGGCCACCTGGATGCCGTCGGCCTGCACCTGCTTGACGCCATGGCCATCGTGCACATGAAAAACCTTCAGCTGCTCGCCGCTGGCGCTGTAGTACAGCGCGCCATCGGTCAGCACCCCGTCCACGTCCAGCACCAGCAGGCGGATCTGCCGGGCCAGGGCCGGCGTCAGCCGGGCGGCCTTGCGGCGCGCGGCCATCAGACCACCCCTGCGCGCAGCAGATCGTGGATGTTCAGTGCGCCCACCAGGGTGTGGTCGGCCGTGACCACCAGCAGCGCGGTGATGCCGTGCTGCTCCATCTTGTTGACCGCCTCGGCCGCCAGCGCCTGCGGATCGATCGTGCGCGGATCGGCCGTCATCACGGCGCGCATCGGCGTGCCGTGCAGGTCGACCTGGCGGTCCAGCACGCGGCGCAGGTCACCATCGGTGAACACGCCGACCACGCGGTCCTGGTCATCGACCACGGCCGTCAGCCCCAGGCCCTTGCGGCTCATTTCCAGCAGGCCGGCCGACAGCAGCGTGTCGGCGGTGACGCGGGGCAGGCCCGCGCCACTGCGCATGACGTCGGCCACATGCAGCAGCAGCTTGCGACCCAGGCTGCCGCCCGGGTGCGAGCGCGCGAAATCCTCGGGTGTGAAGCCGCGCGCCTCCAGCAGCGCAATGGCCAGCGCGTCGCCCATGGCCAGCGTCGCCGTGGTGCTGGCCGTCGGCGCCAGGTTGTGCGGGCAGGCTTCCTCGCTGACGCTGACGTCCAGGTTCACCTCGGCGTCGCGCGCCAGCGTGGAGCTCGTGCCGCCAGTGATCGAGATCACCGGCGCGCCCAGGCGCTTGAGGTGGGGCAGCAGCATCAGCAGTTCCGGCGTCTCGCCGGAATTGGAGATCGCCACCACCACATCGCCGCGCGAAATCATGCCCAGATCGCCATGGGCGGCCTCGGCGGCATGCAGGAAGAAAGAGGGCGTGCCCGTGCTGGCCAGCGTGGCGGCAATCTTGCTGCCCACGTGCCCGGACTTGCCCAGGCCCGTCACGACGATGCGCCCCTGCGCCCCGAGGCACAGCTGGCAGGCCCTGACGAAAGACGCGTCAATGCGCGCGGCCAGGCCACTGATGGCCCGGGCTTCAATGTCGATGGTGCGCCGACCGGCGGCGATCAGGTCCGCAGGGTCAGGGGCGCTGTGTGCGGCGGTGTTCATGTTTGCGTGGGCATCATAGCTTAAGATCCCGGGCTCCGAATTGGTGCGAGACATACCTATGACCCCCCAGCAGGTCGCCGACCTCATCCGCAACGCGATTCCCGGTGCCACCGTCGAGGTGCGCTCGGGCGACAACGTGCATTTCGAGTCGCGCGTCATCAGCAGCGAATTTGCCGGCAAGCGCCCGCTGCAGCGTCACCAGCAGGTGTACCGCGCGCTGGGCGAACTCATGGGCGGCGAAATCCACGCCCTGTCGATCGAGGCGCTGACCCCCGACGAATTCCAGAACGCCCCGCAGGGCCGTTGAACATGGACAAGCTGCAGATCACCGGCGGCCGCCCGCTCGAAGGCGAAGTGCGCATCTCCGGCGCCAAGAACGCCACGCTGCCGATCCTGGCCGCCGCCATGCTCGCCGACGGGCCCGTCACCATCTCCAACGTCCCGCACCTGCAGGACGTCACCACCATGATCGAGCTGCTGGGCCGCATGGGCATCTCGGTCACCATCGATGAGCGCATGCGCATCGAGGTCGATGCCAACAGCATCCGCGAGTACGTCGCGCCCTACGAGCTGGTCAAGACGATGCGCGCCTCCATCCTGGTGCTGGGTCCGCTGGTCGCGCGCTTTGGCTCGGCCGACGTGTCGCTGCCCGGCGGCTGCGCCATTGGCGCGCGCCCCGTCAACATCCACGTCGCTGGCCTGCAGGCCATGGGCGCCGACATCCACATCGAGAACGGCTATATCCGCGCCCGCGCCGGCCGCCTCAAGGGCGTGCACCTGGTCCTCGACACCGTCACCGTGACGGGCACCGAGAACCTGATGATGGCCGCCACCCTGGCCGACGGCGAGACCGTGCTCGAGAACGCCGCGCGCGAACCCGAAGTGGTCGATCTGGCCAATTTCCTCATCGCCATGGGCGCCAAGATCAAGGGTGCCGGTACCAGCCGCATCGTCATCCAGGGCGTCGAGAAGCTCCACGGCTGCGAATACGAAGTGCTGCCCGATCGTATCGAGGCGGGCACTTTCCTGGTGGCCGGCGCCATCACCCGTGGCCACCTGCGCCTGAAGAACACCTGCCCGCAGCACCTGGACGCCGTGCTGCTCAAGCTGCAGGAAGCCGGTGCGAAAATCGGGCAGGGCGATACCTGGATCGAGATCGACATGCGCGGCAAGCGCCCGAAGTCGGTCGATGTGCGCACGGCACCGTACCCGGCTTTCCCGACCGACATGCAGGCGCAGTTCGCCGCGCTCGACGCGGTGGCCGATGGCGTCGGCACCATCATCGAGACGGTGTTCGAGAACCGCTTCATGCACATGCTGGAGATGCGCCGCATGGGCGCCGAGATCCGTCTCGAAGGCAACACGGCCATCATCAAGGGTGTCGCCAAGCTCACCGCAGCGCCCGTCATGGCCACCGACCTGCGCGCCTCGGCCAGCCTCGTGCTGGCGGCGCTCGTGGCCGAAGGCCGTACCGAGATCGAGCGCATCTATCACATCGATCGCGGCTACGAGACCATCGAAGAAAAGCTCTCGGCGATCGGCGCGCAGATCCGCCGCGTGCCAGGACGCTGACGCGCGTCGGCGCCTAGCGCGCCGTCGGCGTATCGATCGCCACCAGGCTCAGCGTAAACGGCTGCGATCCGCGCAGCCCGGCCAGCTTCACGGTCGTGCCTGGCTTGTGGCTGGCAATCTGCGCCAGGGTGTCCTGGGCATTGCGCACCGGGCGGCCCTCCACGCTGACGAGGCGGTCGTTGATCGCCAGGCCCGCCTGCATCGCCGGCGACCCTATATAGAGGTCCTCGATCACGACGCTGCCAGCCGGATAGCCCAGCTGGGCAGCGCGTTCCGGCTCTGCATCCTGGGGAATCAGTCCGACCCAGCCGCGCACGACGTGGCCTTTTTCCAGGATCTCGCGCATCACGCCGCGCACCAGGTCCACCGGGATCGCCACGCCGATGCCCTCGGCACCCCTGTTCTTGCCCAGCACCGCCGTGTTGATGCCGATGAGCTCGCCGCGCGCGTTCACCAGCGCACCGCCCGAGTTGCCCTCGTTGATGGCCGCATCGGTCTGGATGAAGTTCTCGAACGTCGCGACCCCCAGCTGCGCGCGGCCCGTCGCGCTGACGATGCCGTGGGTCACGGTCTGGCTCAGGCCCAGCGGGCTGCCGATGGCCAGCACGACGTCCCCCACCTGCAGGTGGTCCGAACGTCCCAGTGCCATCACCGGCAGGCGGTCCATGCCAATGCGCAGGATCGCAAGATCCGTGTCCGGGTCGCGGCCAACGACCTGGGCCACGCCCCGGCGGCCATCGGCCAGCTGCACCTGGATCTTGTCTGCCCCGGCGATCACGTGGTGGTTGGTCACGATGTGCCCCTGCGCATCCACCAGCACCCCGGAGCCCAGGCTCTGCTGCACGCGCTGGCGATAGCGCGGCGGCATTTGGCCCGGAAACAGCTGTTCCAGCCCGCTGGGCGGCAACCGCTCGGTGACCTTTCGCTCGGCGAAGATGTTGACCACTGCCGGGGCACTGGCCCGCACCGCGGGCGCATAGCTGGCCACCATCGGCAGGCCCGACGGGTCGCCCGGGCCGAAGGGCGCCGAGGCGGCGGCGTCCACGTTCTGCGCCACGGTACTGGCTGCCGGCACGATAGGGCCCAAGGCCTGTAGCAACTCCGGATGCGCGTCCACGGGGGCCTGCGCTGCCGGCAGGTCCCGATGCAGCAGGCCCGGCCACAGCAGCACCGCCAGGTAGGCCAGCGCCAGTCCGGCGAGCACCGACCCCCCCAAAAATAGCGCGCCCCGCCTGATCTCGATCCCTGTCATGACTGCAGCGTCCGAAGCCCTGTTTCGATTGTGTATAATGCGACAGTTTTCTGTAACGAGCCGATATCCATGAGCGACCACAACGGCGCCGCCCTACACGGCAGCCCCGGACAGACCGACGCGGTGGACCAGAGCCGTCGCGGCTTTCTGACCTTCGCAACCACGGCCACAGGCGTCCTGGGCGCCGCGTTTGCCGCGGTTCCCTTCATCGCCTCCTGGAGCCCGTCAGAGCGCGCCCGCGCCCTCGGTGCCCCGGTCGAGGTCGATATTTCCAAGATCGAGCCGGGCCAGATGGTCACGCTCACCTGGCGCAAGCAGGCGATTTACGTCGTCCATCGCACGCCAGACATGGTCTCCAAGCTGCCGGGCCACGACGGCCAGCTTAAAGATCCGGCCAGCAAGGCCTCGGATCAGCCGGCCTATGCCACCAATGCCACGCGCACGGTGCGCGACGACCTGCTGGTCGTCATCGGCAACTGCACGCACCTGGGCTGCCTGCCCAAGGCGCGCTTCGAGCAGGGTCAGCCCGAGCTGGGCGCTGACTGGCCGGGCGGCTTCTTCTGCCCTTGCCACGGCTCGAAGTTCGATCTGGCCGGCCGCGTCTTCAATGGTTCGCCGGCCTCGGTGAACCTGCGCATCCCGCCGTACTCGTTCAGCAACGACAGCACGCTGGTCATCGGCCTCGATGGCGCCGCGCAGGGAGCCGCATGATGGCTGGCGACAACAACGACGGCCTGCCGGTCCGCACCGGCTTCCTCGGCTGGCTCAACAAGCGGCTGCCGGTCGACGCCTTCATGCGCGACCAGCTCACCGGCTACTACGCGCCGAAGAACTTCAACATCTGGTACTTCTTCGGTTCGCTGGCCCTGCTCATCCTGGTGATGCAGCTGGTCACCGGCATCTTCCTCACCATGCACTACAAGGTGGGCGAGCTGACGGCCTTCGACTCGGTCGAGTACATCATGCGCGAGGTGCCGTACGGCTGGCTCCTGCGCTACCTGCACTCCACGGGCGCGTCGGCCTTCTTCATCGTCGTGTACCTGCACATGTTCCGCGCGATGCTGTACGGCTCGTACAAGGCCCCGCGCGAACTGCTGTGGCTGTTCGGCATGGTCATTTACCTGGCGCTGATGGCCGAAGCCTTCATGGGCTACGTGCTGCCCTGGGGCAACATGTCGTTCTGGGGCGCGCAGGTCATCGTGAACCTCTTCGGCACCGTGCCGGTCATCGGACCGGGCCTGGTCGAGTGGATCCGCGGTGACTACGGCATTGCCGACGCCACCCTGAACCGCTTCTTCTCGCTGCACGTCGTGGCCGTGCCGCTGGTGCTGCTGCTGCTGGTGGCCCTGCACCTGGTGGCGCTGCGCCAGACGGGTTCCAACAACCCGGACGGCGTCGAGATCAAGGCAAACAAGGGCGCCGATGGCAAGCCGATCGATGGCATCCCCTTCCACCCGTACTACACGGTCAAGGACATCGTCGGCGTTGGCGTGTTCCTGACGCTGTTCTGCATCGTCGTGTTCTTCATGCCGACGTTCGGGGGCATCTTCCTCGAGCAGCCGAACTTCGAAGTGGCCAACCCGATGTCCACGCCGCTGCACATCGCGCCGGTGTGGTACTTCACGCCCTTCTACGCGATCCTGCGTGCGGTCCCTGACCAGCAGCTGGGTGCGCTGGCCATGGCGCTCTCGCTGGTCTGCTTCCTGCTGCTGCCGTGGCTCGATCGCTCGCCGGTCAAGTCCACGCGCTACCGCGGCTGGATGTGGAAGAGCGCGCTGACGTTGTTCGTCATCGCGTTCATCGGCCTGGGCTACCTCGGCCTGAAGCCGCCGTCAGACCTGTACACGCTGCTGGCGCGTGTCTTCTCGGTCGTTTACTTCGCGTTCTTCGTGCTCATGCCGATCTACACGAAGCTCGATCCGGTGAAGCCGGTGCCCACCCGAGTGACCTACGACCATGGTTGATTCACTGATGCACCGTAATCTCCTCGGCCGCACTGCCGGCCGCATCGTCCTCGCCGTGGCGAGCCTGGCCCTTGGCGCAGCACTGCTGGTGTCGCCAGCGGCCCGCGCTGCGGAAGAGGGCGGCCATGGCGAAGAACATGCCGTTCACTGGCAGGGCTGGAAGGCGGGCAATGTCGTCTCCGACAAGGCCTCCCTGCAGCGTGGCGCCACGAACTTCATGAACTACTGCGTGGGCTGTCATTCCCTGAAGTACATGCGCTACGAGCGCATGGCCAAGGACCTGGACATCTCGACGGAGCAGCTGCGCAAGAACCTGATCCCCACCGGCGCCAAGCCGACGGATTACATCCTGAGCACCTTCCCCAAGGCCGAGGGCGAGGTCTGGTTCGGCCGTTCGCCGCCTGACCTGTCGCTGATCACCCGTTCCAAGGGCAGCGACTACGTCTACCAGTTCCTCAAGACCTTCTATGTCGACGAGACCAAGCCGACCAAGAGCAACAACCTCGCGCTCGATGGCGCGGCCATGCCGGCCGTGCTGTCAGACCTCGAGGGCGTCAAGCGCGCGGTCTTCCCGGCCGGTGGTGGCGTCGACGCCCATGGCGCCAAGGCGCTTGAGCGCTTCGAACAGGTCTCGCCGGGCGCCTTGACGCCGGAGCAGTTCGACGGCTTCGTCCGCGACACCGTCAACTACCTGTCCTATGTCGGTGAACCCACGCAGGTCGAGCGTGAGGGCCTGGGCATCTGGATCGTGCTGTTCCTGTTGGTCTTCACCTGGTTCGCGTGGCTACTGAAGCTCGAGTACTGGAAGGAAGTCCACTAGGACTTCTCCCGGCTGGCGCAGCAGCCGTTTCTTTACGGCCTCCGCCTCTGCGGAGGCCGTGTTTCCCGCCGCTGCGCCTGTCAGCCGACAGGCCGTCCTCAAGGAGTATTCCCTGGTGTCGAGTCGCCGTTCCATCATGACGCTGTTCTCGTCACCGACAGACCCTGCCAGCCATCGCACGCGCATCGTGCTGGCCGAAAAGGGCATCGAGATCGAGGTCGTCAGCGTGACCCCTGGCCGATTCCCCGAGGATCTGCTGGACCTCAATCCCGATCACACACTGCCCACCCTGGTCGACCGCGACCTCGTGCTCTATGACTCGCGCGTCATCATGGAGTACCTGGACGAGCGTTTCCCGCACCCGCCGCTGATGCCGGTCGATCCGGTGTCGCGGGCGCAGTTCCGCCTGGCCCTGCATCGCATTGAACGCGACTGGTACGGGCTGGCCGCCCAGATCGACAAGGAAGGCCAGGGCAAGGGCGGCGCCAAGCTGCGCGGCGACCTGCGTGACCTGGTCATGCAGACGGCCGACTTCTTCAAGGTGAAGCCTTACTTCCTCAGCGACGACTTCTCGCTGGTCGATGCGAGCATGGCGCCGATCCTGTGGCGCCTGCCGCACTACGGCATCGAGATCCCGGCCGACGCGGTGTCGCTGCTCAAGTACCGTGCGCGCGTGTTTGCCCGCCCGGCCTTCCGCATCAGCCTGTCCGAGCAGGAGCGCGAGATGCCGCGTGCCTGAACTCTCCCGGCGCCCCTATCTGCTGCGCGCCATGCATGAATGGATGATCGACTGCGGCCACACGCCGCATGCGATCGTCGATGCAACGCAGGAAGGGGTGCAGGTGCCGATGTCCTTCGTCAATGAAGGCCGCATCGTGCTCAACCTGTCGCCCAGCGCGACGCAGGCCCTGCTGATCGGGCCTGACGTCATGGAGTTCAACGCGCGCTTCTCCGGCACCAGCCATTACATCCGCGTGCCGTTGAACGCCATCCTGGGCATCTACGCGCGCGAGACGGGCGAGGGCATGGTCTTCGCCGAAGACGCAGCAGGCCCGAGCGACGGACCGGAGGGCGATGCGCCCAGGCCGCCCCCGCCCCCGCCGCCGAAACCCGCTGCGCCCAAGCGTCCGTCACTCACCGTCGTCAAATAGACGCCGGGAGCCATCTTCGGGAGGTGCCGGCATGATGCGCGAGGTTTTTCCGCTGAACCGCTGGTGGGTCGCTGGCTTCTCCTGGGAGCTCACCGACAAGCCACTCGGGCGCACCTTTCTCAATCGTCCGCTGGTGCTGTTCCGCACGCCAGATGGCGCGGTCGCTGCGCTGGAAGACCGCTGCTGCCATAAAGAGCTGCCCCTTTCGATGGGCGCAGTCGAAGCGCGTGGGCTGCGCTGTGGCTACCACGGCCTGCTGTTCAACCATGCGGGCGGCTGCATCGAAGTGCCCGGTCAGCCCGCCGTGCCGGCGCGTGCGCGCGTGCGGGCCTATCCGCTGCGTGAACAGGACCAGATCCTGTGGGTGTGGATCGGCGCCACCCCCGAAAGCCAGCCGCAGGACGAGCCACCGCGCTACGCCTTTCATGCGGACCCGCGCTACACCTTTGGCGGCGACTGCTACCACTACGACGCGCCCTGGCAGCTGATCCACGACAACCTCCTGGACCTTAGCCACCTGGCCTATGTGCACCTGAAGACCATCGGCGGCAACCCGGGCGCGCACATGAACGCCCAGCTCACCACCACCTCGAGTCACGAGACGGTGCGGGTGGTGCGCCGCATGCCCGATTCCGAGCCGCCGCCGACCTATACGGCCGCCTGGCCGTTCCCGGGCCGCATTGATCGCTGGCAGGAAGTGAACTTCCGCGTCTCCCACTGCGAGATCTGGACCGGCGCCATGGACGCGGGCAGCGGCAGCTTCGATGACCCCGAGCGCGCGGGCTTTCACATGCGCGGCTTCCATGGCGTAACGCCCGAGACGACCGACAGCGCCCACTATTTCTGGACGGTCGCCACCAATCCGCACCCGGACCGGCAGGACATCACCCCGCTGGTGGTCGGGCAGACCGCGCTCACCTTCGCGGAAGACCAGGTGGTGATCCAGGCGCAGTGGCAGAATCAGCGCCGCTTCCCCGGCCGTGCCCAGGTTTACATTCCCATCGACGACGGCCCGACCCGGGCGCGACGCTTGATCGACGCGCTGCTGACACCGCAACAGCCCCCCTAAAGACACCCGCAGAGGGTCAGGAACACCATGCATCTGGATACCGCCGACACCTCTTCGACCGATCCGGTCCCGGGCGATGACGCGCCCCACCAGGGCATCGACGCGCCCGACCTGCAGCTGTTTGTCTTCGCGCTGTTCTTTGTCTTTGGCGGCATCACCAGCCTCAACGACGTCATCATCCCCAAGCTCAAGGACCTCTTCACGCTCAGCTACGCGCAGGCGATGCTGGTGCAGTCGGCGTTCTTCGCGGCCTATTTCCTCGTCTCGATTCCGGCGGCGCTGATCGTTCGGCGCACGGGCTACCTGCGCACTGCCGCGCTGGGCGTGCTGACCATGGCCGTGGGTTGCCTGCTGTTCATTCCGGCGTCCAAGTCGGGGATGTTCGGTGTGTTCCTCGGCGCGCTGTTCGTGCTTGCCGCCGGCATCACCATCGTGCAGGTCGTGGCCAACCCACTCATCTCGGTGCTGGGCCCGCCGCGCACCGCGCACAGCCGCCTGACCTTCGCGCAGGCCTTCAACTCGCTGGGCACCACGGTGTTTCCGTATGTCGGCTCGATCCTGATCCTGGGTTCGCTCAGCACGGTCGTGCCGTCCACGCTGGTGGGCGATGCGCTCGATGCCTACCGTCGCCAGGAAACGCAGGTGGTCGTGAACACCTACCTGGGTCTGGCCGCGGCGCTGATCGTGCTGGCCGCGGTGATCTGGACGCGGCGCCATCGCCTCGTGCAGTCGCGTGGCGCACCCACGCACTTCCTGCATGCCTTTGGCCTGCTGCGGCAGCCCCGCTTCGGCCTGGGTGCGCTGAGCATCTTCCTGTATGTCGGCGCCGAGGTGGCCATCGGCTCGTTGCTGGTCAACTACCTCATGCAGGCCGATACACTGGGTCTTGTCGACCAGGCTGCGGGCAAACATGTGCCGTTCTACTGGGGCGGCGCGCTGGTGGGCCGCTTCATCGGCGCCTATGTGCTGCGCATCGTGTCACCGGGCAAGGTGCTGGCCACCGTGGCGGCCGGCGCCATCGCGCTGATCCTCACCTCGATCACGCAGTCTGGCCCTGTGGCCGGCTGGTCCTTGCTGGCCATCGGCCTGTGCAACTCGATCATGTTCCCGACGATCTTCAGCCTGGCCAGCGAAGGCCTGGGCCGTCGGGCGGCCGAAGGCTCGGGGGTGATCTGCGTGGCGATTGTCGGTGGCGCCATCGTGCCGCCGCTCACCGGTCACCTGGCTGATCTGTTCGACCTGCGCATGGCACTGCTGCTGCCGGCGCTGTGCTACGCGTTCATTGCGGCGTTTGGCCTGTACGCGCGGCGCCCGTTCGCGCACCGATGAAGGCCAGTGTTGGGGTCGCCGCGCTGCTGCTGGCAGTGCTGGCGACCACCGCGCAGTCTGCCGACCGCGTCCTCACGGTCTTTGCCGCGGCCTCCCTCACGCCGGTGCTGCAGGAGATCGGCGACGCCTACACGGCCGAGACGCACCAGGCCGTGCGCTTCTCCTTTGCGGCCAGTTCCGCGCTGGCGCGACAGATCGAGTCCGGCGCACCGGCCGATGTCTTTGTGTCCGCGGACCAGGACTGGATGGACTACCTGCAGGCGCGCGCGCTGATTGCACCGCAGACCCGCCGCAATATCGTGCGCAACACGCTGGTGCTGATCGCGCCGGCGGACTCGCGGCTGCAGCTGAAGATCAGCCCTGGCGTTGGGCTGCTACAGGCGCTGGGAGCCAGCGGTCGTCTGGCCACTGGCGATCCGGCCTCGGTGCCGGTGGGCCGCTACGCGCAGGCGGCGCTGACCCAGTTGGGCGTCTGGCGCAGCGTCGAGTCGCGCGTGGTGGCCGCGGATAACGTGCGCACGGCGCTGAACTTCGTGGCGCGCGGTGAAGCACCGTTGGGCATTGTCTATGGCACGGATGCGAAGAGCGAGCCGCGGGTCCGCGTGGTCGACACCTTCCCGGCCGCCAGCCATGCACCGATTACCTATCCGGCGGCCGCCGTGGCCAGCGCGGCGCCCGAGGCACAGGCCTTCCTGCGCTATCTGGACAGTGCCCGCGCGCGGGCCGCCTTCGACCGCGCCGGCTTCGGCCGTCCCTGAGGATTCCGTCGCCTTTTTGAAGTACATTCTGGCGCTGTTTCTGTGCCACACCCGAAAAATACAGTGGGGTCCCTCATGCTGATCCGATCCACGGCCCTGGCCCTCGTGGCCGCCGTCCTCGCCGCGCCGTCCTTCGGCGCCGATGCCAACGCCGGCAAGAATGTGTTCCGTTCGCAGTGCGCCCTGTGCCACAGCGCCGAGCCCAACGACAACGGCGGCGCGCAGGGTCCGTCCCTCATTGGTGTGGTGGGCCGCAAGGCCGCCTCCAGCGCGAGCTTCAGCTACACGCCGGCCCTGAAGGCCTCGAACCTCACCTGGGATGCGGCCACGCTCAACCGTTTCCTCGCCTCGCCCACCACCGTGGTGTCGGGCTCGGCCATGGTCATCCCGGTGGCCGATGCGACCGATCGCGAGAATGTCGTGGCCTACTTCACGGCCGTGAAGGACGGCACGTTCAAGGAAGCCGCGCCGCCGGCCGGTTTCCGTCCGCCGCCAAGCGTCGCGGCCGGGCCGCCGAAGGGCGATGCCGACTGGAAGAAGGACGCGCCGGGTCGCAAGCACCGCATCGACGTGGCCCACCTGCCGGCGCCCTATGACACGCCGTCATCGAGCAACTTCCCTAAGTTCATCGACAAGCCTGCGGGTGCGAAGCTGTCGGTGCCGGCCGGCTTCAAGGTCGAGGTCTTCGCCAAGGACCTTCCCGGTGCGCGCAACATGCGCATCGCGCCCAACGGCGACATCTTCCTGTCGCAGACGCAGTCCAACCGCATCTCGGTGCTGCGGCCTTCGGCCGACGGCGCCTCGGTGGCGCAGCTCACCACCTTCGCGCAGGGCCTGAACCTGCCCTATGGCATGGCCTTCGTGCCGGCCGCCGATCCGAAGTGGCTCTACGTGGCCGAGATGAACCGCGTGGTTCGTTACGCCTACAAGCCGGGCGACACGGTCGCCAGTGGCGTGCCCGAGGTCGTGGTGCCGCAGCTCTACAGCAGCAAGGCCAGCGGCCATTTCACCCGCGACCTGGCCTTCTCGCTCGACGGCAAGCGCATGTTCGTGTCGGTGGGTTCCGAGTCCAACGTGGCCGACACCATGCCCAAGAAGCCGCTGGCCGAGGCCAAGGCCTGGGATGCCGCGCGCGGTGCCACGGGCGCCGCCTGGGACAACGAGGCCAACCGCGCTGCGGTGCTGGTGTTCGATGCCGCCCAGCCCGGTGCGCCGAAGCTCTTCGCCACCGGCATCCGCAACTGCGTCGGCCTGACGGTGCAGCCGGTCAAGGGCGAGCTGTGGTGCACGACCAATGAGCGCGACATGCTCGGCGACGACCTGGTGCCCGACTACACCACGCGCGTGAAGGAAGGCGCGTTCTACGGCTGGCCCTGGTACTACATGGGCAAGAACGAAGACCCGCGCCTGAAGGGCGAGCGCCCGGACCTGGCCGGCAAGGCCATCGTGCCCGACGTGCCGTTCCAGGCGCATTCGGCCGCGGTCAACCTGGCGTTCTACACGACCACCAGCGGCGCCTCGGCCTTCCCGAAGCAGTACCTGGGTGAGGGCTTCGCCGTGCTGCACGGTTCCTGGAACCGCGCCTTCCGCACGGGCCACAAGGTCGTGCGTGTGCTGATGAAGAACGGCGTGCCCACCGGCGAATACGAAGACTTCATGACCGGCATGATTGCCGATGACGGCAATGCCTGGGGCCGCCCGGTCGGTGCCACGGTCGCCAAAGATGGCTCGCTGCTCATCAGCGACGACGGCGCCAACCTGATCTACCGCATCTCCTACGCCCAGTGAGGACCCCTCACGTGGCAGTCATTACGCACGTGGCACTGGCCGTGCTGGCCAGTGTGGTGGGCGGTGCGGCCCTGGCTGCGCCGCCGGCCGAGATCGGCATTCCCGGTCAGCGCGTGTTCCCGGAAAGCCTCACCTCCGGGCCCGATGGGTCGGTGTATATCGCCAGCATCGGCGCGCGCACGATCTTCCGTGCCGCGCCGGGCGCCGCCACGGCAGCGCC
>CANGFJ010000032.1 GCA_947453065.1 Pseudomonadota bacterium
GCCGGCACGCCGGTGCGGGCAAACGTGGCCCAGGCCAGGCTCATCTTCGCAGCCAGGGCCTCGGCATCGGGGGGCGTACCCACCAGCGCAGCCGCACGGATCGTGTTGTCGAACACAAAGGCGATCTCCATGGTGTGCATGGATTTGCGGTGGCCATCCATCGCGCGGGATTCCCAGTCGAAGCGGTACACGTACACCGGGGCACGGCCGCGGGCCTGCTTGCGCTCGGCCAGCAGGATGGTGTTGGCACCGATCACCCGGTCGCTGGTGATGCGCACCAGCAGATCGAAGGGCGTGGAGCCGGGGTTGGCCAGGCGGTACACCGCAATCAGGGCCTCGACATCGGCCTTCGGGTAGCCAGCCTTCAGGCGCTGGCGCAGGCCGGCTTCGTCGATCGCGCGTTCTGCGTCAGTGGATGCCATGAACGGCGGGAAGGTGGCCTCGGTGCGGTTGCTGCCAATCAGCAGCGGCACGTCGTCAGAGACGGACGGCGCGTCCGGATCAAAGGGGTGGCGGGGAATCGCAACGCCATCGAGCACCGGGCTGAAGTTGCCGCCGCCCAGGCCTGCGGCGCGGATCTTCGGCTGGATCGCAAAGTAAGCAGCCAGCAGCTTCTGCTGCGGCACCGCCTGCAGCTCGCGGATCTGGCTGGCCTTCAGGCCCAACTCTGCGGCCAGCAGGTCCGCGACACGGGCCGCATCGGGTGCGGACCCCACGCGCAGGCCCGGACCGCTCTCGATGATGGCGCGATGGATGAGCCCCTTGGTGGCCGGCATGGCCAGCAAGGTCGACACCTTCGCGCCGCCACCGGACTCCCCGAAGATCGTCACGTTGTCCGGGTCGCCGCCGAAGGCCGCGATGTTGGCGTGCACCCACTGCAGCGCCTGCACGATGTCCAGGATGCCGGCGTTGCCGGAGCCGGCAAAGGCCTCGCCGCCGACCTCGGCCAGGTTGGTGAAGCCAAACACGTTCAGGCGATGGTTCACGCCAACCATCACGATGTCACCGCGGCGCGAAAGATTGCCGCCGTCGTACAGCGAATAGGCCGCCGAGCCGGACGAATAGCCGCCGCCGTGCAGCCAGACCATGACCGGCCGCTTGCCCGTGACCGCAGGCGTCCACACGTTGACCACGAGGCAGTCCTCGCCTTCGCTCACGCCCGGCGGGTCCTGCGGCAGCGCTGCGCGCATGATGACGTCAGGCTCGGGACCAGCCGGGTTGCTCTGCGGGGAGCTCTGGCCAAACAACTGCGCGTCGCGCACACCGCGCCACGGCAGCACCGGCTGCGGCGGACGGAAGCGGTTGGCACCCCCCGTGGAGGCGCCATAGGGCAACCCACGGAACACCAGCGTGCCCTGCTCGGTCAGGCCGCGGACCTTGCCGCTGGCCGTCTGCACCACCGGTCCGGCAGCCACCTGCGCCAACAGCGGATGGCCCAAGGGTGCCAGCAGGCCCGTGGCCAACACGGCGCGCCGGGTGAACGTGGATCGCTTCATCTGTTTCCCCTGGTGAATCGGATGCTTAACCGGCTCTTTGCGCCGGTTTTGTGATTTTTCATCAAACGCTGCTGCGGCAGGCCTGCGGTTGACACCGCTCTCGGGCCCAGCGCAGTCTTGAGCAGCAGTACAACTGCCCATAAAAACAAAGTAAAGAGGGGCGGATGTTTAACGCCAGTTTCAGGCGGCGGGCCATCGCCGCGATCGCAGTCAGCACGCTGTCTGTGGCCGGTCAGTTCGCGGCAGCGCATGCCGCAGAACCCTTATCGACCAACGATACCGAAATGGGTTTCGTGGTTTTCCAGAAAAGCTGCACGGCCTGTCACGGCAATCCCGCCATTGAGCGGGCGCCGACACCGGCGCAACTGCGCGCACTGGCGCCCGAGAAGATCTACACCGCCCTGACCAGCGGCGTCATGAAGACAGTCGGCGACACGCTCTCGGACCTTCAGCGGCGCAAGGTCGCCGTTTCGCTGGGAGGGCGGCCTCTGGAACTGGTGTCGGGTGCGGCGCGCGACCTGCCCAACCGCTGCGCCCGCAATCCGCTCATGCCCGATGCCGCAAGCCGCCCCGGCTGGAATGGCTGGGGCGCGGGGCTGGCCAACAGCCGCTTCCAGCCCGCAGAACAAGCGGGTCTGGATGCTTCGAACGTTGGCCGTCTGACGCTCAAGTGGGCCTTCGGCCTGCCCAATGCCGGTTCTGCCTATGCCCAGCCCACGGTCGTGGCCGGCCGCGTGTTTGTCGGCAGCGAGACCGGCGAGGTGTACTCGCTGGATGCGCAGACCGGCTGCGTGTATTGGTCTTACCGCTCCAAGGCGGGCGTCCGCAATGCGATGACCATCGGCCCGGTACAGGGCCAGGGCGCAGCCCGCCAGGCCGTCTATTACGGCGACCTCATGGCCAACGTCTACGCGCTGGATGCACAGACCGGCCGGCTGCTGTGGACCCGCAAGGTCGAGCGCAACTACACCCAGCGGGTCACCGCGGCACCCGCGCTCTACCAGGGACGGCTGTATGTGCCGGTCTCGTCGTGGGAAGAGATCTCCGCGGCCACGGCCAGCTATCCCTGCTGCACGGCCGTCGGCAGCGTGGTGGCCCTGAGCGCCAACACCGGCCGGCAGCTGTGGAAAACCTATGTCATCCCGGAGCGGCCGCGGATCGTCGGCCACAACGCGCTGGGTACCGCACGCTGGGCGCCGGCCGGCGGCGCGGTCTGGAACACGCCCACCCTCGACCCGAAGCGCCGCGCCATCTACTTCGGCACGGGTGACGCCACCACCTATCCGGCGGCCGCGACCTCGGACTCGGTGATGGCCCTGAACATGGATACCGGCAGGCGGCTGTGGTCCTATCAGGTGTTGGCCAACGATTCGTTCCTGGTGGGCTGCCCGCAGGCCGAGCAGCCCAACAACTGCCCGCCGGTGCAGGGCCCGGACTACGACATCCCCGCCTCGGTGATCCTGAGTACGGTGAACGGACGCGATGCGCTGCTGGTCGGCACCAAGCCCGGTGACATCCTCGCGCTGGACCCGGCGGACCAGGGCAAGCTGCTGTGGCAGTCCCGGGCCAGCCTGGTGCTGGCGCCCAGCGACGCGCCTGGCACCCCGCCAGGGGCCAAGCCCAAGCGGTCCGGCGTGCTATGGGGCGGCGCAGCCTCTGCGGACGTTGCCTACTACGGCCTGACCGGCGGCGGCGTGGCAGCGATGCGCATCAACGACGGCCAGCGGCTCTGGTACAGCCGCTTCGGCGTTCCCGAGGCGCAGACCGTCAGCCATGGTGCGGCCACCACCGCAATACCCGGCGTGCTGTTCCTCGGCGGCTCGGACGGCAGGTTCAATGCCGTGTCCTCGCAGGATGGTTCGCTGCTGTGGCAGTTCGACACGAACATCGAGTTTGACGCCGTCAACAAAGTGCCGACCCACGGGGGCTCTATTTCTTCGGCAGGCGCAACGGTCGTGGACGGCAGGGTGTTCGTGGGGTCGGGCTACTCGGTGCTGGGCGGCATACCGGGCAACGCGCTGCTGATGTTCGAACGTGACTGAGCGTCCCGAGGCCGTGACAGAACCCACGCCCTGCCCCAGCTGCAACGGCGTTGGCCACATCGTGATGTCCCTGTGCTGTGGCCGCGGCTGCGCGACCTGCGCCGGGGATGGCGCGATGGAGGCGGTGAGCTGCTACCGCTGCAAGGGCAGCGGCGCCCTGCCCGCCCGCAACGGCTAGCGCTTTTCGCAGTTCGCGCTGAGGACGTAGGCGGTGAGCAGGAAGTAGGTCTCGGGGATCTTCATGTCCTTCGCCGGGAAGGTGTTCGCCGCACCCGCCACCGCTGCACTGAACTTCACCAGCGAACCCTGCCTGAACTTGTCGAAGAACTTTGGGCCCAGCAGCGGCGGCACCGTGCCGCCGTTGCCATCCAGGAATTTGACGTCGTCCGCAGACAGCAGGGCGATGTCGGGCGATTCCTTCGCGGCGTTGCCCGGCACCCGGCCAGAGAGAGTGGTCTGGTGGCAGAGCGCGCAGTGCGAATCGAAGGCGACTTTGCCCCGTTCTGCATCCTGCTTTGAATAGGGGTTGGGGGTGCACAGGTCAGCGGCCTGTGCGCGACCCGCCAGGACTGTGAGCGCAATCGCCAGAGACAGCGCCTTCGGCATTTTCCTTACTCCACCGTCACCGACTTGGCGAGGTTGCGCGGCTGGTCCACATCCGTGCCGCGCAGGATGGCCACGTGATAGGCCAGCAGCTGCAGCGGCAGCGTGTAGATCACCGGCGCCTGGAAATAGCTGACGTGGCGCGGCATCGTGATGACGTGCACGCCATCGCTGGACTCGATGCCAGAGTCCGGATCGGCGAACACATACAGCTCACCGCCGCGCGCCCGCACTTCCATGAGGTTGGACTTGAGCTTCTCGAGCAGGTCGTTGTTGGGCGCAACGGCCACGATGGGCATGTCGGCATCGACCAGCGCCAGCGGACCATGCTTGAGCTCGCCGGCAGCATAGGCCTCGGCGTGGATGTAGGAGATCTCCTTGAGCTTCAGCGCGCCTTCCATCGCAATGGGGTACAGCGCACCGCGGCCCAGGAACAGCGCGTGGTGTTTGTCCACAAAGCGCAGTGCCAGCTTGTGGATGATCGGGTCCAGCGCCAAGGTCTTCTCAATGAGCCCGGGCAGCTCAATGAGCCGCGTGACCAGTCCGCGCTCACGTTCCGGGTCGTTGTCCTGCTGCTTGGACAATGCGATGACCAGCAGTGAGAGGGCGGTCACCTGCGTGGTGAAGGCCTTGGTCGAGGCCACGCCGATCTCCGGACCGGCCCGCGTCAGCATGACCAGGTCGGACTCGCGCACCAGCGAACTCTCGGGTGAGTTACAGACCGCCATCGTGGCCAGGTAACCACTCTGCTTGGCCAGCCGCAGCGCGGCCAGCGTGTCGGCCGTCTCTCCGGACTGGGAGATGGTGACGAACAAAGAGTTTTTCGGCACCACCGAGTTGCGATAGCGGTATTCGCTGGCAATCTCGACCTGGCAGGGAATGCGGCAGATCTGCTCGATGAAGTACTGGGCCACGATGCCGGAGTGATAGCTCGTGCCACAGGCCACGATGCGCACATGCTCGACCAGCGGGAAGATGGCCTCTGCCTTCGGACCGAAGGCGGCATCGAGCAGGCGGCCATTGGCCACGCGCTCCTGCAGCGTGTTGGCGACAGCGCGCGGCTGCTCGTGGATTTCCTTGAGCATGAAGTGGCTGTACTGCCCCTTCTCGGCGGCCTCGGCTGACAGCTCGCTTTCCTTGACGGCGCGCTCGGCCACCTTGCCCTCGACGTCCAGCACCTTGATGCCGTCGCAACGGATCTCGGCGATGTCGCCTTCTTCCAGGAACATGAATCGACGTGTAACGGGCAGCAGTGCGGCCACGTCGGAAGCAACGTAGTTGCCGTCCTCACCCAGGCCGATCACCACCGGGCAGCCCATGCGCGCGAGGATCAGGCGATCGGGGTCACGTTCATTCAGCACCACCAGCGCATAGGCGCCCTCCAGTTCCGCCACTGTTGCCCGCACGGCCAGGAACAGGTCGCCCAGCGTGTGCATATGAAGATGGATGCGGTGCGCGATGACTTCTGTGTCGGTTTCCGACGTGAAGACATAGCCCTTGGTCTTGAGCTCGGCCCGCAACTCTTCGTGGTTTTCGATGATGCCGTTGTGCACGATGGCCAGGCCATCATGCGAAATGTGCGGATGCGCGTTGCGCTCGCTGGGCACGCCATGCGTGGCCCAGCGCGTGTGGGCGATGCCGATGCGGCCTTGTGTCGGCTGCTCATCCAGGGCTTCCTGCAGGAACTTGACCTTGCCCACGGCACGCAGCCGCATGAGCTTCTGGTCTGCACGCAGCACGGCAAAGCCGGCAGAGTCATAACCGCGGTATTCGAGCCTGCGCAGGCCTTCCATGAGGACGGGGACAATGTCGCGTCCGGCTATCGCACCAACGATTCCACACATGTGTCTACGGTCTCCGCCGGCCTGGGCCGGCTGTGAATGCCAGAATTCGGTTTCAGTCGCGCTTGCGCGCGGCGCCCTTGACGGGTCGCTGCCAGCTGTCGATGGTGACCTGGCGCGCACGCGAGAGCGTGAGCTTGCCGGCCGGCGCATTCTTGGTCAGCGTGGAGCCCGCGCCGGTCGTCGCCTCGGCACCGATGGTGACGGGCGCCACCAGCATGGCGCCCGAGCCGATGAACGCGCCATCTTCAATAACCGTACGCGACTTGTTCACGCCGTCGTAATTACAGGTGATGGTGCCAGCGCCCACGTTGACCTTCGACCCCACCGTGGCATCGCCGAGATAAGTGAGGTGATTGGCCTTGGAGCCCAACCCTATCTCGCTGTTCTTCACTTCCACGTAGTTGCCGATGTGCACTTCTGCGGCCAGCTTCGCCCCTGGGCGCAGCCGCGCAAAGGGCCCGATCTGGCAGCGCGGGCCAATCTCGGCCTTCTCGAAAACACAATGGCTGAACACCTGCGTATCTGCCTCGATGGTGACATCGCGCAACACGCAATGCGGACCGATGCGCACCCGGTCGCCCAGCACCACGCGCCCCTCGAAGACGACGTTCACGTCGATGAACACGTCGCGGCCGAGGGTGAGTTCGCCTCGCTGGTCAAAGCGGGCCGGATCCACGAGCGTCGCACCCGCGCGCATTGCGGCCTCGGCGCACTGGCGGCGGTACACGCCTTCCAGCTGCGCCAACTGCAGCTTGTCGTTGACGCCCAGCACTTCGCTTTCAGTCTGCGCCACCAGCGGCGCGACCTGCAGGCCGTCCTCGACCGCCATGCCGATGACATCGGTCAGGTAATACTCGCCCTGCGCGTTGTCGCTGCGCAGTTGCCCGAGGTAGCGGCGCAGCGCGCCAGCACCCAGTGCCAGTACGCCCGTGTTGCCTTCGCGCACGGCCAACTGTTCGCGGGTGGCATCTTTTTGCTCGACGATCGCCCGCACATGGCCATCGGCATCACGCAGAATGCGGCCATAGCCGGTAGGGTCGTCCAGCTGCACCGTGAGCAACGCTAACGGGCCCGCAGCGGCCAGCCCGACGAGTTCGCGCAGCGTCTGCTCGCGGACCAGTGGCACGTCGCCATAGAGCACGAGCACCAGGTGCGCATCGGGAATCCCGGGCATGGCCTGCGCCAGCGCGTGGCCTGTTCCTTTTTGTTCCGCCTGCAGCGCCCAGCCGAGGGCCTCGTGCTGCAACGCTGTCTGCACCTGTTCGCCACCGTGGCCATACACGACGTGGATAGCGCTGGGTGCCAACTGCCGCGCCGTGTCGACCACATGCTGCAGCAAGGGCTTGCCGGCCAGCGGCTGCAGCACTTTGGGTAGGTCGGAGCGCATGCGCTTGCCCTGGCCCGCAGCCAGGATGACCACCGTCAGGTGGGGAGTGTCAGGAAGGGTCATAGACCCGAAAAACTAGCACAGTCCGCGTACGCCGTATGTGAGGGGCTTCGCGTCAACGCTGCGTCACAATCGTCGGGTCATGACGTAATGCGGCCCGATGGGGGGAATATCAAACTCATCGCCTTCGGCGACAAACCCCAGGTGTTCGTAAAACCCGAGCGCGACGACCCGCGCGTTACACCAGAGCAACGTGCCGCCCTGCGCGCGGATGTGTGTAAAACATTCCTCAAGCAGTGCTCGGCCATAGCCCTCGCCCCGCACGGCCGGCAGCGTGGCCATGCCGCGCAGGCGCCACCCCCCTGGCTCGCGGCCCGCGGGCATGCCTTCTCGGCACACGGACGCGATGCCAACGAGTTCGTCACCCCGAAAGGCACCGGCGTGCAGCGTGTCAGGGGCTTCGTCACCGTGATAGATGATCTGCTCGGGCGGTTCGAAACTGCGCAGCACCGCATGCCGCAGCAGCCGCACCTGGGCCGGCGTGATCGGGCGAACCGTCCGTGCCGGCGCGCCATCGCTCACAGCGCCAGACCCAGCAGGTAATCGAAGTAATCACTGTTTCCGACCCGGAACGTGCGCTCGCCCACGCGCTGGAAGCCCGTGCGTGCATAGAACGCGAGCGCCGCGTGATTTTGTGAGTAAACGCCCAGCAACAGGCGCCGGCTGCCAGCCTGTCGGGCCTGCTCGGCAGCCACATCGATCAGTTGCCGCCCGAGGCCCACGCCCTGGAACCGGTGCAGCAAGTACACGCGCTTGATCTCCAGATCGGTCGGGTCCGGATCAGGCACGGGCACCGCGGCGGGCGCGAGCACCAGGTAACCCACCGGCGCGCCACCGTGCGCGGCCTGGGCCAGCCAGCAGCGACTGCGCGGATCGGCGAGCCAGGCCGCATACACCGCCGGCGCATGCTGACCCTGGCAGTGGGCCAGGATATCGGCGCCCCCCAGCGTGCCCGCATAGCTCTCGAGAAAGGTTGCCTGCCCGACCAGCGCCAGCAATGCGGCATCCGCGGCCGTCGCGCCGCGCACGGTGACCGAGGGTGTTGCCTCAGGCCGCGGCGACATCGACCTGTGCCTCGTCGGCAGCTGCGGCCTTGGCCTTGAGCCGTGGCCTGGCCTTGGCGCGCACCTTGGGCAGCGGGGCCACTGGCGTCATCAGCTCGACGCCCACGTCGGCCAGCATCGACTGCGTGGCCTCGAAATACGCCTGCATGTGCGGCGACTGCTGGTGGGCGTCGCTGAGGTAGTAGTCCTTGTCGGCCCAGGTCTCCAGTAACAGGAATTGCCCGGGTTTCTCGTCTTTCTGCAGCATCTGGATGGACGTGCAGGGCTGCTCGGTAAGGGTAGCGCGAACCAGTTCGCGCGTGTGCTCGCGGAAGGCCTCGGTGTGTTCCGGCTTGGCATGCAGACGGATGAGGACGGCAACTTCAGACACTGTGCATGGCTTCCTAGAGTCCCAGTTCGGAAAGGCCGGGATGATCGTCCGGCCGGCGACCTGAAGGCCAGCGGAATTTGCGCTCAGCTTCGGTGATCGGCAGGTCGTTGATGCTCGCGTAGCGACGCTGCATCAGGCCCTCGGCGTCGAACGACCAGTTCTCATTGCCATAAGACCGGAACCACTGGCCCGCCGCGTCGTGCCACTCATAGGCAAACCGCACGGCAATGTGCTTGCCCTGGTAGGCCCAGACTTCCTTGACGAGGCGATAGTCGAGCTCGCGCGCCCACTTGCGCTCGAGGAACTGCACGATGGCCTCGCGGCCGCTGAAGAACTCGGCGCGGTTGCGCCACTGGCTGTCAGCGGTATAGGCCAGTGACACCCGCTGCGGGTCGCGCGAATTCCAGGCATCTTCGGCCAGGCGCGCCTTCTGCGCTGCCGTCTCGGCAGTGAACGGCGGAAACGGGGGTCGGGCGGCGGGTGTAGGACTCATCGCAGTGCGCTCCGGTAGCCGGGAATCAGACGCTGACGCCGAAGAAATGTCCGGCCAGCCCCGTCACCGCCATGGCGATCACGCCCCAGAAGCCCACGCGCACGGCGCCCGGCAGCAACTGCGCACCGCCCAGCCGGGCCGCCAAGGCACCCAGCGCCAGCAGCAGCACCAGCGTGCTGGCGAAGATGGCGGCGGTCACCTGGGCGGGCTGGACAGCCACGGCCAACAACAGCGGCAATAGCGCCCCCAGCGCAAAGGAGCCCGCCGAAGCGGCTGCCGCCAGCAGCGGGCGGGCCCGCGTGAGGTCGGTGATGCCCAGCTCATCGCGGGCATGGGCGCCCAGGGCGTCGTGCGCCGATAATTGCGTGGCCACCTGGTCGGCCAGCTCCGGCGTCAGGCCCCGCGCGACGTAGATCCCGGCCAGCTCGCGGCGCTCGGCCTCGGGTGCTGCGGCCAGTTCATGCCGCTCGCGCTCCAGGTCGGCGCTCTCACTGTCGGCCTGCGAGCTCACCGACACGTATTCGCCCGCTGCCATCGACAGCGAACCGCCAACCAGCCCGGCCAGGCCCGCCAGCAGCACCGCCGACGCGTCGGCCTGCGCAGCGGCAACACCGATGATCAGGCTGCTGGTGGAAATCAGGCCATCGTTGGCCCCCAGGACGGCCGCACGCAGCCAGCCGATGCGGTCAACCCGGTGAGATTCGCTGTGATGTTTCATAAACTTGAGTGTATCCAACAACCATGAGAACTACGCGAACTGCGTCGATCGTCCGTTAAAATTCAAAAATATGCCGCCAAACCATCAGGTCGAGTCGGGCTTCCATTCAGCCTGCACCGCAAACCGCTGCACCAGCTGCCGGACGGTGTCGCTCTCACACCCTTCGGCTTTCACCAGCGCGTGCGTCTCGTCTTTGACGGACTGCGAGCGAAGCGCCAGTTCGTGAGCCACGTCGTCATTGGACGATTCGGGACTCCGGCGGCTGATTTCGCGCCGAGCATGGGCTGAAACCCATTGGAAGTTCGACAGGAAGCGCACTGCGACATAGTCGTTCGGACTGGCGCAGCGACTGGCCGCGGCCCCCGCCGAGACAAACTGGTCAAACAGCATCAGGATATCAGCCGGCCCTGATTCGACCGCCCGGACCGGAGCAGTCAGCCACAACGACACAGCAGCCAGCGCACAGAGCTTTTTCACCGCAGGCATTCCTGGAGAAGGGGGCAAGCCCAGACGATACCCGTCGCCGCCGCCACAAGGAACTTTGGCCGGCGCCGCCCGGTCTGATCAACTGTATCTAGGTAGTAATACCGGCCCTGCGATGGGCATTGCACGTCTAGTGCAGACAGGGCCGCTGGCATATGCTCCTTCGGCTTGATTCAACGCATTATTTCTCGGGCGGGTACACAGCCATGGCTATGCGGCGACGCATTCTTGTCGGACTTTGCGGAGCGCTGCTGCTCGCCTCCGCCACCCTTCCCCTTCGGGCTGCCACGCATGGCGGCACAGGCGCGCCAACCTGGGCGTTCCTGAACGAATACTGCGCCAAGTGCCACAACGCCGAAGACTGGGCCGGCGGCGTGGCCTTCGACACCATGTCCGAGAGCGAGATCCCGCAGAACGCGGCGGTCATGGAAAAGGTCATCCGCAAGCTGCGCAGCCAGCAGATGCCGCCCGGCGGCAACAAGATGCCCGAAAAGCAGCTGGCCGGCTCTTTCGTGTCCTGGATGGAAACCAGCCTCGACACCGCGGCAAAGGCGCACCCGGATCCGGGCTATGTCGGCCTGCACCGCCTCAACCGCAAGGAATACGCGAACGCGGTTCGCGACCTGCTGAACATCGAGATTGACGCGCCGGCCCTGCTGCCCCGCGACGAACCGCGGGAGGGCTTCGACAACAACGCGCAGGCGCTGCAGGTCACGCCGTCCTTCCTCGACCAGTACATCGGTGCCGCACGCAGCGTGGTCGTGCAGGCCATGGGCAACAAGGACGCACTGCCTGCCGGCACGACCTACCGCGCCAGGAACCCCAGCACCCAGTTCTTCCATGAGGAAGGCCTGCCCTTGGGCACGCGCGGCGGCATCGCCGTAGACCACAACTTCCCGGCCGATGGCGAGTACGTGCTCAACATCGCCAACATGGCGCAGGCCCTGTGGGTCTACAACATGGAGTTTGAAAACACGCTGGTCGTCACCGTCGACGGCGAGCAGGTGTACGAGACTGTCATCGGCGGCGAAGAGGACATGAAAGCCATCGACCAGAAGCAGGATCCTGCGGTCGATGCCATCAACAAGCGCCTGAAGAACATCCGCTTCATGTCCAAGGCCGGCGTCCACAAGCTCGTCGTGGCCTTCCGGCATCGCAGCTTCGCCGAGTCAGAAGATCGCCTGCAGATGTACGTGCCTGGCGGCGGCCAGGACCGCGTGCTGCGCGTCACGTCCTTTGAAGTGCGCGGTCCCTACAACGCCACGGGCGTCAGCCGTACAGCGAGCCGCGACACCATCTTCAGCTGCTACCCGAAGGCTGCCGCCGAAGAGCAGGCCTGCGCCCGCCAGATCATCTCGCGCATCGCGCACCGCGCCTTCCGCCGGCCCGTGGTCGATGAAGACCTGACGCCGCTGATGGCCTTCTATGCCGCGGGTCGCAAGAGTTCGGACTTCGACGGCGGCGTGCGCCGCGCCATCACCGCCGTGCTGGCGCACCCGGACTTCCTGTTCCGCAGTGACGAGCCGGCCGCACCGCTGCCGCCGGGCAGCGTCTATGCCATCGACGACCTCGCGCTGGCCTCGCGGCTGTCGTTCTTCCTGTGGAGCAGCCTGCCCGATGACGCGCTGCTCGACGCTGCGCAGCGTGGCCAGCTGCACGACCGCGCGGTGCTCACGCAGCAGGTCAAGCGCATGCTCGCCGACCCGCGCGCCAAGTCGCTGGCGACCAACTTTGGCGCGCAGTGGCTGAACCTCTCGAAGCTGGCAGAGATCACGCCCGAGCCCAGCGTGTTCCCCTATGGCAGCGGTGCCGGCGATCTGCGCGAGGACTTCAAGACCGAGATCGCCCTGTTTATGGACAGCGTGTTCCGTGGCGACCAGAGCGTGCTCGAACTGCTGGGCTCGCACTACACCTTCGTCAACGAGCGCCTGGCCCTGCACTACGGCATCAACTCTGTACGTGGCGACCAGTTCCGCAAGGTTGAGCTGCAGGATTCGGCACGCTGGGGTCTGCTGGGCAAGGGCGGCGTGCTGATGACCAGCTCCTACCCCAACCGCACCTCCCCGGTACTGCGCGGCGCCTACGTGCTCGAACGCATCATGGGCACGCCGCCGCCGATCCCGCCGCCGGCCGTCGAGGCACTGAAAGAAAATGAAGCCGGCAAGAAGGCCCTGACCGTGCGCGCCCTGCTCGAAACCCACCGCGCCAAGCCGCAGTGTCACTCCTGTCATGCCGCCATGGATCCGCTGGGCTTCGCGCTTGAGGGCTTCGATGCCACCGGCAAGCGTCGCGACATCGACCGTTACGCACGCACGCCCATCGACACCAGCGGCGAACTGCCGAACGGCACGCTCGTCAAGGGCCCTACCGACCTGCGCAAAGCCCTGCTGGAGAACCCGAGCGGGTTCGTCCAGAACGTCACCGAGCGCCTGATGATCTTCGGCCTGGGCCGGACTATTGAAGCCCATGACATGCCGATCGTGCGCGACATCGTGCGCCGCTCGGCCGAAGACAATTACCGCTTCTCCACGCTTATCCTGAACATCGTGACGAGCGATGCGTTCCAGAAGGCGCGTGTGCCGGCCAACGACGGCGCACTCCCGATCAAGCAAGCCGCTGTACAACGGTAGGTAGCCCGCCATGTTCATCACCAAGAAACACCTCTCGCGTCGCACCGTCCTGCGTGGACTGGGCGCCAGCATCTCGCTGCCGCTGCTGGACGCGATGATCCCGGCTTCCACGGCCCTGGCGCAGACCGCCGCGCAGCCCCGGCCGCGCATGGGTTTCGTGTACTTCCCGCACGGCGCCGTGATGAAGAGCTGGTCGCCGCAGCAGGTCGGCACCGACTTCACGATCTCCCCGATCCTCAAGCCGCTGGACCCGTTCCGTTCGCACATGACCATCGTCAGTGGCCTGCGCAACAAGGGCGGCGAGAGCTCCGACCCGCACGGCATCATGGCCGGCACCTGGCTGTCGTGCCAGGGCATCAAGGGCCGCGAGGGCGACAAGGGCGTCACCGCCGACCAGATCGCGGCACGGCGCTTCGGCCTCGACACGCCGATGCCATCTCTTGAGCTAACGGGGGAAGGCGGCAACGCCACCTGCGGCCAGGGCGCCACAGGCTGCGGCTTCGGCAGCACCGTGTCGTTCCGCACGCCGACCCAGCCGCTGCCGATGGAAGACAACCCACGCAAGGTTTTCTACCAGATGTTTGGCCAGGGCGACACGAACCAGGAACGCCGCGAGATCCTCGATGAGACGGGCAGCCTGCTCGACTACGTGCGCGATGAAGGCGCCCGCCTGCAGCGTCGCATCGGTGCCGCCGACCGTGCACGCGTCAATGACTACCTGGAGTCCGTGCGCGAAGTGGAGCGCCGCGTGCAGAAGCTGGCCACCAGCGACAGCGCGAAGATCGAGTTGCCTAACGCGCCGCAGGGCGTGCCCGATGACTTCGGCCAGCACCTGGACCTGCTGTTCGACATGATCGCCCTGTCGTGGCAGTCCAACATGACGCGCGTGTCCAGCATGATGCTGGCCAAGGAGGTCAGCATGCGGACCTACCCGAACCTGCAGATCACTGAGGCCTTCCACCCGCTGTCGCACCACCAGAACGACCCGGACAAGATCGAGCGCCTGGTGCGCATCCAGAACTGGCACACGCAGGTGTTTGCCAAGTTCATCAAGAAGCTGTCTGTCATGCCCGACGGCGACGGCACGATGCTCGACCACTCGATCATCCTGTACGGCAGCAACATGAGTAACAGCGACCTGCACAACAACGACCCGCTGCCTAATGTGGTCATGGGCAAGGCTTATGGCCGCATCAAGGGTGGCCAGCACCTCAAGTACCCGCAGGACACGCCGCACGCGAACCTGCTGCTGACGATGCTCGACCGTGCCGGCATTGCGCCGCCGTCGCTGGGCAACAGCACCGGCACCTTCGCGGAAGTCTGATGAAACGCCCGGGGGTCCGGCAGCGTGGCACCCGGGGCGTTGCACTGGCGGTAGCGCTGGCGCTGACCATCTTGCCGCAGGTGCAAGCGGGCGAGGTGCCCACCGACGTCAACGCGCGCCAGGCCGATGGGTCCACCCCCCTGCTGTGGGCCGCTTATCAAGGCGATGCGCCACGCGTGGCCGCACTGCTTCGTGCCGGTGCCGACCTCACGCTGGGCAATCACTATGGCGCAACGCCCCTGTCCGAAGCTGCGCGGCGCGGGGACACCGCGGTGCTGCGCCTGCTGCTGAAAGCGGGCGCCGACCCAGAGACCCCGAACCCGGAAGGCCAGACCGCGCTGATGGTCGTGGCGCGCACGGGCAACCTGGACGCTGCGCAACTGCTGCTCGCCCACGGCGCCAAAATTGACGCGCGCGAGCATTGGGGCGGCCAGACCGCCCTTATCTGGGCTGCCGCGCAGAACCAGGCGCAGATGGTGCGCTTGCTGATTTCAAGGGGCGCAGACGTCAATGCGCGCGCTACCGTGCGCGACTGGCAACGCCGCGTTACGGCCGAGGGTCGCCCGAAAGACATGAACCACGGCGGCTTCTCGCCGCTGCTGTACGCAGCACGCGAAGGCCATGTCGAGTGCATCCGCGAGCTGGTGAAAGCCAAGGCCGACGTAAACTTCGTCGACCCGGATGGCACCACGGCACTGGTGCTGGCGCTGATGAACGGGCACTGGGACGCGGCGAAGCTGTTGGTGGACTCCGGCGCCGACGTGAACCTGTGGGACTTCTACGGCCAGTCGCCGCTTTACATGGCCACCGACATGAACGTCCTGCCGGTGGGCTTCCGCGTCGAGATTCCAGGCGTAGACCAGGCCACCGGCCTCGACATCCTGCAGCTGTTGCTGGACAAGGGCGCCAACCCGAATGTGCAGCTCAAGCTGCGTCCGCCCTACCGCAATGCCGTGCAGGATCGTGGCGCCGACGGTGCGCTGATCACCGGTGCAACGCCGCTGATGCGCGCCGCAGTCGCCGCGGATCTGCCGGCGATCAAATTGCTGCTCGCACACGGGGCGTTGGTCGACCTGCCCAACGAAGAGGGCGTGACGCCCTTGCTGGCAGCCGTCACCGCGGCCGGCACGCGCGGCAAGAACAAGACCGAAGACCAGGCCGTTGAGGCCATCAGGCTGCTGCACGAAGCAGGTGCCGCCGTGAACGTGGCCAACCGCCGCGGCTACACGCCGGTCCATGGCGCGGCCTACCGGGGCTGGCACAAGGCGCTCGCGCTGCTGGCCAGCTTCGGGGCGAATCTCGATGCGCAGGAGTCCGACACGCTTACGCCGCTGGACTATGCGCTCGGCCGCAGCCGCGTCGGTTTCCTGCAGCCCAAGCCACCTGTGCGCACAGACACCGCCGAGGTGCTGCGCACGCTAGGGGCCAGGGCCGAGCACCCCAACCTGCCGCCCTGGCCTGGCATCCCCACTCCCACGCTGACTGCGAACGTACCCGAATGAATGCACATACCCGTCGAGGTTTCCTCCAGCTTGCCGTCGGCGGCGCCACCGGCGCTGCGCTCTGGTCGTCAGCGGCGCTCACCACCGCCAGCTGGGCGAAGGGTGATCCCCTGCTGGCCACCACACTGGGCGAGGGCCTCTGCCTGATCAGCGGTGCCGGCGCCAACGTGCTGGCTTTCCGCGGTAGCGAAGGGCTGCTGCTCGTCGATGGCGGGCTGGCATCACGCTCGACCGAACTGCTGCGGCTTGCCCTGAAAGAAACGGGCACGAAGAAGCTGCACACCCTGTTCAACACGCACTGGCATCCGGAGCAGACCGGCGCCAACACCCAGGCGGGCAAGGACGGCGCACGCATCATTGCGCACGAGAACACCCGCCTGTGGCTGACACGCAAGATCACGACCGAAGCACTGCCCGCCGGCTACGGTCCGCTGCCGGCCAAGTCGTTGCCCAACAAGAGTTTCTACACGAAGGACTCGCTCGACTTCGGTGGCGAGCAATTCGCCTATGGCCATCTGGGCCAGGCGCACACCGATGGCGACCTCTACGTGTACCTGCGCAACGCCAACCTGCTGGTGGCTGGCGGCGTGGTGTCGGCTGCGGGCTGGCCGGTGATGGACTGGCAGACGGGCGGGTGGATCGGTGGCCTGGTGGGTGCCTATGACCGCCTGCTGAAGATCGCCAACGACAGCACGCGCATCGTGCCGGCCAACGGTCCGGTCCTTACACGCAAGGACCTGCAGACGCAGCGCGACATGTACTTCACGATCTTCGACCGGCTGGTGAAGCAGCTGGTGAAGGGACAGGGCCCCGACGAAGTGGTGGCCATGAAGCCCGCGAAGGAATTCGAAGCCCAGTGGGGCGACTCGGATGTGTTCGTGAAGGCGTCGTTCAAGAGTCTCTGGGGCCACTACGCGCCCGACGCCTGATCGGCATCAGGCCCTGAACTGCGGATGCCCGGTGATCGCCTCACGCCAGGACTCATCGGCATCGGCCACGCCAAACGGAGCTTTCGCATCACTGCGTTGCCACTTGGCCAGCCAGTCGGCACCGAGCAGTTCGTGGCCGTGCGCCCCGGCTGCCGCCCGCGGTGACAGGGCGATCGTGGTTTCCTGCTTCGGGCCCGTGGCCCGGCCCCTTGCGACGTAAAAGCCCGCCACCAGCAGTGCAGCCCGAACGCTGGTCGAATAGGTATACGTAAACAGCTCGCTGGCTGAGCCCTGGCACAGCTGCGCCAGCTCGCGGAAGGCTGGCAGCGTCCACAGCGCGCCATCGGTCTTGAACGAGAACGGGTCGAAGAACACGATGTCGGGCGCAGGGGCTTCGAACTTGCGCTGCGCAAAATCACCCGACAGCAGTTGCCATTCGACGCTGCCTGTCGCGCTGACCCACTGATTGCCAGCCAGCAGCTCGTTGGGCGCGGCATGTCGCAGGTGCTTGAACCAGTGCGTGTGGCGCAGGGCCAGCTGCAGCGAGTCCAGGTCGTTCTCGAAACTCACCAGGTGCAGGCGACGCTGCCGCTGCCCGGCAGGCATGGCTTCCACCGCATGCACCAGGGCCATGGCGTTGGCCGCGGCGCCCAGGCCGACATCCCAGATCACCAGCGGTTCGTCATGGGCTTCTTGCAGGCGTTCGATGGCACGTGACTGTTCCACATACAGCGAACGCGCTTCCTGCTCCGGGTCAGATACCGAGTGCATCACTTCGCCCGACACGGTATCGCGGATGCGGCCGATGTCGTCGCGCACGACGATCTCGTAGCGGCCGCGTCGCAGTCGTCGCAGCTCGCGGGCCGTGCGGCTGTGCTGCTGGGACTTCGGGCCGTAACTGTCACGCGCATCCAGCACATCGCGCTGCGCGTGGTAATACGCCAGCCAGGTCCCCGCAAGAATGTGCTCGCGCATGGTGCGCATCAGCTGCATGTAGAAATGAATGTTGTGCAGGCCCAGCAACTGCGTGGCCTGCGAGTCGTAGGTGTCGCGCAGGTGCACGAGGTAGGCGATGGAGTAGGTCTTGCAGGTGTGGCAGCTGCAGGTCGGGTCCAGCGGCGCATCCATGCCGCGATAGGCGGCGCGACGCAGGTCGCGCCGGCCCTGGCTGGTAAAGATTACGCCCTGGGTCGCCATCGACGTGGGCAGGATGCAGTCAAACATGTCCACGCCACGGTGCACGGCTTCGAGCAGGTCACGCGTCGTGCCCACGCCCATGAGGTAACGAGGCTGGTCGGTCGGCAGGCAGTCGGTCACCGTGGCCGTGCAGTCCTGCCGCTGTGCCGAGCTCTCGCCGACCGCCAGGCCACCAATGGCAAAGCCGTCGAACGGCATCTGCGTGATGGTGCGCGCGCTTTCCAGCCTCAGGTCATCAAAGCAGGCGCCCTGCACGATGCCGAACAAGGCCTGGGGCGAATCGCCGCGCGCATCGAGGCTGCGTTGTGCCCAGCGGTGCGTCAGGTCCATGGCCTGGCGCGCTGTCGCATGGTCCACGGTGGAGGGCACGCACTGGTCCAGCACCATCATGATGTCCGAGCCAATCGACTTCTGCGTGGCGATACTGAGTTCGGGGCTCAGGCACAGCGTGCTGCCATCGACATAGCTTTTGAACTCGGCGCCGTCTTCGCGCATGTTGCGGCTGTCAGGCAGGGAGAAGATCTGGAACCCACCAGAGTCCGTGAGCACGGAACGCGGCCATTGCATGAAGCCGTGGATGCCCCCGAATTGCTCGAACAGCGCCGGGCCCGGCCGCAGCAGCAGGTGATAGGTGTTGGCCAGCAGCACCTGCGCCCCGCTCTCGAGCAGGTCTTCGCGGCGCTGGCCCCGCACGGAGGCATGCGTGCCCACCGGCATGAAGGTGGGCGTGAGCACTTCATTGTGCGCGGTGCGAAAGCGGCCGGCACGGGCGCGGGAACCCTCGGCGGTTGCTTCAAGTTGAAAGTGCAAGCGGGTCATGGACGCTCGGGGCTGGCTGGGGGGCAGAGGCAGTCGATCGCAACGCGCCGGGTGTCAAACCGGCCGCGAAGGATAGGGCATCCGGCGCCCAGCTGCTCAGTGCGCGGCTTTCTTCCGGAACGCCAGGAACATGTTGCCCGGGCGCTCCCCGCCCATGAGCCCGTAGCCGGAGTTCAGGAACAGGAAACCGTTGGCGGCAACAATGGACGCGTTGTCGATCGCCCCACCGTGGCCCGACACGCCGTTGACGCCGGTGTAGGCGCGCGCCGTGTCATAGCTGAAGAGCACCTCGCCGGTCCTGGCGTCGAAGGC
>CANGFJ010000033.1 GCA_947453065.1 Pseudomonadota bacterium
CGACGATTTCGCCGATGAGGCTGGCCTGATAGTCCATCAGGCTCTCCACACCGGACACCGGCGCCTTCTTCATGACGAAGTAGGTGAAGTGCATCTCGATGTGGCCCGAGCTGGCGTTCAACCGCTCGGTCATCTCTGCCAGCAGGTGGCCGAAGGACTCGACCGATATCTCGCGCTCCTGGTGCAGGATCTCCACGAAGCGCGACATGTGCGTGCCTTTGAAGTTGTGCGGCAGCTGCACGTACATCGCAAAGGTGGCCACGGTGTGCTGTTCGCCGGCGGAGCGGTCTTTCACCTTGATGGGGTGGCGGATGTCCTTGATGCCGACCCGGTTGATGGGCAACTGGCGCACGTCAGGACGGCCCTGGACGTCCTCGATCGGCGAGGGCGCCGCAGGGCGCAGGGGAGCGGGGGTGCCTGGGTTCAACGCCGTAACCCCTTAAAGACCCGCGACCGAGCGCGCGCCCGTGGTGGAGAGGGCTTCCCACCAGCGGGTGATGCGCGCCACGATCGTGGCGGTGTCCAGGCCGGCGGCCTCCAGGCAGTCCTCGCGCGAGCCGTGTTCGATGAACCGGTCGGGAATACCCAGTGACAACCTCGGGAGCAGGATCTGCGCTGCCTCGAGCGCTTCGCTCACGGCGCTGCCGGCGCCACCGGCCAGCGCGTTTTCCTCGATCGTGACGAGGCCGCGGCTGCGCAGCGCCAGCTTGCGGATCGCCTCTTCATCCAGCGGCTTCACGAAGCGCATGTCCAGCACCGTGGCGTCGAGCCGCTCGCCCGCCACCCGTGCGGCCGACAGCAGGGTGCCGAAGGCCAGGATGGCAAGGCCACTGCGCCCCTCGCGGCGTACCACGGCCCTACCCACGGGCAGGGCCGCCATCTCGGCGACGATCTGCGCGCCGGTGCCCAGGCCGCGCGGATAGCGAATGGCCGAGGGCTGGGACAGCGTTGTGCCCGTGAAGAGCATCTGCCGGCACTCGTTCTCGTCGCTGGGCGCCATGACCACCAGGTTGGGGATGCAGCGCAGGAAGCTCAGGTCATAGCTGCCCTGGTGGGTGGCCCCGTCGCCGCCGACCAGGCCGGCGCGGTCGAGCGCGAAGACCACGGGCAGGTTCTGCAGCGCCACGTCGTGGATCAGCTGGTCGTAGCCGCGCTGCAGGAACGTGGAGTAGATCGCCACCACCGGCACGAGGCCTTCGCAGGCCAGGCCCGCAGCGAAGGTGACGGCATGCTGCTCGGCAATCGCCACGTCGAAATAACGGTCCGGAAAGCGCCTGGAATACTCGACGAGGCCGGAGCCTTCGCGCATGGCCGGGGTGATGGCCACGATGCGCTCGTCCAGCGCGGCCACGTCGCACAGCCAGCTGCCGAACACCTGCGAGTAGCTGGGGCCGGCGGCCTTTTCCTTGAAGATGGTGCCACTGGTCGGGTCGAAGGGGCCCGGGCCATGCCATTTGATCGGGTCGGCCTCTGCGGGGGCGTAGCCCTTGCCCTTGGTCGTGATGACGTGCAGGAACTGCGGGCCCTTGAGTTCGCTGATGTTCTTCAGCGCCGTGACCAGCGCGCCCAGGTCATGGCCGTCGACCGGGCCGATGTAGTTGAAGCCCATTTCTTCAAACAGCGTGCCGGGCAGGACCATGCCCTTGAAGTGTTCTTCGGAGCGGCGCGCCAGCTCGCGCATCGTGGGCAGACGGCTGAGGACCTTCTTGCCCCCCTCGCGCAGCGTCGAGTACGCGCGGCCCGAGAGGATGCGCGCGAAATACTGCGACAGCGCGCCCACGCCCTCGGAGATCGACATGTCGTTGTCGTTGAGCACGACCAGCAGGTTCACCGGCAGCGTGCCGGCGTGGTTCAGGGCCTCGAAGGCCATGCCGCCGCTCATGGCGCCGTCGCCGATCACGGCCACGGCATGGCGGTGCTCGCCTTTGCGCTGTGCGCCGATGGCCATGCCCAGCGCCGCGCTGATCGAGGTGCTGGAGTGCCCCGTGCCGAAGGTGTCGTATTCGCTTTCGGCGCGGTGGGGGAAGGGCGCCAGACCGCCTTTCTGCTTGATGCTGCCCAGCTGTTCGCGCCGGCCCGTGAGCACCTTGTGCGGATAGGCCTGGTGGCCGACGTCCCAGACGATGCGGTCGTGGGGCGTGTTGAAGACGTGGTGCAGCGCGATGGTCAGCTCGACCGTGCCCAGACCGGCCGCAAAGTGGCCGCCCCGCGTGCTGACGGTGTGGATGAGGAAATCGCGCAGCTCGGCCGCCAGCGCCGTGAGCTCTGCAGTGCCAAAGGCATGCAGGTCGGCGGGCGAGCGCAGGCTGTCGAGTAGGGGGTAGCGTGCCGGTCCGGCCATAGGGCTCAAGTCTACACTGCGGGGTTAGTGGCTGCGGTCGACCACGAAATGGGCCAGTGCCGCAAGCGGCTCGCCGCGCGGGCCCAGGCTGCGCAGGCTCTCTATGGCGCGGTCGCGGGCATTGGCCGCCAGTTCCTGTGCTTTGGCCAGGCCCAGCAGGCTGGGGTAGGTCGGCTTGTCGCGGGCGGCGTCGGCGCCGGCCTGCTTGCCGAGGGTGGCGGTGTCGCCGGTGACGTCGAGGATGTCGTCCTGGATCTGGAAGGCCAGGCCCAGCTCGGCGCCGAAGCGCTCCAGCGCGTCCAGTTCGGGGCCGGGGCCCACATTGGCGGTGATCGCGCCCATCAGCACGCTGGCCTTGATCAGCGCGCCGGTCTTGCGCCGGTGCATTTCCTCGAGTGCGGCGAGCGTCAGCGGCTGGCCCACGGCCTCCAGGTCGATGGCCTGGCCGCCCGCCATGCCGGCGGTGCCGATGCCCTGGGCCAGGACCCGCAGGACATGCAGCCGGGCAGCGGCGCTCACGCCCGGGGACTCGTCTTCGGCGATGACGCCAAAGGCCAGCGCCTGCAGCGCATCGCCCACCAGCACCGCCGTGCCTTCGTCATAGGCCTTGTGGCAGGTCGGACGGCCGCGGCGCAGGTCGTCGTCGTCCATGGCCGGAAGGTCGTCGTGCACCAGGCTGTAGGCGTGGATGAGCTCGACGGCCGCAGCCGGGGCATCCAGGGAGGCCAGGGGCGCGCCCAGGGCCTCGCCGGCGCAATAGACCAGGATCGGGCGCAGGCGCTTGCCGCCGCCCAGCACGCTGTAGCGCATGGCTTCCAGCAACCGGGCGGTGCCGGGCTCGGTCAGCGTGAGGTAGCGGTCCAGCTGCTGCTCGGAGCGCAGCTGGTAGCCGCGGATGCTGGCGGCCAGTTCCGCCGGCGCAATCGCCTTACTCATCGTCTGCTTCCGCTCCGGCCGCCTCGCCCTCGAAGTCGCGCGCGCGGGTTTCTCCGCCTTCCTTCAGCAGGATCTCGACCTTCTGCTGGGCGGCCGACAGGGCCTTCTGGCAGTGCCGGGTCAGGGCCACGCCGCGCTCAAAGCTGCCCAGGGCCTCTTCCAGCTGCAGGTCACCGCGCTCCAGGCGCTCCACCAGGGCCTCCAGCTCCTCGAGCGAGGCCTCGAAATCAGGGGTCGGTTCGGCGTTGGCCGGTGTCTTGCGCGCCATGGGTGT
Organism: Pseudomonadota bacterium; assembly: GCA_947453065.1. Lineage (GTDB taxonomy): Bacteria > Pseudomonadota > Gammaproteobacteria > Steroidobacterales > Steroidobacteraceae > ZC4RG30. The sequence continues at coordinate 3,552 of CANGFJ010000033.1, forward strand.
CCGTAGGGTGCGGGTCGGAACCCCAAGTCTAGGGGGTTCGCAGGCTCCCGACACCAACCATCGCGCCCCGGTTATCATTTCATCAATGACCCCCACTTACAGCGCATCAGATATCGAGGTCCTCTCCGGTCTCGATCCGGTCCGGCGTCGCCCGGGCATGTACACCGAGACCACCCGCCCGAACCACCTCGCGCATGAGGTGATCGACAACAGTGTCGATGAGGCGCTGGCGGGCCACTGCACCGAGATCAGCCTCATCCTGCACAAGGACGGCTCGCTGTCGGTGTCGGACAACGGCCGCGGCATGCCGGTGGATATCCACCCCATCGAGAAAGTCAGCGGCGTCGAGCTGATCCTCACGCGGCTGCATGCCGGCGGCAAATTCTCCGATGGTGCCTATGGTTACTCCGGCGGCCTGCACGGCGTCGGTGTGTCCGTGGTCAACGCGCTCTCCAAGCAGCTGGACTGCCGGGTGCGGCGCGGTGGCAAGGAGTACCACATCGGTTTCCACGACGGGAACCTCACCGCCAAGCTCACCGAGGTGGGCACGGTGGCCAAGTCCAGCACCGGCACGACGGTGCACTTCTGGCCAGACCCGAAGTTCTTCGACACGGACAAGTTCCTGGTCTCGGACCTGCGCCACACGCTCAAGGCCAAGGCCGTCCTGTGCCCCGGCCTGCGCATGCGCTACGCGAACGAGGCCACCGGCGAGACCGAAGAGTGGTTCTACACCGGTGCGCTCAGCGAATACCTGCTCGAGCAGCTCGGCAGCGTCGACCGCATGCCCAAGGAGCCCCTGACCGGCAAGATGGGTTCGGCCCACGATGCCGTGGAATGGGCGCTGGTCTGGGCGCCGGACATGACGCAGGCGGTGGCCGAGAGCTACGTCAATCTCATTCCGACCTCCGGCGGCGGCACGCACGTCAACGGCCTGCGCGGTGGCATCTGCGCGGCGGTGCGCGAGTTCGCGGAGTTCCGCAACCTGCTGCCGCGTGGCGTGAAGCTCTCGCCCGAGGACATCTGGAGCGGCGTCTCGTTTGTGCTGTCGATGAAGCTGCGCGAGCCGCAGTTCGCCGGCCAGACCAAGGAGCGCCTGGGCTCGCGCGAAGCCGCGCAGCTGGTCGAGGGCTATGCCCGCGACGCCACGGCGCTGTGGCTGAACCAGCACCCGGATGCCGGCGAGGGCATCGCGCAGTACGCCATCGCCAACGCGCAGGAGCGCATCAAGGCCGCCCAGCGCGTCACGCGCAAGCGCGCGGTGTCTGGCCCTGCGCTGCCAGGCAAGCTGGCCGACTGCACCAACCAGGATCCCAAGCGCTCGGAGCTGTTCCTGGTCGAGGGCGACTCGGCCGGTGGCTCGGCGCGGCAGGCGCGCGACCGCAGCTCGCAGGCGGTCATGCCCCTGCGCGGCAAGATCCTCAACACCTGGGAGCTGGAGCACGGCCAGGTGGCCTCGTCCGAGGAAGTGCACAACATCAGCATTGCCATCGGCGTGGACCCGGGGTCGGCGGACATCTCCGACCTGCGCTACCACAAGGTCTGCATCCTGGCCGACGCCGACTCCGACGGTCTGCACATCGCGACGCTGCTGTGCGCGCTGTTCCTGCGGCACTTCCGGCCGCTGGTGCTGGCCGGGCACGTGTACGTGGCCATGCCGCCGCTGTATCGCATCGATGCCGGCAAGCAGGTGCACTACGCCCTGGATGATGCCGAGCGGGATGCCTACCTGGCCAAGCTGGTGGCCGAGCATTCGCGCGCCAAGCCCATGGTCACGCGCTTCAAAGGCCTGGGCGAGATGTCGCCGCTGCAGCTGCGCGAGACCACGATGGATCCGCCGACCCGCCGGCTGGTGCAGCTGACCATCGACGCGAACGACAACACTGACCAGCTCATGGACATGCTGCTTGCCAAGAAACGCGCCTCTGACCGGCGCGAATGGCTCGAGCAGAACGGCAACATTGCCGACGTCCTGGCCTGACCACTCTTCCGGGAACCGAATTGAAAGACCAGGAACTGAATTTCGAAGGGGTCGAGCGCCAGCCGCTGCGCACCTTCACCGAGAAGGCCTACCTCGACTACTCGATGTACGTGATCCTCGACCGGGCGCTGCCGGCCCTGGGCGACGGTCTCAAGCCGGTGCAGCGCCGCATCATCTATGCGATGAGCGAGCTGAGCCTGGCCTCGACCAACAAGCACAAGAAGTCGGCGCGCACCGTCGGCGACGTGATCGGCAAGTTCCATCCGCACGGGGACTCGGCCTGCTACGAGGCCATGGTGCACATGGCGCAGCCCTTTACCTATCGCTATCCGATCGTGGACGGCCAGGGCAACTGGGGTTCGACCGACGACCCGAAGTCCTTTGCCGCCATGCGTTACACCGAGGCGCGGCTGACGCGCTATGCCGAGGTGCTGCTGGGCGAGATCGATGCGGGCACGGTGGATTTCGGCCCGAACTTCGACGGCACGCTGGAAGAGCCGCTGATTTTGCCGGCACGCCTGCCCAACCTGCTGCTCAACGGCACTTCGGGCATCGCCGTCGGCATGGCCACCGACGTGCCGCCGCACAACCTGCGCGAGGTCGCCAACGCCTGCATCCACTTGCTGGATGACCCGGAGGCCACGACCAAGGCGCTGATGAAATATGTGAAGGGACCTGACCTTCCGACGGGCGCCGAGATCGTCTCCTCGCGCAGCGACCTGCAGGACTTCTACGAAAAGGGCACGGGCAGCTATCGCGCCCGCGCCATGTGGGAGATGGACGAGGACACTGGCAACATCGTCATCACGACGCTGCCGCACCAGGTCTCGGGCAGCAAGCTGCAGGAGCAGATCGCCCAGCAGGTGCGCGACAAGAAACTGCCGATGGTCGATGACATCCGCGATGAGTCGGACCACGAGAACCCGACCCGCATCGTCATCATCCCGCGCTCCAACCGCGTCGATGTGCCGCAGCTGATGACGCACCTGTTCGCCACCACGGACCTGGAGCGCAGCTACCGCGTCAACCTCAACATCATCGGCCTGGATGGCCGACCGAAGGTGATGAGCCTGAAGGAGCTGCTGTCGCAGTGGCTGACCTTCCGCATACGCACCGTGACGCGGCGCCTGAATTTCCGCCTCGACAAGGTCAATCGGCGCCTGCACCTGCTCGATGGCCTCTTGATCGTCTACCTGAACCTCGACGAGGTCATTCGCATCATCCGCACCGAGGATGAGCCCAAGCCCAAGCTCATCGCGCGCTTCGGCCTGAGCGAAGAGCAGGCGGAGATGATCCTCGACACCAAGCTGCGCCACCTGGCCAAGCTTGAGGAAATGAAGATCCGCGAAGAGCAGTCCAAGCTGGCCGCCGAGCGCGACGGATTGGTGGCGCTGCTCTCCAGCGAGGCCAACCTGCGCCAGCTGGTGCGCGATGAGCTCACCGCGGACGCCAAGGAATTCGGCGATGACCGCCGCTCGAAGCTGGTCGAGCGCGAGCAGGCCACGGCCATCGAGGAAACCGAGCTGGTGGCCAACGAGCCGGTCACGGTCGTGCTCTCCACCGGTGGGTTCGTGCGTGCGGCCAAGGGCCACGAGATCGATCCGCAGACGCTCTCCTACAAGACGGGCGACGGCTTCCTGGTGGCCGCGCGGGGCCGCAGCACGCAGCTGGCGGTCTTCCTCGACAGCACGGGCCGGGCGTACAGCCTGCCGGCACACACGCTGCCATCGGCCCGCGGGCAGGGCGAGCCGCTGTCCGGCCGCCTCGATCCGCCCGATGGGGCGAAGTTCGCGGGTATCGCCATTGGCGACCCGGAAGAGTTGTGGCTGCTGGCCAGCGACGCTGGCTATGGGTTCACGATCCGGCTGTCCGAGCTGCACTCCCGTAACCGCGCGGGCAAGAGCGTGCTCAAGCTCACCGACAACGCGCTCGTGCTGCCACCGGTGCCCGTGCCGGCTGGCGAGGCCGTGGTGGCCGTGGTCAACAACGAAGGCCGCATGCTGGTGTTCCCTGTGGCGGAAGTGCCGGAACTGCCGCGCGGCAAGGGCAATAAGTTGTTCGGCATCCCGACCAAGAAGGCAGCGGATCGCGAGGAAGTGCTCGTGGGGGCTGCGGTTGTGGCGCCCGGCCAGAAGCTCGTGGTCTGGTGTGGCGAGCGGCCCATGACGCTGACCTACACACAGCTGGATGAATTCCGCGGCGAGCGGGCCCAGCGTGGCGCGATGCTGTCGCGCAACTACCGCAAGGTAGACCGGCTGGAAGTGCAGTAAGGCGCGAACCGGTGGCTGTGGTAGCGTCGCGGTTTACTTCAGTGAGACACGGAATGAACATGAAAAATCCATGGATGGGTCTGGTCTGCCTGCTGGCGCTGGCTGCGGTGGGCTGTTCGTCGAAGACCGATACGGGCGCCGCGGCAAAAGCGCCTGAGGCGCGGGTCATCAAGGTCGCTGTCTCGCCCACTTCACCGCCCATGCTCTACGAAGAGGCCGGCAAGACGGTCGGCGCCGACATGGATATTTTCGAAGGGTATTGCCAGGCGCGCGGCTGCACGCTGCAGGTCACGGCCTATGACTGGCAGGGCATGCTGGGTGCGGTGTCCAGCGGCCAGGCCGACGTGGCCTTCTCCGGTATTTCGATTACCGACAAGCGCAAAGAGGCGATGGACTTCTCGCGTCCTTACTACGACAACGCCTGGCACCTGGTCAGCCTGGCCAGCCGCAATCTGAAGATCACCGATCTGGCTGAACTGAAGAAGTACTCCATCGGCTATCCGCGCGGCATGGCCTACAACGACCTGATCAAGAACGAGCTGGAGCCCAAGGGCTATTACACGCTCGCCAAGGTCAAGCTCTACCCGACCTACAATGAAGTGATCGCCGACCTTCAGAACGGCAACCTCGACCTGGCCTTCATCGAAGAGCCGGTGTTCGCGAACTACAAGTTCAAGAAGAACCTGCCGTTTGCGAGCAGCTATGTGTTCACCGGTTTCGACAAGCTGGGCTTTGCCTTTGCCAAGGGTTCGGACCTGCGTGCGGACTTCGACCGTTACCTCGACGAACTGGGTGCCGAGAAGCTCACGGCGACGCTCGATAAGTGGATGAAGTAATCCGCCGGCTCCCGGGCCTGCGTGCCGGCGGCCAGTGAACTTCCTCGAGATCCTGGTGCTGCTGGCGCGGGGCGCCGGCTACACCGTGCTGGTTACGCTGGCCTGCAGTGCCACGGGCCTGGCGGTGGGGCTGGCCGTGGCCATGCTGCGCCGGCTCCGTCTACCGGGCGTGTTGCCGCTGCTGGATGTGTTCACCTATGTGTTTCGCGGCATCCCGGTGCTGGTGCTGCTGTTCATGGTTTATTTTGGTCTGCCGGGCATCGGGCTCAAGGTGCCGCCGCTGATCGCCATGGTGCTGAGCCTCGGGCTGATTGCGGGGGCCTACCTGGCCGAAGTGTTCCGCGGTGCGCTCGACTCGGTCGATGCGACCGAAATCCTGGCGGCCGAGGCGATGGGCCTGAGTAGGCTGCAGGTGCTCCGTTTGATCGAGTTGCCGCAGATGCTGCGTTTTGCGGTGCCGGGCATGGTCAACGAGTTCACCACGGTGCTGAAGTATTCCCCGTTTGCCTATACGGTCGGCCTGCCCGAGATCACCAAGCAGGCAATGACCCTGACGGCCACGACCCAGCGCGGCATCGAGATCTACCTGGCCGTGGGCGTGATGTATTTCGCGATCTTCCGCATCCTGCTCGTCGGGGTGCGGTGGCTGGAGCGGCATTACCGCGTGCCGGGCATGGTGCCGGCATGACGGCCACGCCGCTGATCCAGGTGCGCGACCTGGTCAAGGAGTTCGATGGCCAGCGTGTGTTGGCCGGGGTGAACCTGGACCTGGCCGAGGGCGACATCAAGGTCGTCATGGGGCCTTCAGGCTGCGGCAAGTCGACTCTGCTGCGCTGCCTGAACCGACTGGTCGAACCCACCTCAGGCACCATCCATTTTCGCGGTCAGGAAGTGACCGGCCCGGGCGTGGATGTGCGGGCCCTGCGGCAGGGCATCGGCTTCGTGTTCCAGCAGTTCGCGCTGTATCGCCACCTCACGGTGCTGGGCAACGTGACGCTGGGCCTGCGCAAGCTGCGCGGCCTGCGCCGGGCCGAGGCCGAGCAGAAGGCCCTGCACGAGCTGGATCGGCTGGGCATGGCCGAACACCGCGACAAGTATCCGGGGCAGATCTCCGGCGGGCAGAAGCAGCGCGTGGCGCTGGCCCGCGCGCTGGCGATGGACCCGGCGGTGGTGGTGCTGGATGAGCCCACCTCGGCGCTGGATCCGGTGCTCTCGCGCGAGGTCGCGCAACTGATCCGGCGCCTGCATGACGAGAAGGTGACGCTGATGTGTGTCACCCACGACCTGCAGCTGGCGCGCAGCATTGCTGACCAGGTGGTGTTTCTCGACCGCGGCGTGGTGCGGGCCGAAGACAGCGTCGCGCGCCTCTCAGCCGATCATCCGGATCCGCAGGTGCGCGCATTCTTCGGGCGTGAGACCGGCACGTGATGAATGGCTGGCCGTCGTTCTGGCGCGACCTGCTGGAACAGATGCCGCTGATTCTGGCAGGGCTGGGCCAGACGCTGCAGCTCACCGTGCTGGTCAGCATGACGGGGCTGCTCGGCGGGGTTGGCGTGTTTTACCTGACGCTCAGCCGGCAACGGCTGGTGCGCCGTTGCACCCAGGGCTATATCTCGTTCTTCATCGGGATGCCGCTGATCGTGCTGCTGTTCCTGATGTATTACGGGCTGCCTCAGTGGGGCCTGCGCGTTTCGCCGTTCTGGGTGGCAGTGCTGGGCTTTACGCTGAATGTGGCGGCCTACAATGCCGCCTACCTGACCTCGGCCTACAACGGGCTGGATCAGGCGGAGCTGGAGGCTGCGCGGTCGCAAGGATTCAGCCACCGTCAGGTCTTCGGGCTGGTGACACTGCCGCAGGTGTTGCGGCTGTCGGTGCCGGCGCTGACCAACCAGGCCATCCTCAACCTGAAAGACAGCACCGTGGCGTTTCTCATTCAGTACACAGAGTTCTTTGCCCGCATGCAGGAACTTGCCGCGACCAATTTCCAGTTCTTCAAGGCTTACCTGCTGGCCGCGATGGTCTACCTGGCGCTGGTGTCGGTCATCGTGCTGGCCGCGCGGGCGGTGGAAAAGCGGGTGGCGATCCCCGGCGTACACCGTTAGCCGCCGCGGCGGCTATTTCACTTCCATCACGATTTCTTCGGGCGTCTGGATGAAGTACCCCTGCAGGTACTGCATGCCGAGCTGCCACAGTACCGCCATGGTGTTGGCATCCTCGACGCGCTCGGCGATGGTGGCGATGCCCAGGTTGCCAGCCGCTTCGACCAGGCCGCGCACCTTGTCCTGCAGCAGCTCGTCATCGGCCAGGCCTTGCATCAGCGAGCCATCGATTTTCAGGAAGTCGAGCGGGATGGTGTTGATGAGCCCGATCGAGTCACTGCCGGCGCCGAAATGTTCCAGTGCGAAACGCAGTTGCCGTTCGCGCAGCGCCACGGCGAGGCGGCGGATTTCCTGTAGGTGGTTCGCGGCAATCTCTTCGGTGACCTGGATGCAGATGCGGCGCGGGTCGACCACGGCCGCTTTGATCTGGGCATCGAGCCAGGGCACCAGGGTCGGGTCCAGTGCGCTGCTGCGCGTCAGGCGCACGAACAGGCAACCGGGTTTGCGTTTGGCCGCCACGGCCAGCGCGGCACCGATGACCCAGCGGTCGATGTTCTTCAGCAGGTCGTTGCGTTCCGCGGCCGGCATGAACTCTGCGGGCAGGACTTCCTTGCCCTGCGTATCGACCATGCGGACCAGGACGTCGAACATTTGCGTGTCCGTGCCCTGCAGGCTGGCCACCGGCTGCTGCACGAGCCGGAAGCGGTTCTCCATCAACGCGGCCTTGATGTGCTTGATCCACACCGCGTCATAGGACTGCACGCGGGTGTCGGCGTCGCTGCGGTCAAAGGCACAGAGCTGGTTGCCGCCGCGCTGGCGACCGCGCCGCGCCGCATCCAGCGCATCAATGAGCACGCTGTCCAGGCGGGGCGCCACGTTGGGGACCAGGCTGAGGCCGATTGTGATCGTGGCCTTGATCGTTTTGCCCAGCAGCACATATTCGTAGCGGGCGACCCGGTCGATCAGGCGCTCGGCCCAGGCCTCTGCATCGCGCTCGGTGCCGCGCTCGATCAGGGCCATCAGCCCCGTGCCGCTGAAGTGGCCGATCAGGTCGTTGGGCAACAGCTGCGGCTTCACCAGCTGGCAGAGGGTCTGGATGAAATCCTCGCTGCCCACCGGGCCCAGGTCGCGCTCGATGGTCGGAAAGTGGTCGGGACGGATGCACACGAGAAACCGCGCGCCGCCCTGGACCGGATTCTCCAGCCGCTTGCCCAGTGCCTCGAACAGGGGCTGGCGATACAGCAGCCCGGTGCGCGGGTTGCGACGCACGGCGTCGGCCAGTTCCGTGGCCAGTTGCCGGTCGTCATGCTTCTGTGCCGGCACGACGAGCCGCACGCAGGGTTCGCCCTCCCGCTCGCCCAGCGCGAGCGTGATTTCCAGCGGCACGGTGCTGCCGTCGGCCATCAGCGCATCGACCTTTAGCGTGTGATCGCTCCAGCGACCCTGCTGGCAGGCGATCAGCGCGCCCTTGAGGGCTGGATGGGTCGCATCGTCGAAGAAATCCATGATGGGCTGGCCGGTGATCGCGCTGGCTTCTTCGACGCCAACGAGTTCCAGCCACGAGGAGTTGGCATCGACCAGGATGCCTTCCTGCACCTGGGCGATGGCATCGTTGGAGCGGGTCAGCACGCTCTCGAGCTGTTTGCGGTAGTCCTGCGCCGAGCGCAGCGTGCCCTTGAGGGCACGGTCCAGCCGGTAGGCGCGCAACTCGCGCTCGACCACAGACTGCAGGCGTGCCGGATTGGCAAACGTGACGGAATCGCGTGCGCCGAGCGCCAGGTCGCCCGCGATGGTGGCCTCGTCGACTGCAGGCCGGATCAGAAGCAGGGGCACGTCCGCGGCGAAGCGATCGCGCAGCCGGGCCACCGTTTCCAGTTCGGCACCGTCCTGGCTCACACAGACCAGCAGTTCGGGGTTGATCTGCACCAGGGCGTCGGCCAGATCCTGCAGACCAGGAATCCAGGTGCAATGTGCCGGAATGCCGTTGCGACGCAGCAAGCTGTTCAGGGCTTCAACGGGGTCTCGGGCAGGGCTGACGACGACCAGCGGAACGGCGGCATTGTCGGACAAAGGCGGTCTCCATGAACGCTATGACAAATCATATGTCACCCGGGGGCTTGGCATTGTGAGCCCCCACACATTCAGGACAGGGCGACGCCGATGGAAACCGGCGTCTTGCCTGGCATGCCCGGAATTTCTCGCACCAGCCGCGGCACCAGGTAGCCGGGTAGGCGGCCGTTGAGTTCGCGCATCAGGGACTGGGCCTGCGCCTCCGGCACCTCGAAGTGCCCCGTGCCGTTCACGCGATCCAGCAGGAAGAGGTAGTAGGGCAGGGTGTCAGCGGCAAACAGGGCCTGGGAGAGCTCGGCCAGGGCGGTGGCGTCGTCGTTGACGCCGGCCAGCAGGACCGACTGGTTGAGCAGATGGGCGCCCGTCGCGCGGAGCGCCTTCAGGCTGGCGGTGACTTCCTCGTCGATCTCGGCGGCGTGGTTGGCGTGCACCACGACGATGACCTGCAGCGGACAGGCGGCCAGCAGCGCAAGAAGCCCTGCATCCACGCGCGAGGGCAGCACGATGGGGGTGCGCGTATGCAGGCGCAGGCGCTTGAGCTGCGGCAGCTGTGCCGCACGCTGCACCAGGCTGGCCAGGCGTGCATTGCCCAGCGCCAGGGGATCGCCGCCGCTGAGGATCAGTTCTTCGATGCTGGGGTCCGCAGTCAGCGCTGCCAGCGCAGCCTCCCAGCGACCGCCCTGTTCGCTGTCGCTGTCGGCGCCGTAGTCGTACTCGCGCCGGAAGCAGTAGCGGCAGTGCACGGCACAGGCGCCGGTGGTCACCAGCAAGGCCCGGCCCGGGTACTTCTGCAGCAGGCCAGGGGCGAGCCGGGCCGCGGCCTCCTCCAGCGGGTCGGCGCTGAAACCGGCCTGCTGGAGTTGCTCCTGGCCCAGCGGCAGCACCTGGCGCAGCAAGGGATCATTGAAGTCGCCATAGCGCATGCGCCGGACGAAGCTGGCCGGCACGCGCAGCGGGAACAGTGCTGCAGACTTTCGCAGCGCCTCCAGCCCGCCGTCGGGCAGCTGGGCCGGATCCAGGCCCAGGGCCTGCAACAGCGCCGCCGGCTCGGTAAAGGCGGTGGCCAGCTCCTGCTGCCAGGTGATCGGGCCCGTGTTGTGGCGGGCAGGGAGGCTATTCGTTACCATACGCGACCTTTTTCATGGGGCGCATTCTGCGGTCCCCGGCATCCGGATTGAAGCAGGAATATTATGGGCAGCTACAACACCAGCGAATTCAAGTCCGGACTCAAGATCCTTCTCGACAACGATCCGTATTCGATCGTCGAGAACGAGATGGTCAAGCCGGGCAAGGGCCAGGCCTTCAACCGCGTGAAGGTCCGCAACCTCAAGAACGGCCGCACGATCGAGCGCACCTTTAAGTCCGGTGACAGCGTTGAGTCCGCCGATATCGTCGATACCGACATGCAGTACCTGTATGCCGACGGCGAGTTCTACCACTTCATGGTGCCCGACAGCTTCGAGCAGTACGTGGCCGGTGCCATGGCCGTGGGCGACAACGTCAAGTGGCTCAAGGATGGCATCACCTGCATCGTTACCCTGTGGAACAACGTGCCGCTGCAGGTCATGCCGCCGGCGCACATCGACCTCAAGGTCGTGGAAACCGATCCGGGCCTGAAGGGTGACACCGCCCAGGGCGGCCAGAAGTCGGCCAAGCTGGAAACCGGCGCTGTCGTCCGCGTGCCGTTGTTCATCAACGAAGGCGAGCTCCTGCGCATCGATACGCGCAACGGCGAGTACATCTCCCGCGCCAAGTAAGGCGCGTCGGGCGCTGGCGCTTCAGGCCCGTTCAGCGGGCAGTGCCAGCACCGCGTCGATGTGGCTGGCGCCCCGCGCCACCATCAGCAGCCGGTCAAAGCCGACTGCCACGCCGGCACAGGCCGGCATCCCAGACCTCAGGGCGGCGACCAGTCGCCCATCGCCTTCGTGCGGCGCCAGGCCGCGTCGTGCGCGCTCCTGGGCGTCAGCCTGGAAACGGCGCTGCTGTTCGTCGGCGTCGCCCAGTTCGACATAGCCGTTAGCCAGTTCCACCCCTTCGGCATAGAGTTCGAAACGCAGGGCCGTCCGCGCGTCCTGGGCGTCCAGTTGCGCCAGAGACGCCTGCGACGCCGGGTAATGGTGCAGGCAGCTGAGGCGGCCTTTGCCCAGTGCCGGCCCCACCTGCGTGGCCGCCAGGAAGTCGAGCAGTTCATCGCGCGTCGCCGTGGCGATGCTGCGCAGATCCAGCCCCTGCGCGCGTGCGATGGCGGCCAGGGCCGAGTGGGAGGCCGTGAGTGGGTCGATCTGCAAGGACTGTTCGAACGCTTCTCGATAGCTGATGAGTTCGATCGGGCGCGGCGAGTCGGACGGATCAAGCAGCTGCTGTGCGAGCCCGGCGGTTTCCTGCATGAGCTGCTCGAGCGTGTAGCCCAGCCGGTACCACTCCAGCAGCGTGAACTCGGGGTTGTGCAGGCGGCTGCGCTCGCCAGCGCGGTAGACCCGGCAGAGCTGGTAAATGTCGCCACTGCCTGCGGCCAGCAGCCGCTTCATCGCGTACTCGGGCGAGGTGTGCAGGTAGCCGGCGTGCTCGCCCTGAGGCCCGGCCACGGCAAGGGATTCGATCTGCGGGTCGCTGGTGGCCGCTGCCACCAGCGCGGGGGTCTCGACTTCCAGTACGCCGCGGTCTGCGAAGAAGGCCCGGGTCCGGGCCAGCAGTTGCGCCCGATGGGCCAGCGCCGCCCGCTCTGCGGTCGGACGCCAGTCGCCCTGGCTCACTCGGCCCGGGCCTGCGGGAGTTGCCCGATGGGCTCGCCCATGCGCACGACCTGGCCTGCGCTGATCTTCTGCAGCAGCTCGGCCTTGTTCTTGCCGAACAGCAGGATGACGGTGGACCCCATGTTGAAGCGGCCCAGCTCCTCGCCGCGCGACATCGCCAGCGGGTGCGCGAAGCTGTCCAGTGGCAGGCGCGTGGGCTGGCGCGGCCGCCGCGGCGTCACATCCCCGTGCCAGACGGTGGTCATGCTGCCCACGAACAGGGCGCCGACCAGGATCACGGCAAACGGTCCACAGTCGCCCTCGAACAGCAGCACGACGCGCTCGTTGCGCGCGAACAGGCCGGGCACGGCAGCGGCGGTGGCCGCATTCACGCTGAAGAGCTTGCCCGGCACATACCAGGCTTCGCGCAGCACGCCATCACAGGGCATGTGGATGCGGTGGTAGTTGTAGGGCGCGAGGTAAATCGTGGCGAACAGGCCGTCCCGGAAGCCGGCGGACCAGCCCGGTGCGGCACCCGAGAGCAGTGCATCGAGGCTGTAGTGGTGGCCCTTGGCCTGGAAGACCTGGTCGCCGGCAATGGGGCCCGCCTGGCTGACCGTGCCATCCACCGGGCTGGCCAGCGCACCGGCGCCGGCGGCGATGGGCCGGGCTTCCGGGCGCAGGGCGCGCGTAAAGAAGGCGTTGAAGCTGGCGTAGGCGTGCGGGTCGGTCTCCACCGCGTCGCTCATGTCGGGGTTGAAGCCCTTGATGAACGAGCCGATCAGCGCGTCCTTGATGACGGGCGTTTCGATCCGCGTGGCCTGCAGCACCACGCGTGAAAACGTGTGTTGCGGCAGCAGGTACTGCATCGGGACAAAGAACATACCCATCTAGCGTTCCAGTGCTCGCGCAGCGAGCTTCAAGTCCGATTCCAGCGCAGGCAGCGAGAATGGCGGTGTGAAGACGGCGGCCAGCTGGCCCTGCCCGTCAATGAGATACAGTGTGGCCGAGTGATCCACGGTGTAGTCGCCGCCGACGGTGCCCTGGCGGAAGCTCACGGCGCCGAGGCTGCGCAGCAGCGGCGCCAGCTGCGCGTCATCGCCCCGCAGCCCGATCATCCGGTCGCTGAAGGCGTTGACGTAGCGCTTAAGGGTGAGGGTGTCGTCGCGCTCGGGGTCCACGGTCACGAACAACATCCGCAGGCCGGGCAGGGGCTGGTGCTTTTCCAGACTTGCCAGCAGGGCCAGGGTGGTCGGGCAGACGTCTGGGCAGTGGGTGAAGCCGAAGAACAGCAGGCTGGGCTCGCCCTTCAGCTGCGCCGTGCCAAAAGCCTGGCCCTCGTGGTCGGTTAGCTGGAACGCCGCGATGGGCTTGCCGCCCGGCAGTAGCGTGCCGTTTTGCAACGCGATGGGCGCTCGGCCAACATGCCGGGCGACCAAGGCACCGCCCAGGGCTGCGGCCAGGGCAATGACGATGAGAAAGACAGCGGAGCGTTTTTTGGCCACGAAACAAGTATCCCACAGCCGGCCTGCCCGGCGCCCCACCTCGCGCACCCTGCTCGAGATTCTGCGCCACTGTACCCGCCGCCTGGCGGCTGCCCGGCTGCATTACGGCCACGGTACGGACAATGCGGGCGATGACGCCGCAGCACTGGTGTTCCATGTGCTGGGCCTGGAAGGCGAGTTGACGGAGCGCGACCTGGCGCGGCGACCCGCGCAGCAGGATCAACTCGCCATCGATGCCCTGGTGACGCGACGCATTAAGGAACGGGTGCCGGCGGTCTATTTGACCCACCGCATCTGGTTCTGCGGCCTGCCGATGTATGTGGACGAGCGGGCACTGATTCCCCGCTCCCCGATCGCCGAGTTGATCGAGGCGCGCTTCCAGCCCTGGGTCGACCCGGCCAAGGTGCGGCGCATCCTGGACGTGGGCACCGGGTCGGGGTGTATTGCCATTGCCTGTGCCCTGGCCTTTCCCAAGGCGAAGGTCGATGCCGTCGACATCAGCCCCGATGCGCTGGATGTCGCGCGCATCAATCGCAAGGCCTATGGCCTGACCCGGCGCCTGCGCCTGGTCGAATCTGACTATTTCAGCGCGCTTCAGGGGCCGCCCTACGATATTATCGTCAGCAATCCGCCCTATGTCGGCACGTCTGAATTCAAGGGCTTGCCGGCCGAATATGCACATGAGCCCGAAGGCGCGCTGCGTGCCGGGCGCGACGGGATGGATGCCGTGAAGGTGTTGTTGCGCGAGGCGCTGCGATTCCTGACACCCCAGGGCATCCTCGTCGTCGAGGTGGGTAATACCGAAACCACGGTGCGCCGTCAGTTCCGCAACTGGCCGTTCATCTGGCTCGAATTTGAGCGTGGCGGAGGCGGGGTGTTCCTGCTCTCTGCAGCCGATCTTCAAAAGATGGCAAAGGATCTATAAGTCGTGTCGGGTAACAGCATCGGCAAGTCGTTCGTCGTCACCAGCTTTGGCGAAAGCCATGGGCCTGGCTTGGGCTGCATTATCGACGGCTGTCCGCCCGGGCTGCCGCTGACCGAGGCCGACCTGCAGGCCGACGTCGATCGTCGCCGCACCGGCACTTCGCAGTTCGTCAGCCAGCGCAAGGAATCCGATCAGGTACGCATCCTGTCCGGCGTTTTTGAGGGCGTGACCACCGGCACGCCGATCGGCCTGCTGATCGAGAACACCGACGCCCGCTCGCGCGACTACGAAAAAATCAAAGACCGGTTCCGTCCGGGCCACGCTGATTACACCTACCAGCAGAAATATGGCCTGCGCGACTACCGCGGAGGCGGGCGCTCCTCGGCCCGCGAAACGGTCATGCGCGTGGCGGCCGGGGCCATTGCCCGCAAATACCTGGCCACGCGGTTGGGCGTAGAAGTTTCCGGCTATGTCAGCCAGGTCGGGCCGCATGTGCTCGAGCCGGTAGACCCGCTGTCGGCCTATGAAAACCCGTTCTTCTGTCCCGATCCGTCGCGGCTGCAGGAACTCGAAGACTACATCTGGAAGCTGCGCGCCGATGGCGACTCGGTCGGCGCCAAGATCACCGTGGTGGCGCGTGGGCTGCCGCCGGGCCTGGGCGAGCCGGTGTTCGACCGCCTCGATGCCGACATCGCGCACGCCATGATGGGCATCAATGCCGTCAAGGCCGTGGAAATCGGCGACGGCGTCGCCACTGCCAGCCAGTTGGGCAGCGAGCACCGGGACGAGCTGACCCCCGAGGGGTTTGCGTCCAACCACTCCGGCGGCATCCTGGGCGGCATTTCCTCGGGGCAGGACGTCATTGCCCATGTCACCTTCAAGCCGACTTCCAGCATCCAGGTGCCGGGCCGCACCATCGACAAGGCCGGC